>JACMPR010000193.1 GCA_014377385.1 Ferruginibacter sp. | reverse complement strand
CACGGTTTTGCAACAGGCATTTCAGCTGCAACATATACAATCCGAATATGGCATGACGGAACTGCTTAGCCAGGCATACTCCAAAGACAACGGAATTTTTAACTCCCCTCCGTGGATGAAAATTTTAATTCGGGAAGAAGATGACCCATTTGCCATTCACAGCAACAACGAGGGCATCATTTTATCGGGGGCTGTAAATATTATTGACTTGGCAAACCTTTATTCCTGCTCATTTTTAGCCACTGATGATGCAGGTAAATTATTTGCTGATGGCAGCTTTGAAATTTTAGGCCGCCTAGACCATTCAGATATCAGGGGCTGCAGTTTATTGGCTTTGTAATAAAAAAGCCCTCTTTTTATTAAAGAAGGCTTTTAAAAAAATGATTTAAATAATTAATCTACTTCGGTTACTTTAATAACGTTGGTGGGTAAATGTTGATCGATGGGCGTGCTACCGGTGTTTACCACAATATTCCCTTTCTGCAGAAATCCTCTTTCTTTCAAAATATTTATCTGGTCCAGAAAAATATCATCCAGGCTTACTTCTTCACCGTAATACACAGCTCGTACCCCCCAGCTTAAACTTAACTGGTTAATAAGCGTTCTTTCTTTACTGAAGATAAACAAGGGTGCTTTAGGCCGGTAGCTACTCAGCATAAAGGCAGTATAACCGCTCTGCGTCATTCCTACCAATGCAGATGCATTTACATCTTTTGCCAGTTTGCAGGCACTGGAACAAAGCGCATCACTTAACAAGGAAGGAGAGTGCGGCTGTGGGGTAAGTATATCATCCCTGTCGAAATTATAGGCCTTATTCTCAACCTCCATTATAATTTTACTCATCGTTTCTACCACCAGTGTTGGATAGTCTCCCATGGCTGTTTCGCCGCTTAACATCACGGCATCAGCACCTTCCAGCACAGCGTTGGCAACGTCGGTTACTTCGCTACGGTTGGGCTTGGTTCGCTCCATCATACTCTCCATCATTTGGGTAGCAACAATTACCGGCTTGGCACGGTGCATACATTTTAAAATGATTTCTTTTTGTATTAAAGGAACTTGCTCAATTGGAACTTCAACACCCAAATCGCCACGGGCAATCATAATGCCGTCGCTTTCAATAATAATATCCCGGATATTGGTTAATGCTTCCGGCATTTCAATTTTTGAAATGATTTTTATTTTACTATCAGTTTTTCTAATAAGTCTTTTTAACTCTCTTATATCTTTTGTTGAACGTACGAAAGAAAGCGCAACCCAATCAAGGTCTTTCTCTAAAATAAATTCAAGATCAGCGATATCCTTTTCAGTTAGTGAAGGCATCGTAAGTGCGGAGTCAGGAAGGTTTACACCTTTTTTTGGCAGCAAAATACCGCCCAATGTAACAGAAATTTTAACTTCGTTCGGATTTAGAATCTCGATTACTTTAACTTCCATTTTTCCATCATCCAAAAAAATACGCTCACCAATTTTTACATCACTGGCAAGGCTTGGATAGGATACATAAATTCTTTCAGCCGTACCAACAATTTTTTCGGTAGTAAAAATAATTTCCTGCCCCTCTTTTAAATCTATCCTTCCGTTTTCAAGATCACCCACCCTTAGCTTAGGGCCCTGCAAATCGCCGAGGATGGCTATATTATAAGGTTCGTTCTCATTTATTTGTCTCAAAAAATCGATGATTATCGCTTTATCTGCGTGAGCACCGTGAGAAAAGTTGAGCCTGAAACAATTAACACCGGCCTTAACCAGGTCAAGTAATTTATCGTAAGTAGAGCAAGCAGGACCAACAGTAGCAACTATTTTGGTTCTTTTCATCGTGTGCTTTATGCCAGCCGCTTTATCCATTTCGGTGTGCAGGTATTTGCTAATATTTTTACTCATGCCCTGAATCCATTGCAGAACTTTTCCACGATTAGTTCTTTATTTAAAAATCCGGTGAAATAATTATAACCAGTTATTAAAGAGAGAGGACGTGGGTTGTCTCCCTTTAAAGTAAACTTATTTAGGATGCTAATATCTTAACAATTTTCATCCATTCTTCACTGATGCGTTGTTTCTTTTTTACAGCTTCGTTCAATGGTGTATAATGCATGCGGTTGTTTACGATTCCAACAAATACATTGTACTTGCCTTCAATTAAACATTCTACTGCAGAATAACCCATCCGGCTGGCAATTAACCGATCAAAACAACTAGGCGATCCGCCCCGTTGTATGTGACCGAGAATACAAACCCTTACTTCCTGCTGTGGAAGACGTTCCTGGATAATTTTCCCTACTTCATTAGCACCGCCAAATTCATCCCCTTCAGCAACAACTATCAGGTTTACCAGCTTGTGGCGTCTTTCCTTTTCGGCCAATTGTCTTATTACTTCTTCGATATCTGTTTTTCTTTCCGGGATCAAAATATTTTCTGCCCCGGTTGCAATGCCGCTGTGCAAGGCAATGTAACCTGCATCTCTACCCATTACTTCCACTATAAAAAGACGGTCATGTGCATCTGCTGTGTCTCTTATTTTATCTATAGCCTCAATGGCCGTGTTTACGGCGGTGTCAAATCCTATAGTAAAATCGCTTCCTGCTATGTCTTTATCAATAGTACCGGGTAT
>JACMPR010000192.1 GCA_014377385.1 Ferruginibacter sp. | reverse complement strand
GGATAAGACATTGGGAAAAGATCATCCCTATTATTCTTCTAATACTATTTCGATGGCAAAATTGTATTGGAGTATGGGAGAAATTGCAAAAGCGAAATCTTTCTACGAAGTCGTATCAGCAGCATCTTTCGAAAGAATAAATAAGATTTTTCAATTTACAAGTGAAGCCGAAAAAGATGCTTATATAAAAAATATAAATGGCACGTCGGATGAATACCTTTCGTTCTTTTATAAAGAATTAAATAAAGAAGATGCAACCCAACCGCTTCTTGTGTCATTACGCAATCGTACTTTGATTCTCTCTTCAACACAGCAATTAAGAAGCATTATCTATATGAGAAGTGATTCGAACTTGCTCAAGAAATTTGATACCTGGACTTCTCAAAAACAAAAGCTCGGACAACTATACGTGAACGCCGAAGGCACTACAGCAGATGAAATAAAAACATTAGAAGAGAAAGCAAATGTTTTGGAGAAAGAGCTTTCACGTTCATCAAACAATTTTAAAGCTGCCCAACAAAAAGCCGTGGATTGGAAATTGCTACAACAATCTTTGAAACCTGGGGAAGCCGCCATAGAATTTATGGATTTTAGATATAACGATGGAGCAAGATGGACGGATAGTACTTTTTATGTCGCAATTCTGCTACGAAAGGAAACGAGGCCAAAAATGATTCACCTTTTTGAAAAGAAAGAACTGGATGATTTTATTGGAAGTAATGCAACTGTGTCAGAAATGTATGCGCAAAACAGGTCCCGTAAGGTGAATAATAGGAATCTTTTTGAACTGGTTTGGAAACCATTAGAAAAAGAATTGAATGGAATTAAAAAGATATACTTCGCCCCAGCAGGGAAATTACATCAACTTGCCTTTTCAGCCTTGCCGATATCAGCTTCTGAATCATTGATTGACCGTTATCAGTTGGTACAATTAAATACAACCTACTCCCTAACAAGTTCCACTACAAATCAAAAAGGCTTTAACGATAGAGTAAAAATTTACGGAGGCATTATATATGACGAGGATGTTGATGTTGGAAGGCAAAACACTTCCACTTCGTTAAATACTACATCTGAAACTGATCTTGCTTTCCCAACGGATAACACACGGGGAAAAAACTGGACCTACTTACCAGGTACACAAAAGGAAATAAATGCTATAAAAAAATTAGCAGATGCTAAAAAAATAAAGGTCGATTTATCTGAAGGGATAAAGGCAACAGAAGAATCGTTTAAAATTTTAAATGGCAAATCTTCACCGGGTTTTTTACATATTGCTACGCATGGCTTTTTTTTCCCTGATCCAAAAGAGGATAAAAGAAGTGAATTTCAAAAAAGTTTTGATAAGAGTGGAGTTGCGTTTAAGCAATCAGACAATCCATTGATGCGCTCAGGCTTATTGTTTGCCGGTGCTAATAATACCTGGCAGGGAAAACCGTTAGGGCGGGCTGAAGATGGGTTCTTAACTGCTTATGAAGTCGCTTCCCTTTATCTACCTAATACAAAACTGGTTGTATTATCTGCTTGCGAAACAGCCTTAGGCGATGTACAGGGAAGTGAAGGCGTGTATGGTTTACAGCGGTCTTTCAAGATGGCCGGCGTGCAACATTTGATTATGAGTCTTTGGAAAGTTCCGGATAATGAAACTGCGGAATTCATGCAGGAGTTTTATAAAAAATATTTCGGTGGAAAGGATGTGAATGTTGCATTCAGAGAATCACAAACATTGATGAGAAATAGATATAAGGATGAGCCCGTTAAATGGGCTGCTTGGATATTGGTTCAGTAAAAAATTTAAAGATGCGAAATTTAATCTCAGACCCATTGGTAAGGTTAGTATTCATTATTGCCATATTGTTATTTACACAGAATAGTAAAGCACAAAATTCACCCTGCACTTTATTTGGTAATCCCGTAAATAAAATTGTCTGTCGAGGGGAAGATGCTCAGTTAGGGGTATTAAACAGCGAAATAGGAAGGATGTATCGTTTTGACAATCCGAGAGGAATTTTAGGTGGACCATTACCAGGAAATGGAGGAGCACTGAGTGTTGCCGCACGAGTTAATTCAGCGTTAGATGCAGGATATTATTTTGTTTCAGGCATAACTAATCCCTTCTGCACTAGTGGTTTTGATGTGACTTATGGAAACGTTGATGATTTAAATGTTAGCGCTTTGGGCGGAGACTCAATGCGTTTTGCCTGGTATCCCTCTGGTAGGGTTAATTATGTAAAATATCAATATGCTGTTTCAGTACAATCAAATCCAGATAATGTTCCAGCAGCTGAGATATTTACTACTTTCGCAACATCAGCCTCCGTAAGGAATTTAATTCCCGGCATAACATATTTCATTCATGTAAAAGTGTTTGAAGTGTATCAAACACCTGGCGGAGGTTCGCAAGTTTTTAATGCGTGCAATAATACTTTTTTACCTTGGACCACGCTACATGTAACGCCTTGTTCAACAAATTCAACAATTGGAGGAATTACTGCAACCTCTAACTTTATTTGTACAGGAGGAAATATATTGTTGAAAGCAACTGGAGGGATAAATTATCAATGGTATAAAGATGGGATACTTATTCCAGGTGCAAATACTGACTCTTATAACCCGACACAAAAAGGCAATTATTCTGTTTTCGTAAATTTTAGTAATGGATGCAGCGGCAGGGTATATTCTAGATATATTTTAGGAAGGGAAACATTTCCGGGAGTTTTAGTTGGTGGTGGTAGTTATTGTGTAGGTCAAACAGCTGAACTTAAAATCAGGCCCTCTAAAGCTAACCAAACCTATACTATCCTCAATAATGGTTCACCCATTATTACTTTACAGGGCCTGGGTACATCATTTGAAAGCTCTAATGATACCCTCCGTTATTTACTTCCAATTACGAATGCATCCCAGGCTGGGAACTATACTGTATCAACATCTAATGGATTTTGTCCTTCAGTTAGTTTTGGTAATGTAAACATTGTGATACCAGTACCTGCAGTATCTGTTGTTACCGCTACTCAACCAACTTGTACAGTGACAGGTTCGGTATCCGTGACTTCACCGATTGCCGGACTTACGTATAAGCTTATGAGTGGTGCAACTTTAGTAGCAACCAATATAACGGGAAATTTTTCAAACGTTACACCTGGTTCCTATACTGTTACCGCAACCAACACTTGCGGCACATCCGCTCCCTCTTCTTCAATTGTGATCAATGCAGCACCCGTTTCCCCTGCAGCACCAGTAATCACCGGAATTCAACCAACTTGTACAGCGCAAAGTTCGGTATCTGTAAGTTCACCAATTGCCGGACTTACTTATAATCTGATGAGTGGAGCAACAACCATCACATCCAACACCACTGGAACGTTTACAAGTTTGTCTCCCGGATCTTATACAGTTACTGCAACAAATGGTTGTGGAACTTCTGCAGCTTCAAATGCTGTAACGATAAATGCAGCACCATCTTCACCCGCAGCACCAACAATAACTGCAACGCAACCAAGCTGCAGTGTGCAGGGATCTGTTACCGTTAGTTC
>JACMPR010000023.1 GCA_014377385.1 Ferruginibacter sp. | reverse complement strand
TGGAAGTAGCATAGATAAGCGGTTTGCCAACGGCGTCTTCGTTCCTGCCTGATATGATCACCAGGTCTTTTTCTAATAATTTCTGTACTGCATAATCGCAGTTAACGCCGCGGATGGATTCAATCTCACTTTTGGTGATTGGCTGCTTGTACGCAATAATGGCAAGGGTTTCCATCGCTGCTGCAGAGAGTCTCTTTATAAATTTATCGCCGTTAATAAGGGCAACGGTTTTATGGTATTCCGGTTTGGTAAGAAATTGCCAGCCACCACCTATTTGTTTTAATTCGAAAGCATAGAACTCAGTATCATACTTCTCTTTTATCCCCGAAATTGCTGTTTCTACCTGGTCAATGCCGGCACGGTCGTCAATAAAACCGAGGGCTGTATTCACCAGTTCCATGATTTCGGGAGAGGTCAATGGTTTGTCACTGGCAAATATCAGTGCTTCAATATGGGGAATGATTTGAGAAAGTTCCATGTTTATCTGAAGATTTGAAAATTGGGAGATTGGAAGATTATATCCTCGCAATTTAAAGATTTGCCAATTTCAAATCTCCAAACTGTCAAATTTCCAGATCAATTACCCTTGTAAAGCTGCAGCGCCGCTCACAATCTCTGAAAGTTCGGTAGTAATAGCAGCCTGCCTTGCCCGGTTGTAACTTATTTTCAATGATTTTAGCAGCTCGTTGGCATTGTCACTTGCCTTGTCCATGGCTGTCATACGGGCACCGTGTTCACTTGCATTGGCATCCAATACGGCTTTGTACAATTGCGTATTCAGTATTTTCGGCATTAACTCTTCTATTAGTACAGCCTGGTTGGGCTCAAAAATGAAATCTGCTTTCTTTTTATTACCCGTGTCCGTTACTTTTTGAACCGGTAAAAATGCTTCTGCAATGTATTGCTGGGTTGCCGCATTCTTAAATTCACTATATACAAGTTCAACCACATCTACCTCCTTTGAGGCAAAGGCATTCATGGCATATTTCGCAGCCGCCTGCACCCTGTCGAAACTTAACCCGGTGAAAATATCCCAGTAAGCATCCACGACTTTAAATCCATTTTTGGTAAAATACTCATAGCCTTTTTTTCCAATAGGTAAAACCTGCACTGTACCCCTGGCAAACTGAGATGGATATTTTTCCTGTATTACCTGTTTTGTTAATTTAATAAGGTTGCTATTGTAGCCGCCGCACAAGCCCCTGTCGCTGGTTACAACTATTACCAGCACTTTTTCAACTGGTCTTTCAACTGCAAGATCCATAGCTACATCGCCTTCACTACTGCTAACAATATTGCTCAGCATTTCCTGTAGTTTCTGGGCATAAGGGCGCATTTGCGTAATAGCATCCTGCGCACGACGTAACTTGGCGGCACTTACCATTTTCATTGCTTTGGTGATCTGCTGGGTGCTTTGTACGCTTTTGATCCTGTTTCTTACTTCTTTTAATGCGCCACTCATACTGTATTTGCTTTTATTTTCGAGCGGCAAATGTAAGATATTTCGGTTAAAATTCAATTCGCTCAATGCTGTGTGCATGTCAATTCAGGTTTGAAGGGAGCATTTTACTGGCAAGGATTACATTTATATTTTTTTCCGGGCAATGCCGCCACAGGTTTCGTATAAATGCCCGCTGATGAACAGGCCTTTGTGCCGGTGAGGAATTAGTATCCCTTCTGCCCCGCAACGCTGCCGGGTAAGTTATGAATTTGATGTTAAGCCATGTTAGCGAATGCCCTGATGTGTCCAGCTAAGCTGCCTATGTGATGAGAGCAGGTCTCCCGGTGGGGGAAGTGGAGCAACCTTCACCATCAAACCGGCTGTATGATTCGCTGTTTTAAGAAAAAAGGTGGTGAACTCTTCCCGAATGTTTTTGGAACAAAAGAATGAGCCTGCGAAAAAGCCGCAGGTGGCTGAACACGTTGTATAAATTGCAACCCGGTCTGTTTGCCCCTTGGAGAGTATGCCCCGCTTACTAATTGAAAGAAGCATCTTGGAGGGCCGTATGAATCGAGAAGTTCACGTACGGTTCTGGGAGGAGCAGCGCGTGAAAATCCCCTTGCTTACTCGACTATGGGCAGTCTTTATTTTCAAGTCTACTCATTCGTGATAAAAACGTAACTCATACTTTGGCTGCCCATTGGAGTGTATGCCCCGCTTATTAATCGAAAGACACATTTTGAGGAGCCATATGAATCGACAGCTTCACGTGCGGTTATGTGAGGAGCAGGGGATGAAATCACCCTTACTTATTCGACTGGCAGAAGTATGTCCAGTTATTATTTGATGACCATTAGTTTATAAGAAAAAATTGTTGCAACTATTGAAATTAATAATGAAACGATGTCAGAAGGTTAAATTAAAGAGGACTTAGCTAAGAAACAAACACCTATGGCTTAATAAGAAAAAAATAACCATAGGTATTTGAAGTTCTAATTTATTAATCAAGCAACGAAACACTACTTACTGTTTTTGTACATTTTCCTCTATTGCTACAAGGATAACAACCAGCTCCGGAAAGTTTTGGGGTACAACCAAAATCTTCTGAAGCGCAATCGGATGTTGTGCACGAAATACCATCATCGGCATATAAATTTGAACTAATTGCAGTTACCCTAAAAGAAGAACTATAGATAGCCCCTTTGAAAACCAGAAAATACTGTTTGTCTGAGGTGGTCTTAATTGTCAGGTCAGTAAACTTACCATCGATGCCGGACATTTTGAGTAAATTTGCATTGTAAGTTGCAAGCATTTTAGGCATATCAACTGTTAGAACTGCAGTGCCATTTTGTAGTGTACCTACTAAAGTTTGATCTTGATTTTGTGCCTTTATTGGTGTATTCTGGCATGCTAGCAATATCAATAAAAACAGAAAAAAATTGAAAATCTTCATAAAATAAAATTTAAAATATTATTCCTACCTCCAGATTGGGCGCTGTGTCAGATTATTCCGCCGATGGCAGTTTTAGTAATATTTTCACTTATTTCTACCGACCTGAAATTAGCGATAAGGGAAAAATTATTCAAGATCTTTTCCTCATAGATTTAGGGTATTTTTCTCACTTATGAATGCGTATTTTTATTTATGCTAACGGATAGGTATTACTCAAGGTGGGATATTTTATAACGTCCGGAACCGCTGCCCAATTGAAAATATAAAGTTGAAGTTAACAACTAAAAGCCAAATTGAAAATCGTCCGAATTAAAGTACAGCGATGCAAAAAGCCGAAGTTTCAAGGTCCCACTTGCAGCAATACCAATGTGTGTGTCCAGCTAAGCTGCTTTTGCGATGAGAGTAGTTCTCTCGATGGGAAGTGGAGCAACCTTTAGCATCAAACCGGTAGCATGTTTCGCTGTCTTAAGAAGAAAGCTGGAGAACTATTCCCGAATGCTTTGAATAAGAGAATGAGCCTGCGGAAAAGCCTCAGGTGGCTGAATACGTTGTATAAATTGCAACCCGGTCTGTTTGCCCCTTGGAGAGTATGCCCCGCTTACTAATTCAAAGAAGCATCTTGAAGAGCCGTATGAATCGAGAAGTTCACGTCCGGTTCTGTGAGGAGCAGGGGGTGAAAACCCCCTTGCTTACTTGACTGGCTGTAGTTACCTAATCGATAATTTTAAAGCTGGTAGATTTAATTTGCTTTATCCTCTCATCTGGCCATCGACAGATTATATTTGAAATTAGCACAACATCATTTTTTTGCAACTTTTTAAATGCAACTCGAGTTTCGAAATTAATTTCGTTGCCACTATTATTTTTTTCAAATATTGTTTTGGAATCTCTCACAATTTTTACAGCAAATCTGTCTACACTAATAGCAATATAATACACACATCCAAGTTCGAAAGCATCAGCCCTTACGTATCCTTGAGCGGCAATATCCGATTTTGTTATTTCTCCATCTTTACTGAATGATATGAAAAACATAGGCTCCACATCTTTGATAACGAGGTCTACGAACCCAATATCAATTATTTTTTTATTGACCTTTGCTTTTACATAGATTTTTGATACCCCTACATTCTTAGGAACGTAATTATATCCACAAGCTGGCATTTTTTCTATTCTACCATTATCAGTAGAAATTATTAACGATTTGCAAGAAAATCCTTCAGCTTCTACGTGAATTTCATTGAGGCCACAGGCATACGCGGTTTTATTTTTTAATCCAGTAATTTTTAAAGTCTGTGCAAGGCACACGGTATGTATCAGGACAAAATATAAAAAAAGCCATTTCGTCATCGTGATGCCTTTTAAGTAATTACAGCTAACGAGAGTTTGTAAAAAAACCATCCTGCCTTCATCAAATATACACACTACGTGCATAGCGCAAACTGTGTATAGTTTTTGCTATTAAGAATGCATGCAATTCATCACCGGAAACAACCGCCATCAAAGCTTCTTCAGCACCTTCGAACAACAGGTATCAGCCTATAATCCCGTAAGGCTTATTGATGCTTTTATTGATAAACCTGATTTGGAGAAAATGAGTTTTACTATAACAATGCACAAGAGCGAAGGTTGTCCACCGTATGCGCCGGCATTGCTGCTAAAACTTTATCTCTACGGTCATCACAACAAAAAACGCAGCAGCCGCAAGCTTGAAAAAGAATGCCCGCCCTTATTGCACGATACGTTCGGGCGGGCAACAGAAACAACGAGTTAGAGTGGCTACTGCAAAACTTCTACTGCCATTTTTGTAAAACGAGACCTGAACGACCTTTGGTATTTCGTGAACCGGCGACTTGAAAAATGGTGCA
>JACMPR010000191.1 GCA_014377385.1 Ferruginibacter sp. | reverse complement strand
TCAACAAACAATACTTCACTGTAAGAAGTAAAACTTTCATGCACCCACATATCAGCAATATCATTGGTGGTAATATTATTGCCAAACCACTCGTGACCGCTTTCATGAATGATGATAAAGTCAAATTTCTGTTCCCATTTTGTTCCCGACCAGCTTATATTTTGCCTGTACGGATTATTGTATCCATTCCGGTAACCATTGCCATACGCAATAGCGCTTTGATGTTCCATTCCTAATTCGGGCGCTTCAACAATTTTATATCCATCTTTATAAAAAGGATAGGGGCCAAACCAGTATTCGAAAGCCTTCATCATGCGGGGAGCATCCGTAAATTGTTTTTTTGCCTTTTCGAGGTTGTATGCCATCACCCAGTAATCCATGTCAAGTTTGCCTTTTTCACCGCTGTAGGTTGCTTTAAAATGCACGTATTTTCCAATAGAAGGTATAATGCAATAGTTATTGATCGGTGCCTTTACTTCCCAGCTGTACATCGTTGTGCCGTTGTGCAGTGATTTTTTTTCAGTCAGCCTCCCGTTTGCAACTGCAACCAGGCTATCGGGAACGATTATGTGCTGAATGGCGCCACTATCTGGTTCATCACTTTGAATATCCTTGCAGGGATACCATACGCTCGCACCCAGGCCCTGGCAGGCAACGGTCATCCAGGGATTGCCCATATCATCTTTTTTCCATATCCAGCCGCCATCCCAGGGAGGTTTCACTGCTTCCCTCGGTTTGCCATGAAAATAAAGTAGGAGTGATCTTATGCCCGGTGTTATTGCGTACACCGCGGCCGAATCTCTTATTTCTACCCAATACACATTCCCTTCCCGCCTGAAAGAATAACGGGCATCTCCGTCGGTCGCACTATCTAATTGCATCGGTTCCTGAAGATCCACCTGCATAAGTTTCACACCCATATCAAAATAGGTTATCCTGTTGTTTCCTTCAATGGTTTTGGATGCGTAATCTGGCTTGATCGTGAGCTCGTATTTCAATACGTTCCAAAATTGCCTGAATGGCCCGTTTGAGCCTCGCAATGTATCTGCGTGGGTAAATATTTTTCTATCAATATCCTGTGCGAAAGTATTTCCCGAAGTAAGCAGGCAGAAAAAAATACTAAGGGAAAGACTGGAAAGGCGTTTAATGTGCATCAATAAAATTTCGGTGTTCGATGCTATAAATGTATAGATAATTATCAAAATGAAAAGTTGTAATTGATTGACGGTTTTTAATCCGGGTAACCTGGCGGATCTGAACATATTTTTTTGTGAAAAGCTATTGGCTGTAAGTTCTCAACTATTAGTAGGTTTGTTTGGCAGATGGCTCGTTGCTGAGAGCTATCGGTTAAAAACCTACGATGATGAATAATCCAACATTAAATCCGGTTAAATTACTGTGCGCTTTTTTTTTACTTGTAATATTTTCATGTAACGATCACCGTCATCCGGATAAAAATATATTTCACTATAACCAGGCTGATGGGATCGCTTCTCTGGATCCGGCGTTTTCAAAAAATCAGTCAGTTATGTGGGCCATTCACCAGTTATATAATACGTTGGTGGAAGTTGAGGAAAACCTGAAAGTGAGACCGGCGCTGGCAAAAAGCTGGGAGTTTTCACGTGATCATCTCGCCATTGTGTTTCATTTGAGAAACGATGTATTCTTTCACAATGATGCAGCTTTTAAAAACGGAATAGGCAGGAAATTAACTGCGGCTGATGTTGTTTTTAGTTTTGAAAGGCTAATGGATAGAAATACTGCCAGTCCGGGTTCCTGGATTTTCAACAGCAGGGTTGACAGTACGCTGCCATTTCAGGCAGTGAATGATTCAACTTTCAGGATTCAATTATTAAAACCTTTTCAACCAATCCTGGGAATGCTGAGTATGCAATACTGTTCTGTGGTTGCAAAGGAAGCTGTAGTGTTTTACGGTAAAGATTTTAGAAGACATCCCGTTGGGACAGGGCCTTTTCTCTTTACCGTTTGGGAAGAAGGCCAGGCGTTGATACTTAAGAAAAATAATTACTATTTTGAAAAAGACAGCAGCGGCTATCGCCTGCCGTACCTTGACGGCATCAAAGTAAGTTTTTATGCCAGCAAGGCTACTGAATTCCTGGAGTTTCAGCAACAGCGCCTTGATTTTATAAATGACATTGACGCTTCATTCAAAGATGAAATACTTAGCAAAACGGGAAATCTTAAAAAAGAGTGGCAGGGAAAACTACTACTTGATAAACATTCATACCTAAATATCGAGTACCTCGGCATACTGGCTGATACAGCCAATCCGCTTATTATAAATTCTCCGCTTCGTTTTACCGCGGTGCGACAGGCGATCAACTACGGAATTGACCGCAGGAAGATGATACTTTACCTGCGTAATTCCATCGGGACTGCTGCGGAAAGCGGCTTTGTTCCGCCGGGTTTACCCTCCTACAATAACTCATTGGTGAAAGGGTACAGCTATGATCCGGCGAAATCGAAGCGGCTGCTTGCAGAAGCGGGTTATGATAACAACAATATGCCTGAAATAAAACTGCTAACCATACCCAACTATGCGGCGCTGGGCACCTATATCGTAAACGAATTAAAACAGTTAGGGATAAACGCAAGTGTAGAAACCGTTCAGAAAAGTTTATTGCTTGAGCAAACCAGTAAATCGCAGGTGCCTTTTTTCAGGGGAAGCTGGATTGCAGATTACCCGGACGCAGAAAATTACCTCGGCGTTTTTTACAGCAAAAATCCTGCACCACCCAATTATACACGTTATCATAATAAGCTGTATGATCTCTTATATGAGCGATCGCTGGGGGAAGAAAATGATTCTGTCCGATATGATATCTACCGGCAAATGGACCGGATGATCATTCATGATGCACCTGTGATTCCACTCTGGTATGATATGGTTTTGCACCTCGTGCACACAAATATCCAGGGCTTTACTTCTAACAGTTTGAATATGCTGGAGCTAAGGAGGGTGAAGAAGTTCCGCTAAGGCCGAATTTGTGGTAAAAAAAAGCAGCCACCAAAAGGCAGCCGCTTGTAAAATAAAACCCCCAAGTATTTAAATTAGTTCTTAATAATTTTTTTGATAAACTTATCCGTTGAAGTAGTTACTTCAAGAATATAGTTTCCTTTAGCTAGTGTACCGAAGTTGGTAAGTACTACTATATTGTCACCAGTCTGAAGCGAAACATTTCTTTTCAACATTTCCCTGCCATCAAAAGAGATGATCCTGAAAGATGCCATTTCATCAGCAGCACTTGTTACAGCTACTTTAATATCGCTGATGAACGGGTTAGGATACACGCTGAAATCAGAAACATTCAAAGAACCGTTTAACTTAATAGCGATTGTTTTAGAGAAACCAAATTTTCCATCAGTATCAACGATCTTTAAGCGGTAATAAACAACTTGTGCATTTGTGTTTAAGGCATCATTGTACTCGTACGCATGGCTGAAAGAAGTTGTACCGTTACCTGTTACCTTAGCTCTGTAAGCAAAATGAACACCGTCATCGCTTCTCTCTACAATAAAGTAATCGTTATTTAATTCTGATTCAGTTGTCCATTTAACCAGGCCGTTCTTATTAACCAAAGTAGCTTTGAAAGATAAAAGTTTTACAGGAACCGGGCCACCTGCATCACCAATAATTGCAGTACCATCATCCGTGAAAACATCACCTGCCTGTGAGTTAGATGTAATACGGGCTGTGTTAGTGATTGTTCCTGGAATTGCTCCTGCAACTACTCTAAATTTTACGCTGTAATCTCCGTTTGGAGCAGCTGGCAACTGACCACCTGTTGTTCCCGTTGCACCCTGACCAACGAAGAATTTTACATAAGTTTTGCTACCATTTGTTCCTTTAAAAGCTTCGTCTCCATCCGCCGCATCAGTTTTAATTCCTGCAGACACACCAGCACCGTTAACCACTTCCAGTGTATTAGGAACATATGTAACATTAGATGGTAAAGTATCAACTATAACCGCATTGTAAGCAACTCCATTTCCACCATTTGATCCAGATAACACATAAGTCAATTCTTCATTTGCGTCAACAAACCCATTTGCGCTGGCATCAGTAACGGTTTTGTTTAAAGTAACCAGTGGATCTTTCATCCTGATATTAAAAGTGAAAAGGCTTGGAAAATACTGATCGGCTTCTGTTCCAAATTGAACGCTTACCGTAGTAGCGTTTGGCTGAATATTAAAACCGGTACCTACATTCACTTCGTCAATATCTATTCCCATTTGGTTTGTGTAGTTGGGATTTTTTGTTGCAACATTTACACCGTTCTTAGTGATAGAACCATTCCAGTAATTCGCAACCGGATTCATTGCATTGCTAACGGCTATATTGTTTACCCTCATAAAATCACCGAAAGGGTTGTTTGTTGATGCACCAAGGCTTGCATCACCTTCCCAGGCCATGGTTGTCATCACAGCTTCATCAGCATTCAGTGCGTTGTTGGGTACATTTAAACCAGATAAAGTAACATTTAATGTGGTTACAGCGCCATTGCTGAATACCTGTGCAAAACCTTCATACACACGTAAGCTGTTGTATGGCTGGGTTGTATTTTCATAAGCAACTACGATAGACCAGCCTGCGTATTTACCACCACTACCAATAGCACCTGCAGTTGCAGGAAGGTTGGCAACCGTGTAAGTACCACCACCAAGCGCATTTACAAACTGAGTAACGTCAACATAAGTTTGGTATACTTTTTCTGTCGCAGTAATAGCAAACTGATCAACATTGGCAGCAGGTGCAATTGCATCGGTGTAGACTCCTGTAATACCTTTGCGGATTTTTATTTTACGCAGGGTGTCAGGTGAAGCGGTAATCACTGAATTGTTGATTCTGCCACCCCAGTACAGCCGGGCAAATTTGATGATATTTGTTCCTGCCGGTAAAACGAGGTCAGC
>JACMPR010000190.1 GCA_014377385.1 Ferruginibacter sp. | reverse complement strand
TTCGTCGTCACCTCCGGTATTTTTATTTTTCATTTTTAAAAAAGCCCGGATTTGTTTTCTGTCAAAATTCTTAAGGTATTGAGAAAATTTTAATACGGTGCCTTCTCTTTTCCAACTTCCATTTGCCCTCACCTGCAATTTAAAATCGAAATATAATTTACCAATGATGATTAATAAGGGAAGAATTAATAGTATGGCAAAAATCCACAGCCCGAAAGAAGAATCGCCAGAGCTGATCATGTTATCTGCATGTTGTGCAAAGCATGAAATAAATAGAAATAAGAACGCGATTAAAAATGTTATGTATTTTTTGTTCCTATTACTGAAATTAAAAATCGTTGCTTTTATCATTTTATCAATTTTGACTTCTGTTAGTGAACATTAAAAGCGTTAAAAAAATGCGTGCCTGGCAATTATTGTGTTAAGGCGCAAAGGTGAAGTGAAGAGGTTGAGCGTGGTATGACCTTGGTCAACAAACCAGGTGATTTACATCATTTACTCTTTGGAAAACGCATCATAAACCATGCCTTATAAAAAGAATAATTGAAATGCCTCGGCTTATTATGATAGAATGACTAAGCCACGTAATAGCAAGGCCAATTGTTATACCTTCCAGGAAAGCTGATCCGCAAAACCTTTGATTACAATGTAAATTTAATACCAGGTATCAGTGTTTTGCCTTCCAACGCCAATTTAAAGAAGTTATAACTGCTCATTGACTTTGATTACAAAAAAAGATAGCTGCATCTTGCCTGCGACACGCCCGGCTTTTTAATAATAAACTCTTCGTTATAAGAACAACCAGCGTATATAGGTACCCGATAGCATACAGATACTCCTTGCAAAAAGTTTTGTATGGTTGATAGTAATGAAGAATTTGGAAAGACACTAAGTAAGAATACCCTTGAAGTAAAACGCCGGGAAACGGCAATATTGATCCAGGGTTGGAAAGAAAAAAGGACAAATCAAACAATTAATGATTTGTCCTTTCAGGCGGAGACGGAGAGATTCGAACTCTCGATACAGTTACCCGTATACACACTTTCCAGGCGTGCTCCTTCAGCCACTCGGACACGTCTCCAATTTTTTTTAATCAGTATAATAACTTCAGCATGCGCCGAATATTATATGTCCTTTTAAACAGTTGCAACCAACAGACAAACAAGCTGCCTATTTTTAACAGGGAGGCAAATGTACATCCTTAAATCGTTACATGGACGCCTGTTTGAATATATTTTCCGCATTCGCAGATGTGACCAGGGCGACTTCCGCAGCAGAAATATTTTTTATTGCAGCCACTTTATCAATAATATATTTTAAATAACTGCTTTCATTTCTTTTACCACGAAATGGAGCCGGAGTGAGATAAGGCGCATCCGTTTCCAAAACAATATGGCTAAGATCAATGTGCTGGAGCAGTTCGGCCAACCCGGCATTTTTGTAAGTTACTACCCCTCCAATGCCAAGATAAAACCCCGCATCAATGATCTGGCTAGCCTCTGCTGCACTTCCACCAAAGCAGTGAAAAATGCCTTTTAATCCGGCGGCTTTATAATTTCTAATCACATCAATCGTTTCCTGAAGGGCATCCCTGGTATGTAGTACAATGGGTGTATCATATTGCAATGCAAGTTCAACCTGTCTCTCTAAAGCAATGTATTGCTCTTTTACAAAAGTTTTATCCCAGTAAAAGTCCAGCCCGGTCTCGCCTATTGCGGCAAATTTTCTTGTTGCAAGCAAACGTTCTATTTTATCCAGCTCTTCTTTATAATTCTTTTTTACTGAACAAGGATGCAAACCCATCATCGCAAAACATTTTCCGGGATAGGCTCTCTCCAGTGCTAACATAGCATCAGTGGTCTCGCTATCAATTGCGGGCAGGTAAAATTTTTCTATCCCATTTTGGGCGGCGCGCTTCATGATATCATCAATGTCTGCCTCAAATTCTTTTACATATAAATGACAATGGGTATCTACGATCATTTAATATTCGTTTAGTTTTATTGCCGTAAAATTACTGTAATAAATCTTAGCAGGAATTATTGAAAATCCATTTGCAATTTTGCAAAAAAGGTAGTTAGTTAAAGTAGTGATCCGACCAGTGCGCTGGAGAGCAGATATTTACAATAGTTTGCATTTTTTTTACAGGGGTTCGCTTTTACCGATGGGAAAATAATATTGACATTGTAGAAACAACTACGTAGATTTAGGCTAGTTTTCATAGGGTACGGATTAAAAACGGGCCAGGGTTTCTACCCAGGCCCAATTTTTTACAGCAATCCCGAATGTATTTTTTCAAATTTGTATCCTTTATCAGCAAAGTATGCCAGGGTTCCCTTGAGAGCATATTGCATTCTATCAAAAGATTTCTCACTATCGTGAAAGACAACGATAGAGCCACTGGTAACATTTTTTATTACATTGCTCAGGCATTTTTCTTTAGTTATTCTTTCATCAAAATCACCGCTTAACACACTCCACATAATGGTTTGTAAATTAAACCGGGGTAAGGCAAGTTGTTTCAATTGAAATAATTTTATCTTTCCATAGGGTGGCCGGTATAAGTTACTGTCAATGTATTTTTTTGCAGTCGCGATATCATCAAGATAAAGCTTATCAGCTGTTTTCCATCCATTCAAATGATGTTGGGTATGGTTACCAATGGCGTGACCTTCTTCAATGATCCTTTTATATACCGAAGGATATGAAACAACATTTTTACCAATGCAAAAAAAAATCGCCTTGGCATTGTATTTTTTTAATTCATCCAACACAAATGGCGTGATGTCTGGATGCGGCCCATCATCAAAACTCAGGTATATTATCTTTTCTTTTACCGGGATGGACCAGGTACATTGCCGGTACATCTTTCTTATCCACCAGGAAGATTTTATCGAATAAAACATAAAGCAATTTAATTTATAAATCGCATCTTTTAAAGGGCATTTAAAATAGCTTCATTTTATTGTTTTATGATAGCAGTATCCTGGTGTGAACAAATAACGACATCCGCAAATCTGAACAGCTGAATGTTAGTCAATAAAAAAGTTGCCCTTAAGAGGCAACTTTTTTACATCATTATATCTTGAATTAATAAGGGTAAATAACCGTCCTTACAACACCATTAACGCCTGTCCATACTGATTTGAAATAATAGGTACCCACCGGACAGGAAGTAGCATTACCAGTCGCGTCCAAACCAAAGCTGGTGACAACATTTGCAACCAAACGCTGGTGTGTAACCTGGCCACTTACCAACCTGAACGAGCAATCCTGGCGTATCACCAACGGTGCAGTTATAGAAGTAACAAATGAGTTTCCGAAACGGTTGCTGCCCCATGCTGCAATTCCGGAGATGCCCCCGTCAGTATGTGTACCGATCGTTGTGATAACAATTCCGTTAGCATAGGTGAAGGTCCTTCTCTTAGCAATCTGCCAGGTCCTTTGTGTGCCATTGTCAAAAGTAACAGTGATGCCTGGGCTTGCAATGTCATGCACAATTGTATTTCCTGCACTTAAATCAATTATTCTTCCTCCGGAGACATTTGTGTATGTTTTAAGACCGTTGATGGTGATACTTTTACCATCACTTAAACGGGTAACCGCAAGATTCTGCACAGTCACACTCAATACTGCCCCAGCATCCCTCCAATGAGTAGCCAAAGGCATCGTAAGAACTACAACACCAGTACGGGTGCGTGTTCCGTTACAATTAGTACCGTTGTAGGTAATCGTAATTCTTCTGTCAGTAGCAGTTGAATCCAATACGGTGGTTGCATCACAAATAACACTTGAAGTACTGGAATTGACTGTGCCCGGGCGACCAGAAAATGCCGCAAAACTTTCAGTGGCAAGATCAGCATCGTTTGCCACGGCATCAGATTCTGAAGAAACACGTGCCTCGTCATTTGAGTGGGTTGCAAGGTCTGTGCTGTTGTCAGCATTTGTGTCCGTTTTTTTACAGCTCATAAAAGATACTGAAAGGGCTAAGGCGATAGCCATCACAAAAGAGATATTCTTTTTCATAAATTATTTTTTTTTGTTAAAGTATGTCACATAGATGTAATGAGAAGTTAAAGGTTTAAGGAGGGTGAATGTATTTTTTAAGGTTTCTCCGTAAACTACTGGTTATAAACGATTTTTTGGTAAATATATTATTTGATTGCCCGCTACTTACCTTTACCTCATGAATGAGAAAATCAGGGTTCGCTTTGCTCCAAGTCCCACCGGAGGTTTACATCTGGGCGGGGTACGCACGGCTTTATACAACTATTTATTTGCAAAAAAACACGGAGGTGATTTTATTGTCAGGATTGAAGACACCGATCAAACGAGGTTCGTGCCGGGTGCGGAACAATACTTATTCGATTGCCTCGAATGGTGTGGTATAAAACCGGACGAAAGCCCTGTTCATAGCGGCGACTTTGGCCCTTACCGCCAAAGTGAAAGGAAAAGTACGTACCGTACCTATGCTGAACAGCTAATAGAAAATGAATTTGCCTATTATGCGTTTGACACCCCGGAGGAGCTTGAAAAAATGCGCACTCAGCTTAAAACTCCGGAAAATCCATCCCCACAGTACGACCGTATGGTAAGGATGCAAATGAAAAATTCCCTGACGCTTTCTCCCGGCGAGGTGAAAAGTTTGTTGGCAAATGGCACCCCGCATGTAACAAGGATCAAAATGCCGGCGGATGAAAAAATTTCTTTTACGGACCTGATTCATGGTGAAGTAAGTTTTGACAGTGGCCTGGTGGATGACAAAGTATTATTAAAAGCTGATGGGATGCCAACGTATCATCTTGCAGTGGTGGTAGATGATCACCTGATGAAGATTACACATGCTTTCAGGGGAGAGGAATGGCTGAGTAGTGCACCCGTGCATGTCATGCTTTGGAAATATTTGTTTGGAATAGAAAATATGCCACAATGGGCACACCTTCCCCTCATACTTGGCCCCAGCGGTAAATTAAGTAAACGTGATGGCGCTACGTATGGATTTCCTGTTTTTGCCATGAACTGGACGGACCCGAAAACCAACGAACTGGTAGAAGGATTTAAAGAAAAAGGATTTTTGCCGGAAGCATTTATAAACCTGCTGGCAGTATTAGGCTGGAATGACGGCAGCGAACAGGAAATATTTTCTATGCATGAACTGGTAGAAAAATTCTCTATTGAACGGGTGCATAAAGGTGGTGCCAAATTCGACTTTGAAAAGGCAAAATGGTATAACCATGAATGGATAAAAAAGATGCCCGCTAGTGGGATATCGACGCTTGTGAAGAAACTTTTTGAATTGAAGGGCGTTTCAGTAAAAGATCCCTCATATTTTAATACTGTTTTGGAGCTCGTAAAAGACAGGTGTACCCTGATACCCGACTTCTATGAGCAGGCTATTTATTTTTTTAAGGAACCACTTGTTTACGATGAAGTTTCCATAAAACCGAAATGGGATGAAGCAAAGAAAGATTATTTCGAATCCCTTGCTGCGATCCTTGGTCAAGAGGATAATTTCAACGTAGAAAACATTGAACTCCTTTTTAAAACACTGGCTACAGAAAAAAACATAAAGCCCGGTGAGCTACAAATGATACTAAGGGTGATGCTGGTGGGGAGCAAAATTGGGCCTGCTGCGTTTGCTATAGCAAACACGATCGGTAAAGCCGAAACGATCAGCAGGATCGAAAAAGCAACAATTAGATTTGAATCCTTTTAAACTAATCCGGCTCTTACATGTCTTTGACAAAATTAACCAAAATGAGATCACTGCTGATTTGCCTGTCTGTATTATGTTTCATTTCCTGCAAAAAAAATGCTGACGCCGTGCCTGTTTCGCAAAACCCGCCACCAGTAACAACTTTGGATAGTTTTGCAGTGACAGTGAATAACGGTTATGGCTCTGCCAGGTACAAGACCGGCGACACCGTACACATTTTCAGTGTAGCCTACACGAATACACAGTTGTTTGATAAATGGACCGGAGATATCAGCCTGTTAAATAATTTCGGAGAATGGCATACCTGGTTTATCATGCCAGGCAGGAACATCACTGTAACCGGAACCCTTAAGAATATTACCCTGGTGACTTTTCAATTTGAACAGATCAGGGGCCGCGACCGGTTGAAGCCAGTCTATTCTTATTTTCCGCCGGCACACAAAGGTTTTGTCTACCTGTTGCACGGCAGCGGCGGCAACGCTATGAATGTGGCACAGAACTATGAATTCAACCAGCTTTCCAAAGAGCTGGTAACTGATGGATATGGCATCATCATTACCGAAGCGGAAGAAGCTACTACCGGCGTTGACATTGATGGTGACGGTAAATTGCGATGGGCAACCACTCCGGCTGATACACTCAACAATGTGGATTATGTAAATATTCGCACCATTACAGATACTTTTTACAACAGAGCTGTTACCAACAGGGCAAAACCACGGTATTCAGTGGGGATGAGTAATGGAGGTTCTTTTTCCTCCATCCTATCGTACCTATATAATTTTAAAGCGGGCGTTAGTTATTGCGCACAAATGGGGAATGTACTTGCGCAGCTATCGAATGTACCTTTCCAGTTTTGCATGGCAAGATTTGACAACAACGTCAACGTAGGCACGGCCGGCAACACTGAAGCACTTTCAAATTCAACGACACTTACGGGGAGGGGTATTTGCAGTAAATATTTCATTAAGGAACGTGCGCCGCTCTACCCGGAAAGGTTTGCAAGGCGGGGAGATATTTCTATCGCCAAAAGCCAGGCAGTTTTCGCAGAATTAAAAAGCAAAGGCTTTCTTGATGCAAAAAATTATTTTATCGGATTTTCACCAGCTTTTATATCAGCCTTCCAGGCAAACCCGGCGCTGTTTCCGGAAACCGGAAGTTTGACCATTTTACAGGTTGCCTTTATGCTCGAACAGATCGATTTGTCTGTGTCAGATCACCAGATGTATAGCGATTATAACAAGGTTACCTTGAGATTTCTTAATCAGCAATGCATGTAAAGGATACGGTGCAAAACAGTTGGATGGGCAGTCCCTGTATATACAGTATTCCTTTAGTCAGGCCCGGCAAACATACATTCCACTGGTTCATTAATCCTATTGCCTTATTTTCGCAGAATAAGATTGTGTTATGAACAGACCTATCAGAGTTTTAGTTGCCAAAGTTGGGTTAGATGGTCATGACCGGGGCGCTAAAGTAATTGCAACTGCTCTTCGGGATGCAGGTATGGAGGTAATCTACACCGGGCTTCGGCAAACTCCCGAAATGGTTGTGAATGCCGCACTACAGGAAGATGTGGATGCCATTGGAGTAAGTATTCTCAGCGGGGCCCACATGACGATTTTTCCCAAGATCATTGCACTAATGAGGGAAAAGAAAATGAACGATGTGTTACTTACCGGTGGAGGCATCATACCTGAAGACGACATAGAACAACTTAACAGTTCAGGGGTAGGCAAATTATTTGCACCAGGTACAACCACGTCGGAGATCGCTCACTATATTAAAACCTGGGTGAAAGAGAACAGGAATTTTTAATTTCCACACGCCTGTTTTTGTCTGATCATCCTTTAAAGTAAACCTCTTTTTTTACCGGCTTCTAAATTTTGAAAAACAATTTATGTATTCAACTATTCTTACTTCGTTAGAAAGCGGCTCTTTAATCATAACCATTAACCGGCCGGATAAACTCAACGCACTGAATGCAGCTGTATTCAATGATCTTGATAAAATTGCAGATGAAATTTATGAAAATCCGGCTATCAAATCTGCGATAATAACCGGTTCAGGAGTTAAAGCTTTTGTTGCCGGTGCAGACATTTCTGAATTCAATTCATTAAACAAAGAACAAGCAATGGCCATGGCGAAAAAAGGCCAGGATGTATTTTTTAAAATTGAGAACAGTAAAAAGCCAATCATTGCAGCGGTAAACGGATTTGCGTTGGGTGGCGGCTGCGAACTTGCAATGGCGTGCCATTTCAGGTTGTGCAGCGGGAATGCAAAATTCGGGCAACCGGAAGTTAATCTCGGGCTTATACCTGGCTACGGAGGTACACAGCGTTTAACCCAACTCGTTGGAAAAGGAAAAAGTATGGAAATGCAGATGACAGCACAATTGATTGACGCAGCGGAGGCTTTGCAGCTGGGCCTTGTTAATTACGTTACCACACCCGAAAACCTCTTAATTAAAACAAAAGAAATTCTCCAGGTCATTCATACAAAAGCACCCGTTGCCATTGGCAAGGTCATCGAGTGTATCAATATTGCAATTGTTAGTGATAGTGCTTACACAAACGGTAAAAGTGGTTTTGATAAAGAGATTGAATGTTTCGGTGAATGTTTTGATACAAAAGACATGCGGGAAGGTACCGCTGCTTTCCTTGAAAAGAGAAAAGCAAACTTCACCGGCGAATAATGATTCATTGTAACAATCGCCTGCAACTAAACCAATAATTTCAAAAAAAATATATGGAATACAGGATTGAAAAAGACACCATGGGTGAAGTAAAGGTACCGGTGGAGGCTTATTATGGAGCTCAGACCCAGCGCAGCATTGACAATTTTAAAATTGCACAGGATATTAATAAAATGCCTAAAGAGATAATACGGGCATTTGCCTGTCTTAAAAAAGCCGCTGCCCTTACCAACATGGAAGCCGGCATTTTAACCAGGGAAAAATCGGACCTGATCGGCAAAGTCTGTGATGAGATCCTGGAGGGCAGGCTGGATGAATATTTTCCACTGGTTGTATGGCAAACGGGCAGCGGAACCCAAAGCAATATGAATGTTAATGAAGTAGTGGCTTACCGTGGACATGTATTAAATGGTGGCAAACTTAACGACAAGGAAAAGATCCTTCATCCAAATGATGATATCAATAAATCGCAATCAAGCAACGATACCTTTCCCACTGCGATGCATATTGCCGCCTACAAAATTTTAATAGAAATAACCATACCGGGTATTGAAAAATTACGGGATACACTGCAGGCCAAGAGTAAAGAATATATGCATGTGGTAAAAATTGGCAGGACCCACTTTATGGATGCCACTCCATTAACGGTGGGCCAGGAATTCAGCGGTTACGTATCACAGTTAAATCATGGATTAAAAGCAATAAAAAATACGCTCGAACATCTTAGTGAACTGGCACTGGGAGGAACGGCGGTAGGAACCGGTATCAATACACCTGAAGGTTATTCAGAAAATGTTGCCAGGCATATTAGTATCCTAACCGGGCTACCCTTCAAAACTGCAGAAAATAAATTTGAAGCCCTGGCAGCCCATGATGCGATTGTGGAAACCCATGGTGCATTAAAAATGGTGGCCGTTAGTTTAATGAAGATCGCAAACGATATCCGCATGCTCTCCTCGGGGCCAAGAAGTGGTATCGGTGAAATTTTCATTCCAGACAATGAGCCCGGTTCTTCCATTATGCCGGGGAAAGTAAACCCTACCCAGTGTGAGGCGCTTACAATGATCGCTGCGCAGGTTATGGGCAATGATGTTACAATTAGTATCGGTGGCAGCAACGGGCATTTTGAGTTAAATGTTTTTAAACCCGTGATGATCTTCAATTTTTTACACAGCGCCCGTTTAATTGGCGATGGCTGCGTTTCATTTAACGATAAATGTGCCATTGGACTTGCACCCATCGAAGCAAATATTCAAAAGCATGTTGAGAATTCATTAATGCTTGTAACAGCCTTAAACACAAAGATCGGTTACTATAAAGCCGCAGAAATCGCACAAAAAGCGCACAAAGAAGGAACGACTTTAAAAGAAATGGCGGTTAAACTGGGATATGTAACATCAGCAGAGTTTGACGCCTGGGTCAAGCCGGGTGAAATGGTAGGAGCCCTTAAATAAACGATGCCTGCCCATAATACAAAGGCCTTTTCTGTTTTAGAAAAGGCCTTTGTATTTATAAGAATATATTTATTAAAGCAATGGAACATCAAATACGCCACCGGTTATTTGTTTAATGCCCGGGCCGGCGCCATTGTTATCCTTTACAGTGCCGCTGAACGTGCCGGCGATTCTTGTAGCGGTAATGGTATTAACGACAATCGTGAAAACAGGAGTTCCCCCCTGGTTTAATGGATCTGAGCCTGCAAAAAAATCGGTGTTGGCCGCATCATAATAGTCACAACTGATTACATTTCCTGCCACAACCTGGTTAGTTGTATAGGTAGTGGCAGGCGTTACACCCGAACCAGCTACAATTCCTAAATTTATTGAAGGATTTGAACTCGTACTTACCGAAGCTCCATCAATATTTAAGATCGGAATTCCGGTACTACTATCCAATGTCGCAGCAGCATTTACATTAAAAGTTGTAAGGACACCGTTGATATTACAGGTGATAAAATCAGTTGCAGCAGCGATAAATGGTACGGTGAACGAACAAGAGTTTCCATTCCCTGTAAAAGGAAAAACGACATTACCGGCCGGACCTGTTGCTGTTCCAGTCGCCAATAAAGAAACAGGAATTCCAGACCCTGTGCTGGTAAACAATCCGGTACCGGTAAAAGATACGCCATTGACCACGGGTGTTGATATAGAATAAGAACCAACAACTGTTATGTTTACCATTAAGGTCACTGAATTTCCTGTAACAGGCGAGCCTACCGCAAAAGTTCCGGAAGTGGTAGCAAGGCTGCAATTTCCCGGCGATCCAACCAGCGTGAATACAGCAGGTGGTGCGGGCGGATCAAAAGTCACCGAAAAGGCACAGCTGCTTCCATTTCCCAGTAATGCAAAATTGAATGTACCCGCCGCCAACGGGGTTCCCTGTGCTGTTAGCGTAACGGTTGTTTGGGCAGTATCGTTGAAAACTCCCGTTGCGGTAAAAGTTACGCCGTTTACCTGTGTACTGCTGATTGAATAATTTCCAATTGCGGTAATATCAACTGACACAACTGCGGTATTATTAGCAGTTAAGGCAAGTCCCTCCATGTAAGTACCGCTCAATACCGCTCCTGTACAAGTTCCCCCAGCTCCTGCAAAAGTGTAAACTGCGTTGGCACCTGCGGGCTGAACTTCCACATCGATGATGCAAACGCTGGTATCATAGCGAATGATAAAAGAATGCGTGCCGGGCAACAGCGGTGTACCGGTACCGAGTAATCGAACCGTATTCAGACCGGGTGTGCCAAAGTTACCGGAATCCCGAAAAGAAAACCCGTTTGATGTGTCAGAGTAGATCACATAACTGCCGGGAAAACGAACATCCACCTGCACATCAATATAATTCGAACCTGATAAGGCGGAATCCGTGATGTATTGTCCGGCTACCGCACTCGGCAGGCAATCACTGCTGTCTTTTTTCAATGATCCTGACGATGTACCAATCGTATCTTCAAAATTCAATTCCTTCTGGCAGGACGTAATTAGCAGCAGCGAAAAAACAAAGAAAAGAATAGCGTGTAGAGTCTTCATGATTAGTATTTATGATAACATTATTTTATAAAAGATCAGGAAACATGTGAGGCATCATCTGCGGGTGCCCGGGTTTCAATGGTATTGGTATCGGCCACGGTATCACGGACTCTGAAAAATTTTTTCTGAAAAACAAGGATCGTAATGACGCCAGTGCTAATGGCTGCATCGGCCAGGTTAAAGATAGGACGAAAAAACTCAAATGATTCCCCTCCCCAAAACGGAAACCAGGTTGGAAAATGCCCCCTGATAACCGGGAAGTACAGCATATCAACCACATTACCGTGTAAAAATGAAGAATACCCTTTTTTTGAAAGTACTGCCAGTCCTTCATAACCCAGGTAATCCTTTAACTGTGGGTCAAAAATCATTCCCTTGTCAAAAAGTAATCCATACATGCATGAATCAATCAGGTTACCAAGGGCTCCCGCATAAACCAATCCAGCACAAACAATAAACCCTTTGTGATAACCTTGTTTTATGATTCTTGCGAGATACCAACTTCCAAAAATTACCGCAATCAGGCGAAATATGGTTAGGGCAACTTTGCCCCAATCACCTCCAAATTTCCATCCATATGCCATTCCGGGGTTTTCAACAAAATACAAGTGGAACCAGTTGCCCAAAACCGGGTGCGAAGTATTTAAAAGAAAATTAGTTTTGATATACAATTTTAAAGCCTGGTCTGCAATAACGATAAGTGCAATAATAACTACTAAATGTTTTCCTTTCATCCGAAATGATTGATTAAAGATACCGCGTTTACATGATAGTCGCAATGCTTTTGCTGTTGTACAGGATATAAAACATTATTTCCCGAACGGCAGCAAAGATACATTTTTAGCGATGAGATAATATGTACCCAAACACAAAAGAAAATGCAAATTATCCTGGGATTTTGCCCTCACAAAGCCGTGACACTGGAAATCAACTGATAAATACTTTTAAAGCTTCATTTGCAGACGCTTGTTCCTAAAAATGGTTGCAGTTGTAAACCTAACCCACCAGTTTCCTGAAATTCAGGTATTGGTTCAATCGGGCTGAATGAAAATAAAAACAGTTTTGGAAGTAATTAGCAGGACACAAGTTTACATCAAGCTAATCTTCAAAGTACACCCTTTTTACCCTTTGAGAAATATTGGTCAATATCTCGTAAGGTATCGTCTGGGCCCATCCTGCAAGTTGCCGTACCGAAAGTTCTTCTCCAAATACCAGTACCTCTTCGCCTTCAACAGCAGGTATGCCGGTGATATCGAGCATGGTCATGTCCATGCATATATTCCCGATCACTGGTGCCAGGTGACCATTAACAAGCATCTTGCCGGCACCGTTACCCAGCATGCGGGGATAGCCGTCTGCATAACCTATCCTTACTGTTGCAATAGTGGAATCCTTGTTTACCACTCCCTTCCTGCCATATCCAACACTTTCCCCCTCTTTGATATGCTTGATCTGTGAAATGGTGGTTCTTAATGTGGTTACATTCTGTAATGTCTGTTTTTCATCCACGCCATACAAACCGATGCCAAGCCGCACCATATCTAACTGGAGATCGGGATGCCGGTGAATAGCAGAAGTATTGGCAATGTGTTTTAGAAAAGAATAGCCAATGGTTTTTTCAATGCCGGCGGCCATTTCCAAAAAGCTGGCGGCCTGCGTTTTTGTAAATGCATCGTGCACTGCATCATCACTTGCAACCAGGTGAGAAAAAACGGATTTAATCCTAAACTGGGTAGCTGCCAGTAAAAAAACATTTAACTGGTTTAAATCGGCATGTAAAAAGCCAAGGCGATGCATGCCGGTATCCAGCTTAATATGCACCGGGTACTCGGAAATAGCGTGTTGCTGCAGGTAAAGCTGGAAAGATTCCATTATCTTGAATGAGTAGAGTTCCGGTTCAAGTTTAAATTGAACAAGATTGTCAAAGCCGGCCATTTCGGTATTCATAACCATAATGGGTAAACGAATACCTGCTTTCCGCAGTTCCACGCCCTCATCCGCATAAGCAACGGCAAGATAATCTGCACCGGCATGCTGTAGCAGGCCCGCAATCTCGAAACTGCCGCTGCCATAACTAAAGGCCTTTACCATTGCCATTATCTTTACGTTTTTGTGAAGTTGTTGACGGTAAACTTTTAAATTATCCCGGAGGGCCGTCAGGTCAATTTCCAAAACAGTTTCATGCATTTTTTGTTCCAGCATTCTGCTGATCTTTTCGAAACGGAACACACGGGCCCCTTTCAATAAAATAGTTTCATCGCGGAAACGCAGCAAATTAATTTGTTGTAAAAATTCGTCTGTAGATGAGAAAAAGACCTTATCCTCAATATTATCAAAGGCCTGCCGGTTGGCGGTAATTTGCCGACCGATACCTATAAACCTGGAGATTTTTTTTTCGGCTATTAAGGCAGCAATTTTTTTATATAACACTTCATCCGGAAGCCCCGACTGGAGTAGGTCACTCAATATAAGGGTTCGTTTTTCGCGCTGTTGCTGCTGGTTTAAAAAATCAAGTGCGATGAGCAGCGAATTGATATCTGCACTGTAACTGTCATTAATGATGGAACAATTGTTAATACCCTGTTTTAACTCAAGCCGCATTTCCAGCGGCCGCAGTTCACTCATATTTACCGGGATGGAAGAGCGTGTTTCATTCATACAAAGCAGTACGCAACAACAGCTTATGGCATTGTGCACTGAGGCATTGTCTGTAAAGGGAATAAAAAAAGTGAACCCAGTGTTCAGATAAATACAGTGAAGGATGCTGCCATCCTTCTGTGTTTCTATATTTTTCACAAAAAGATCAGCAGCATTTTTTTTACTCCAGGTAAATAATTTTAATCCTGTATTAATTTCCGTTTTAAACTGCTGCACTAATTTGTTTAGCAGGCTGTCGTCTGCACCATAAACCAATACGCGGGTTTTAGTAAATAACAGTAATTTCTCATTGATCTTCTGGTTTACATCTTCAAATCCTTCTGCATGCGCTTCCCCGATAAAGGTTACCAGGCCGATCTCCGGATCAATTATTTTCTGAAGCCGCTGCATCTCCCCAGGTTGTGAAATCCCTGCTTCAAATATCCCCAGGGTATTGGATTCATTCATTTGCCATACGCTTAACGGAACGCCTACCTGCGAATTATAACTCCGGGGATTTTTTACAATGTTATATTTACTGCCAAGCAACTGGGATAGCCATTCTTTTACAATCGTCTTTCCATTGCTACCAGTAATACCAAGAACGGGATAATGAAATATATGCCGGTGAGCAGCGGCTGTTATTTGCAGAGCCTCTAGTACATCCGGTACCAGTAAAAGATTGGCCTCCGGTAAATTTTTTATTTTGTGTGTTTCAAACCTGTTGTCAGTGACAAAACACCGGACTCCTTTTTCGTAAAGTGAAAAAATAAAATCGTTCGCATTTACCTGCCGGGTACTCAGCGCAAAGAAAGCAGTTTGTGAAGGAAATACGATTTTCCTGCTGTCAGTGAGCAACGATTCAATAACAGGGTCACTGATTTGCTGCAGTGGCTGTACTTTTAAGATCCCGGAGATATCGGAAAAACTAAATGAATGCATTTATGAATTTTCTTTATTTGTATTTTCCTGCGCCGGATCTTCTTCGTTTTTAAAAATTGAATATAAAACAGACCCCCCGATACAAACAACAATTACCATAAGCGATATCCATACCGGGATATGCCACCATTTTTCAAGGAGCATTTTCGCACCAATGAAAAGGAGTACCACTGCAATACCTTGCTGGAGGTAGTCAAATTTATTTTTAGCCCCGTGTAATAAAAAGAAGAGGCTGCGTAACCCAAGTACCGCAAAAATATTTGAAGAATAAATAAGCAGCTTATCATTGGGATCCGGTATAATTGAAAATACTGCCGGAATTGAATCAATGGCGAAAACGATATCAATTAAACCCAGCATGATGACTACCATTGCAAGTTTTGTTAGATAAGTCTTATGGTTAATTTTCAGGAAGAACCGGCCATTGGGTTCTTCATTGGTGGTACGCAGAAAACGCTTCATGAATTTAAATGCCCAGTTGTGTTCGGGGTTGAATTCTGATTCCTCTTTCGATGCAAACAATTTAAACCCGGTAATGAGGAGGAATACACCAAAGATGTACATGATCCAGTCGAACCGTGCCACCAGCTCACTTCCTACCGTAATAAATATGATCCGGAAAACGATGGCCATCAAAACCCCCATCAACAATACCCTGGAATAATTATTCTCGGGCACTTTAAAAAACGAAAATATGATAATGAATACAAAAATATTATCAATTGAAAGTGACCATTCGAGCAGGTAAGCGGAGATGTAACGGATCGCATCTGCTTTACCGTTACCTCCATCATTTTCAAACCAGATGAAAGCACAGAAGGCGAGCGAAATAATTACCCAAAAAAGTGTTTGAATCAAAGCCATCTTCAGTGTTATCACTGCGTGCTTCTTGCTAAGCAAGCCGAGATCGAATACCAATGCCAATATTACTACAGCACTAAAAACAATATAAATAATCTGGGTGGTACTCATTCAAATTTATTTAAGATACTTTACTGCTGTACTTTCTTGTCCTGATCCATTGAAATACCAATGCAAATAATAATATGGCTGCTACAGGTGCAACAATATTTAATAATTGCCACAATTTTTTTTGGCTGTTCACCTTTTTGGTATCCAATAATCTTACCAGATAATCTTTACCTTTCGCTTCACTGAGGTCATTTGCGTCGATGAGGTAGTCGAGACAATTCTGTAAAAAATCTTTGTTGGCGAAAGGAAATTCTTTTTGTGAGCCGTAGGTAAACCTGTTCATCCCCATGGCAATGGGCTGACTTTCTTTAACAACTGAGTTTAAAACAATGTCACCGTCCGTAACAATGATCATTTTATTGTCATTAACGGCCGCAGGTAAAAAAGCAGCCCCATATTTTTTCAAAGAGTCATTCATCTTTTGTGACAGCCGGTTTGCATAAAGCGATCTAAATTTCCCTTCCAATAAAACGGCCACGGGGACATGGGCTCTTTTAAATTTTTCGTCTACGGGTGCATTTACATTTTCTTTTCCACTGATAATTGCCGGCGTCCCGATTGTGCGGGCATTAAGCGATGAAGTAAGGAGGATAGTTTTTTTGACGTTTTCTGCTTCCACGGTATCAATAGAATTCACAAACTGACCCGCGATAAAACCCAATCCTTTAGTCAGCGGATTATTCGAAGCAGATTCCAGCACAGGGAAATAATTCCAGGGCAATAATTCAAATTGGCCGTTTCCATTTACATCAAAAGGAAGGTAGTCGCATTGAAGGTCCATCACAAGGTCTGCATTGATGCGAACCCCGTATTTAAACAGCAGGTCATTCAGACCCAGTTCACGGTCATAAGCCACTACTTCGTTCTTAACCTGCATGCTGTCCATCTCTGCATTCAGCCGGTCGATGAACATAATCAATTTGCCGCCATTCATTACATATTGATCAAGTTTTAGTTTCTCTTCTTCGGTGAATGGAATAGTAGGTTTTACAAGAAGCAGTGTTTTAAGTTCGGAAGGAATGACAGGTTGTTTGGAAATATCCAGCGTAAAAAAACGATAATCGGGCCTTAAAACATTTTCAACGAGGTCATAGGTCCGGTATTCTCCCGGCATCGGCTCTCCGTTACCAATAGCATAACCTATAACCGGTTTTTCTTTTCGCGTGATCTTTGAAATGGCATTGGCCAGTCGGTACTCTAACATGGCTTCAGCACTGTTAAGTTCCTGAAAATTAATCATGGGAGTTTTTCCCTGGTAGATGCTAACAGGAAACACTGCATCTTTATAATGTACGAGTGCTACCGGGTATACCAGTTGTTGCTGCTGCCCTTCTTTTAATTGAGAGGTAAGGTTGATGGGATATAAGCCCATCGCGGATAGGGTATCGCCATACTTTATAGTTGTTCCTTCCATTTCTTCTTCCGGGGAAATAAAATGATATTGCAGCTTGTTTCCGGCCACTTCTTTAAATTCTCTCAGTATGTCTTCGGTTGAAGCGGCTAGTTTTCTAAATCCGCTGGGATAATTTCCTTTAAGGAAAACATCAATTACTACCGGCTCATCAATTTTTTTAAGCAGTTTTTCTGTTGCGCCGCTGAGAGTAAATCTTTTTTCGTTGGTAAAATCTATACGGGTATGCCATACCGATGCAGCCCAGTTGATGGCGATTAATATAACCAATACACCCAACCACCAAAGTTTGCTATTCATTATTTTTTTAGTAAGGCTCATTTATCTTTTGTGCAGATTTTTTACTGTTATCAATAAGGAAAGAAAAATGATGCTGATAAAATACACCAAATCCCTGCTGTCCGCTACCCCACGGCTAATACTGCGGTAATGAAAATCTATTCCCAGCATCTCAACGTAATAATCGGCAGACCCCTGCAAAACAGGCAGTTTACTGATAGCATTAAAACCGAAATAAAGGATAAGGCATACGAATGCACTTATTAAAAAGGCCACCACTGCATTATTAGTAAAGCAACTGCAGCAGATACTGATGGCCGCAAATACAGCACTAAGGAGGAATAAGCCAAGGTAACTTCCGGCGATACCACCACCATCTATACTGCCAGAAGCACTTAACGATTTGATGGTAATTATGTAAATAAGCGTAGGCAATATCACGAAAATGATGATGATAAGTATAGCACTATATTTTCCAACTACAATCTGCCATGCAGTAAGTGGCTTAGTCTGGAGGATCTCAAAAGTGCCTGTTCTAAATTCATCCGACAAAGAGCGCATGCTAATGGCCGGAATCAGAAACAGCAATACCCACGGAGCCAGTTCAAAGAATTTGTCCAGGTTGGCATAGCCATACTCAAAAATGCTGCTATCCTGCAACATAAAAAGAAAGATCCCGTTGATCAACAGGAATAGAATGATGGCAATATAACCAGTAAGGTTGCTAAAAAACTGGTTTAATTCCTTTTTGCAAATGCTCAACATGATGTTTAAAATTGCTGCAATTTACTATTTAGCAAGCTAATACAGACTTTCTGTAACAATCTCACAGGTATTTTTTCATCTAAGCAGCATATTGCTTCGCAGTAATGTCATACGGTTGTCATCTTGCCGCCGTTTACCAAAACCAACTAATTTTAAGCGCATTTGAACCATTTCCGGTTGTTTGACAAGCAATTGAAGGTTCAAATAATAAGTTGTTTACCAAAACCAACTGCAGTCCCCCCTTTTTTGGGGGGATTTTAATTTGCAGCAGTTTTAGAACTCTCACAAAATATATTGCCGCACTGCAATATTGGCTGATATGTTTTCCTTCAAGTCTGGCTTTCTGTAGATTTGTGTAATCGGATGTTTTACACTTAAAAATGATGAATGAAAAAAATCCAGGTCTGCATTCTTTCAATTTTTTTAATTCACTGTAGTTACGGCCAGCCTGACACTACCGCGATTTATTACAGCCCCGTAACAATGCCTGCTTTTTTACAAAATAATTATTACGGATTATTTGACACTAAATTGCTGGCAGCGGACCTGGCGGGTTTGCTAACTAAAGCGACAGGGAAATCGTTTGTTCCGGCCGTTTATAAACCTGGAAGCAAGGACGGCATTTTTTTAATTCTGGACAGCAACAAAAGATCCCTGGGGAATGAGACGGGTCTTTTTGAAACTGACGGTAAAAAATTTATCCGCATCACGTCCGGGTATACTACCGGTATCTCCTACGCGATGTATAGCTGGCTGGAGCAATTGGGATTTCATTTTTATTTGCCGGGAGAAGCGTGGTCTGTAATTCCTGATTTAAAAACAATTTATGGAAATAAAAAAAATAAGAAAATTTTTAAACCCTTTTTTCGCGTGAGGATGTTTGGTGCCAGCGGCGGCATCTTTGCCGTAAAAGGATTGGATGAGACCAGTGAAAATGAGAAAGACTGGCGTCAATGGTACCTGCGTAACCGGATGGGCTGTGATTACCTTCGCATAGACGGGCATATCGGCGAAGCTTTTAATATTGCCAACCGCAAGGCTATCGAAAATGATACCCTGATGATTGCACCTGTGAAAGGAAAAAGAGTGTATAGTGAAGGCAGCAAACTTGATCCGACTTATAAAAAAGGCGTTGATATGTTTAGCAGCTGGATTGTGGATCAATTTAAAAAAGAAAAGGCTATGATGCCTGCTTTTCTCCCGTTTAAAAAATATTACTCTGCGGAGCCTGCGGATGGACTGAATTATTGCCACACAGCAGCATGTGAAAAACAATTTAAATCTATTTCCGACCAGTTATTCAGCATCACAAATGAAGCAGCACGCAAAATTAAAATGGTTGATCCGCTTGCCGGTGTAAGCAAAATGGCTTATGGGGAAAGCGCCGATACCCCGGGCATCCGCATCGAGGAAAATGTGCACATCGTGGTTGTTCCCAATTCCTTTCAAACTACCAGCACCGCGGCAGACATACTTCAACGGTGGGCCCACAAATCCAATAATGTCAGTTTGTATGATTACCTGAATATTGGCGTGGGGTTTTACGACAAGCCTTTTTTTAACATGTACCAATACCATCACAACCTGGCATTCTTAAAATCACTCAAAATAGCCGGCATTAGTTTTGAAACATCGCTTTCAAAATTTGCTTCCGGGATACAGCAATATTTTATATTGAAATATTTATGTTCTCCTTATCAGTCGGTTGAATTGGTATTAGATGATTTTTGTAAAAATAATTTCAGGCAGGCCGCTTCGCCTGTAAAAAAACTCCTGAAGGAATGGTATTTTAGCGATGTTCATATGAAGACGAATTATGATTATCCTTCTTTTTACGAGGATGAACTGGGTAGATTCATACAATATATAATGGAGGCAGAAAATAAAACCGGGCTTGATGAAGCAGTAAAAAAAAGGATCGGGGAATTAAAAGCATATACCGTCTATCTCTGCAAATACTACGAGTTATTTTGCGAATTAAAATCATTACAGGAATTTACTGTTACACCTTTATTACGCAATGAAAAAACGGAAGACATCTTAACTTATACCTGGAAGTTATACCACACTAAGATATTTCATAACACGCAACTGAGTGACATGCTTAAACGAACGCTCCCCAAAGAACAGCAGGAAAAATGGAATTATTATTCGAGCGACCACTTCAATGGCATTAGCAATGATGTTTCACTTACGGTGAAAAATGAGTTTGAAAAAATGAAAGCAAAATTTCTTCCGCTTGCCACCCCTGTTTACCCGGTCACAGATGCCTTCATGGCAGCCAATGTAAAAAACAGTGCAGATAGTATAAGGATCAGCAGCATTGATGAAACTGCTTTGGGAAGTTTTAATTATCCCATTACTTTTTTCTGCAGCAAACCCGGAAAACTAACCGTATCCTATCGAACCGATAGCAGCAAAGCGTTAAAGAAAACAGGCCATGTAGCGATTATAAGCGTTGAAAGCGATGATTATAAATTCATAAAAACCAACGTCATTTATAAAGAAAATCGTAAAGGAATTATTATTTATCAACTACCGTCAAAAGGACATTACAGGTTGTATCTCTCGCAGTACAATGCTACTCATGTAAGTTATGTGATTTACCCGGGTGCTAATCTCTTCTATCATAATAAAAAATCCATTCTGATGAATGCATTGCTCATGCAGGACCAGGAAAATTACCCGAATAAATACCTGGCTATTTATGCGCCCACTGCCGACAGCCTCTTTTTCAGTAACCTGTATATTGGTTCGGGTAATACTTCCAGGCTGTATTCAGCCACTGGTAAACCTATTAAAGTAAACGCAACCACACAGGCTTTTTATAACGCTGCTGCAGTTCCAAAGGGTCAGAAAAATAATTTTTTATTTTATGAGAATAGCCTTTATCGATGGCCACCTGTTTTAAAAAATACGGCGCCATATTATTTCTTTTTAAAATATCCACTTCCTTAGTTCTCGGTGGAAGGCTCACCAGTCTGAGTTTTAAGGCTTCATTTGTTCCATGAGGCAATAAATTTCAGTAGATAATTTTTTTTTGTTGCAGTAAAAAACTATCTTATAGCTTAATATTTTATTCAACACCTAAAATTCCTTCGTTTATGAAAAAAACACTCCTGCTTTTTGGCAGCTGCATTATTTTTGCTTTCGGTTGTAACAAGA
>JACMPR010000189.1 GCA_014377385.1 Ferruginibacter sp. | reverse complement strand
TTTTTCCGGATCATCGTAAGATCCGGTGATCAAAGTTGTGAATTCTCTGCCTGTGATAAATTTTTCAGCAATTATACCCCCCGAAGCTAAATTCCATCCACGATATCCTTCAAACATTTGTTTTAATAATATAGCAAGTGCTGTATGATCTTCAATAATATTCTTTAGCCCTACACCCATGCTGCCACCAGAGACAGCTGGTTTAACAATGATCGTGTTCCCAACTTCTTCAAAAATATTAGCACAATCTGTATGCTCGTTCCCGATCAGCTTCCAGACTGGATTTGTGACGTGGGCTTTGTCGAATGCGGCCTTCATCGGCACTTTGGAAGTGGTAATGTCATAAAAGTATTCATCTGCGCCAGTATGTATAATATCTTTTTCTTCCAGGAGCCTAACAACTGAAATGCCTGGGGTACCGTTTACCTCATCGCCATCACAGAGATTTAAAACTACCGGAATATTGTTACCCTGTTTTTCGGCATCAATATTTTCTATTACCTGCCGAAAAGTCGCCATGCTCACTGGTTGCCATTGCCAGTTGATCTTTAATTCTTCAAAAACTTTTGTATATTCTGCAATGCTTTGGGAAAAATCATAATAGTAGTCGATATTTTCATCTGTAGTTTGTATTGAAGGGGATAAGACCCATACTTTTAATTTCTGGGACCTGGTTTGTTTTGATAATAAGGTAGGCGTTAGTATCATCTCTGAATTATAGTGCTTTTTTCAATTGTTCCTCAATAAAATAGGTAAGCCGGTAACTGTGGATGATATTTATTGCCACATATTTTGCCCCCCTGATGTTCTGAAGGCAATTCCTGCTGCCGCAATAGCAGATAAAAGGCTGTGCCATGTCCCACTCAGCGGATGGATAAAAAAAACAAAGTTCTTCACTTGGCTCAATATCTCTTAAAGCAATGATCTCCATCGCCGCTGTATCGAAGAAAATATTGGGGCTACAGCTATGGTTGCTGTATTGCAGGAAAGCCGGATCCAGCGTAATGTGCTGATGCGTGCCTGTTTGTACAGTAAGGTAATTTGGGGCATCATAAAAATCGCCGGCAGAAAATTTACTTATTAATGCTCCTTTTTTAAAGGGCATTACGGCATGCAACGATTTTTGTTTTGTAATACAATCCTCGATTACCTCCACAAAGGAATAAACGCTGAGGATTACGGTTGCGTTTTTTGATGCCGTGTGTATCATATAATCTTTGGGAATAAAATAAAAAAAGTAATAACAAAAAAATAATATAGAAAGATAAAAAGGATAGTATAGCAATCCTATAAAACTTATGCGAAAGTTTTCAACAAAACGCAATAGTTGTGGATATGGTTTACAAAACAATTGACGTTAAAAATGATTCAAACAAACAACTTAATTTTTCATCAGCTTTTCCGGCCGTATTAATAATGTCCTCGATATTTACCGGTTTCAAATTTTCGGGATCACATTCATCTGTAATAACACTGATGGCCGCACATTTCATATTCAGATGGTTTGCAACAATTACTTCTGGTACGGTGCTCATACCAACCATGTCGGCACCGGCTGCACGTAAATAGCGGTACTCAGCCCGTGTTTCAAGGTTGGGCCCTGCAACAGAAGCATACACCCCTTTTTTTAGTTTTATTTTTAAGCTGCCCGCTCTTTTTTTTAGTTTTTTAGCAATTGTTTTATCATAAGGGCAACTCATGTCAACAAAACGGTTTCCAAAAAATGGGTCATTTAATCCTCGCAAAGGATTTTCAGGCAGCATATTTATATGATCATCAATCAAAACGAGGTCTCCCTTTTTAAATTTTTCATTCATGCCACCAGCAGCATTGCTTAGCAACAAAAGTTTTATTCCTAAAGAACTCAACACCCGGACCGGGAAGGTTATTTCCTGCATGCTGTATCCTTCATAATAATGAAAACGGCCCTGCATGATGATAACCCTGTTGTTTCCAATACTTCCTAAAATTAGTTGTCCCTTATGAAACTCCACTGTAGATGTTACAAAGTGTGGTATGTCATTGTAAGCAATACTTTTCTCAATATTTACTTTTTTAAGTATTGCCGACAAACCGGTACCCAATACAATTGCGGCTTTTGCATTGGTAAATCCAAGGGATAAGAGATAAGTAGAGGCCGCCTCAATTTTTTCCTGCAGGTTTTCCATAATAAGTTTAATTTATACTGAATATGTAAAACCGTGCGTTTTACATAACCGTAATTTATCTCATTGCAACGACGTAATTTGAATAAAAACAGGTTGGTAAAAAAATATTTATGACGAAAATAAAAAACTGGTTATTATTGATGGCAGTTTTGATAATTACGGAAGTAAATGGCAGGCCTACAAAAATGATATTGACTGACACTACACGCATCACCGAAGTTTCCCAGGAATTATTAATGGCAGCCAAACTGGAGGAGGCAACGGATTCTTTGACCGAAATCCTGAAAAATTTACCAGTTACTTCACTTGGGCAATTGTCAACCGACTCTGAAAAAAAAGCTTTCTGGATCAATATTTATAATGCGTTTACACAAATTCTATTAAGTAAGGATGCTAATAAATACCAGAAGCGAAATAGCTTTTTCGGCAATAAACAAATCACCATAGCTCAAACAAAATTAAGCCTCGATGACATTGAGCATGGAATTTTAAGACATTCAAAAATAAAGTGGAGCCTGGGTTATTTTGATAAAATCTTTCCGGGAAAATTTGAAAGAGAAAACCGGGTAAAGAAAGTTGATTACCGGATACACTTCTCTTTAAATTGTGGCGCCAAAAGTTGTCCGCCGGTAGCGTTTTATAGAGCTGAAGGCTTGGAGAAACAGCTCGACCAGGCAACAAAATCCTATTTAAAAGGAGAAAGTAATTATAATAAAGAAAACAATATAATTTACCTGCCGGCAATTATGGGTTGGTTCAGACGTGATTTTGGAGGTAAAAAAAAGATGATAGCCCTGTTGCGCATCATCGGTATTATACCACAGGATCAAAAGCCGACTATTCATTTTAAAAAATACGACTGGGATCTTTTTCTAAAAAACTATCAAACTACTTAAAAATGGAAAATCATTATTACAATTCGAAAGACCTGGGAAAGTTTGGCAACATTGCAGAATTTCAAAAACCGTTGGCAGACAAATTTTTTGATTGGTATACAGAAGTTTTTAAAGACAGTGCGCTTACTGCAAAGGAAAAATCTTTGATAGCTTTGGCTGTGGCTCACGCAGTGCAGTGTCCATACTGTATTGATGCGTACAGCGGGGATGCCTTCGAAAAAGGATGGAGTGAATCGCAAATGATGGAAGCGGTGCATGTAGCTTCAGCCATTAAAGGTGGTGCAGCACTGGTGCATGGAGTTCAGATGATGAACAAAGTGAAAGAAATTGCGATGTGATATTTTACGGGTAGTAAATGATTATGTACAAATAAATGCTGAATTATTTTAGAAAAAACCATGAAATCTTTAAAAGCATCGGGAAGCCCTTTGGCTGATAGTGCCTACCAGGTGGAGCTCTTGGAAACAGGTAACCACGACGCGTACAGACTGATTCCCTTCCAACAAAAACTGGAAGAAAGCAATTTGTTGCCCTTGCTTCCCACCGGTATCGAAATCTTCCAGGTTAATGTTGGAAAGATGTGCAACCAGGTTTGCAAGCATTGTCACGTAGATGCAGGTCCGGACCGAAAAGAAATAATGACAAGGGAAACGATGCAGCAGTGCCTACATATTCTCGAAAAGAATCCCCGACTTTCTACTGTTGATCTTACAGGAGGAGCGCCTGAGCTCAACCCGGATTTCAGGTGGTTTGTAGAAAAGATAAAAGCATTGAACAGGCATGTAATTGTTCGTTGCAACCTGACCATCATACTCGCCAACAAAAAATTCAATGACCTTCCTGTTTTTTTTAAGCAACACAACATTGAAGTTGTGTCCTCGTTGCCATTCTACTCAAAAGAAAGAACAGACCGGCAACGGGGCGACGGCGTTTTCGCAGATTCAATAAAAGCGTTGCAAATGCTTAATGAGGCAGGTTATGGAAAAGAAGGAACGGGTTTAACCATCAACCTGGTTTACAATCCTGCGGGCGCTTTTTTGCCACCGGCCCAGGAAACACTTGAGAAGGAATTTAAAGAAGCTTTATACAAGGATTTTGGAATTGTGTTTAATCAATTATTTGCTATTACGAATTTGCCCATTAGCAGGTATATGGATTACCTGTTACAAAGTGGCAACTACGAAAAATATATGGAAAAATTAATTGCAGCTTATAACCCAGGTGCCGCTGCAAAAGTAATGTGCCGCAATACCATTTCCGTTGGATGGGATGGTTACTTATACGATTGTGATTTTAACCAGATGCTCGAACTTAAAGTTGGCTGCAGCAGCAATCACCTGAGTATTTTTGATATGGATGTTTTAAATACAAGGTCCATTGTGGTTAACCAGCATTGCTACGGATGTACCGCGGGCGCAGGATCTAGCTGCGGTGGTTCTGTTGCGTAAATAAACTATCAGGCATGCGAAAAGCAATCATCATATTTATCCGTAATCCTATTCTTGGAAAAGTGAAAACAAGACTTGCAATGTCTATCGGCAATGAAGCGGCCCTGAAGGTTTATATAAAACTACTGCAGCATACGAATGTCATTACAAACGATCTTGACTGTGATAAGTACCTTTTTTATGCCGATGGAATTAATAAGACAGACAGTTGGAATGACCAGGTTTACACGAAAGTAGAACAGGGCGAAGGTGGGCTTGGACAAAAAATGAAAGCCGCCTTTGAGCACGTATTTAATAAAAATTCCGGAGATGTTTTGATCATCGGAAGCGATTGTTATGATCTGTCACAAAAATTAATAGAAAATGCTTTTACAACTTTAAAAGAAGCTGATATTGTTATAGGACCAGCGGCAGATGGCGGCTATTATTTATTGGGAATGAAGATGCTGTGCCCTGATTTATTTAAAAATATTAACTGGAGTACAGATACTGTTCTAAAAGAAACAGTAGCCATCTGCGACAAACTTGGTTTACAGTATTTTTTATTGCCGGTTTTAAAGGATGTTGACAGGAAAGAAGATATCGGGTTTGAATATTAATTCTTGAAATTGAATACCTGGATACTTCTCAACTATCATCAATCATTGTAACCGCAACATCTTTTTATAGTTTATTGCAATTTCGGTAGTTGACATCCCCTTTTTATAGGATTGTACTGCTTTATAATTTGCTCTTTGCACCTGCAGCCAGCTGTTAAGTTCATATTTCCGGGCGCTGATCAATACCTTTTTTTTGAAAATTTTATACCTGCCGTTTTTCCTGGCCCGGACAGTAAGATCGTAGTCTTCCATAATTTTTTTGGTAATATCAAAACCATGAAGCTGATTAAACAAATCCTTGGTGATAAAAAGCGTTTGATCCCCACCATAACAAGAGAAAAAATCAAACCTGGTAAAAAAAGCATTCAACTTTAATAAGAATAGATTGCTCATAAACCTTGTTTGGTAACGGCCGCAGTCATAGCCATTTTTTACAGCATCCATAATATCCTTGGCAAATCCCGCTGGTGGAAAGCAATCTGCATGTACAAAATATAAAACTGATCCCTTGCTTCTCAAAGCTGCGTAATTCATTTGTGCTGCCCGTCCTTTTTCGGGGCTGTGTAATACCACTGCACCTGCTTTTGCTGCTGCTTCCACCGTGCCATCGCTACTGCCAGCATCGCTTACAAAAATTTCAGCAACCTGGTTACTGGTATTGGCGATTAAAAATCGAATTAAACCGCCGATAACTGTAGATTCATTGTAAGTGGGAATAATTACGGAAATCATAACGATAAATAAGCAAACAATTTAAGCATGAACTTTTAATGGCACAGTTATTTATAGAAAATTTGCATGTATAAATTTATTGTTTTTTTTGCGGTTACTTTTTTATTGTTGAAAGAAGCCGTTTCGCAGGTTCAATATCCACGCCCGCTGAAATACGTCAATCTTGTCATCGAGTCCAGGCAGGTACAAATGGCTTACATGGATGTAAAGCCCCCCGATTCAACAACTAAAAAAACCATTCTTTTTACACGGGAAAAACTTTAATGGCTATTATTGGAAGGGGCTGATTCCACTTTTAACTGCTGCCGGTTACAGGGTGATTATACCCGACCAGGTTGGCTGGGGGAAAAGTGACCGCAGCAATTTGCACTACAGTTTTCACATGCTGGCAAACAATACAAAACTGCTGTTACAGTCTGAGGGAGTTAATAAAGTCGTTGTGTTGGGTCACTCCATGGGGGGAATGCTTGCGATAAGATTTGCTTTAATGTTTTTGCAACTGACTGAAAAACTTATCCTGGAAAATCCTATTGGCCTGGAAGATTACAAAACCTTTGTTCCCTATCAAACAATTGACAGCCTTATTAAAAAAGAGCGATCAGCCACACATGAATCTTATAAAAAATATCAGCAGTCTTACTATCCTATTTGGCAACCACCATACGAGCAGTATGTTGCAGCACAAGCAGCAGATTTTCGCAGAGCTGATATTGACTCTATTGCTTATGTTAATGCAATAACGTATCAAATGATTTATGAGCAACCAGTTTGTTATGAACTTGATAGAATAAGCGTTCCAACCCTGCTTGTTATTGGACTAGCCGACAGAACCGTTGTGGGAAAGGATAAAATCTCTGATACTGATAAAAAAATTTACGGGACTTATCCATTGCTTGGTAAATTAACCCAGCAACAAATAAAAGGGTCGGTTTTAAAATCATTGGATGCTGTAGGGCATATTCCTCATATACAGGATCTGGAGTTGTTTTGGGCAGCCATCACGGACTGGATAAAATAAAAAAGCCGGTGAAACCATCACCGGCTTTACTTGCTGTTTGAAACCCTACTGAACATTAATTTTTAAGACCTGTTTTGCGTCTTTGTATTCAACCAAAACAAGGTAAGTTCCTTTTGTAAACTTCGAGAGGTTTAATGTATGAATATTCATACCCACGGAGGCCTGTTGATTTTCAGACAATAATTTTCTTCCTGCAATATCTGTTACGGTAAATGAATAAGAAGTTTTTTCTTTGGAATAAAATCTAAGGTTTACAATATCACTTGTTGGATTAGGATATGCTTCCATACGGAAATGATTTGCCGCTGCGGTTTCTGCAAGACTGCGGTTACAGCTTATTATTATTTTCACAGAGCGGGATCCCGAATTGCCACAGCTATTTGTTGCCCTTACGGACAGGTTACCGCCTGTTGTACCCCAAAGAATGCTGATCGTATTTGAGTTTGAAGGACCTTGTACGGTTCCACCTGCCGGTACTACCCAGATATAACCTGTGGCCGCGGTAACTGGCGCAACTGAGTAGGTTCCAATGGTGCCGTTGCAAATTGTATCAGGGCCGGCAATGGGTGCCGGCGAAGTAGGCGTATTCCTGATAATGTTAATTGTTCTCGCAATACTCGTTCCACACTGGTTGTTGGCAGTAACGTTTAATGTTCCGTTAGCTGTAAAATTGTTTGTATAAGTTATACTGATCGTTGAAGTTCCCTGCCCGCTGTTAATATTGGCACCTGAAGGTGCCATCCAGGCGTAGGTTATTCCTGCTACCGCTGCTACACTATATGCCCTCGTGTCGCCACTGCAAACTCTTGCAATACCCCCGCTTATGGTTATAGTACCCGGACGTGCAATTACATTTTTCGATATGCTAATACTGCTCGCTGGTCCGGCGCCGCAGCTATTCGATGCCGTTACTGATATGTTACCAGGGCTTGAGAATGCCGCTGTAAAACTAACGTTGATGCTGTTGGTTCCCTGCCCATTGTTTATAGTTGCGCCTGTTGCTACAATCCAGTTGTATGTAAGCCCTGCTATCTGTGGTATAGTGTAAGTCCTGCTTTCACCTGTACAAATAGTTGGGATGCCGCCGGTAACGGTAATTACACCAGGTGCTGAAGGAACAGATCCACCAGCCGCAACAGTAAGTGTTCTTGCGATACTGGTTCCACAACCATTGGCCGCAGTTACCGAAATTGTTCCACCGGTAGTGCCAGCTGTAGCAGTAATTGTATTGGTAGTGGAAGTGCCCGACCAACCTGAGGGAAGCGTCCACGCGTAGCTGCCCGCACCTGCTACCGCTGTAACGCTGTAAGTTTGAGAACTACCCGGACAAGCGATTGCAACTCCTGTAATGGCACCGGGTTGTGCCGGCGTGGAAGCTGTAATATTTACTGCGAGGCTTCTTGTTGCGCCGCTGCCACAGCCATTGTTAGCTTTTACAACAATTGAACCTGCGGATGAACCTGAAGTAATGTTGATTGAATTGGTAGTGGAAGAACCGGACCACCCGGCTGGAAGCGTCCAGGTATAACTTGTTGCACCTGCAACAACAGTAACATCATACGTTTGTGCGGTTCCGGCACAAACAGCAGTATTTCCGGTGATGGGTGCAGGTTGTACCGGTGT
>JACMPR010000188.1 GCA_014377385.1 Ferruginibacter sp. | reverse complement strand
TTGGCATCTTCATAAAGTCCCGCCCATTCCTTGTACATATACTGCACAGGACTCCATTTAAAACCAGGTATCTCCACGCCGAATTGCATACCATGCGTGTGGCCGCTCAGCGTAAGATCAACGTCTTTGTAATCCGGGGTTACCTGCGAATGCCAATGGCTGGGATCATGGCTCATTAATATTTTAAAAGGATATTTTTCTGTGCCGGCGTATGCCTCGTCCATCTTACCATGTTTGGGAAACCTGGCTTTTGAGCTCCAGTTCTCAATACCAAGCAAAGCGATCTGCTGCCCTTCCCTCTCCAACGCTACGTGTTCATTCATCAATAGACGCCAGCCCAGGTTAGCATGCACTTTTTTAAGGTCTTCCAGGTTTTGCGCCTTTGTTACACCTTCTGATGGCCACTGTACATAATCTCCGTAATCATGATTCCCAAGCGTAGAGAAGACGCCCATTGGAGCCCTTAACCGGCTGAAGACATCCATGTATTCTTTCATCTCCGTGGCCCTGTCATTTACCAGGTCCCCGGTAAATAAAATGATGTCAGGCTTTTCGTTAAGTATCTGGTCAACACCATGATCCACTGCTTTCTTATCGAGAAAACTGCCGCTATGAATATCGCTGATGTGCAGGATCTTCATCCCTTTAAAGGCTGCCGGCAGATTATCATACGCCAGCTGAACCCGTTTTACCTGGTATTTATACTTATTGCCAAAGCCGTAAAGAAGGCTGCCAAACAAGGTTCCACCAGCGGCAATTCCGATCCAGCTCAAAAAAGCCGAGCGGCTGATACCATCACTGTCTGTTTTATCTACTTCTGTATTGTTGAAGAATAATTTTCCTGCCAACCATTGAATGCCTCGCCGGAGATCGTCTGCCACGAAAAATAGTAACCCGGTAAGCTTGGCAAGAAAGAGTCCAATGATGCTGGCAAATAAATAAGTCCGCAGCTTTTTTCCAAGAAAATTGGGTTCACTATATACAAAAAGCAGGAAACCAACAACCGACAAAACAGTGAGTGTCCAATAAAATATATAAATTATTAGCTTAAGCTTTGGAGATGCCAATTGGGAAACAGTTTTAATTGCCTGGAAAAAATAAGTGTCCAGTATTAGCATAAAAACGATGAACATTACAACACCTAAGGGTGAACGCATAACAATGTATTTTAAATGTAAAACTTACACTGGCTGAAAAAATGTATAATCTATGTTTTAAAATTTACCCGGATGATCATACATTATACAGACATTAAAAACCTAAAAATTCCTCCAGTTGGGTATCAATGGCCTGCAAGGTAGGAATATCTGTAAAACGTCCCGTTTCATCCATCAACTTATTTATAATACTGATGGGTAACCTGTTGGGATGCACGATCATCTTCATGTGAAGCAGTGAGCCTGTTAAATGTTCCATACCCCTGAGGTTACCTGCACGACCGGTAGAAACACCGGTAAGCAACACTTTTTTAAACCACCATACTTTTGAAGTATCGGTATTATCTATCATGAGTTTTAAAATGCCGGGATACGATCCATTGTATTCCGGCATGACAATGATAAACTTGTCGGCTGCCTTTAGATATTCGGCCTCCATTTTTTTAAATGCGTCGTCCCTTGAAAAAACGCTGATTTCGTCCAGTGAAAGTAAAAGCGTTCCGATATTTTTCTCTAAAAGAAGTCGCCTGTATTCAAGAGCTACTTTTTTGCTATTATTGTCTTCTCTGCTGCTGCCGGATATGATTGTGATCATAAGTAGGTGTTGATTGTTTAAAAATGTAAGACTTATCACGTCAGCGATTTAACACCCGGGCTGCCTGGGTAAAAAAAGTTTAAAATTAAGACAAACCCTAAACGAACTAAAAAGATTAAACCGCTTTCGCTATCGAAACAATTTCCCCTCCTTATTGTTCCCAATTTATACCGAATAGTTACATTTGCCAACTTAGCGCAAGGTGCTTAAGATTAAAAAGCCGACTTTTGCGGGATTACTGCGCATGTAACAGTTTTGAGACGCCCCATTCTATAAGGCAAGACGTTACAGAGCAATTTATATTTTATCTAACCAGGTTTATTTAAAACCTGTCGGAACGAACAATAATTATGGCAAGAACTATAGGGATTGCAAACCAAAAAGGCGGCGTAGGAAAAACCACTACTGCTATTAACCTGGCTGCAAGTTTCGCGATATTAGAATACAGGACACTTTTAGTGGATGCGGATCCGCAGGCAAACAGTACCACTGGTGTTGGTTTCAACCTTCAAAATGTAACTCAAAGCCTGTATGACTGCATGGTAAATGAAACCGCTGCAAAAGATGTGATCCTTAAAACTGCAATACCGCACCTTGATCTCATTCCGTCTCACATAGACCTGGTGGGCGCTGAAATTGAAATGATCGATTCCCCCAACAGGGAAACCATCTTGAAAAAAATTCTGGAACCCATCAAAGCTGATTATGATTTTATTGTGATCGACTGCTCGCCTTCTCTGGGATTAATAACCGTAAATGCACTAACTGCTGCCGATAGCGTAGTAGTTCCCGTTCAAACAGAATTTTTTGCCCTTGAAGGCCTTGGCAAATTGCTCAATACAGTAAAAATTGTTCAGAACCGCTTAAATACCGAGCTGAAAATAGAAGGCATTTTAATGACCATGTACGATGGCAGGTTGAGGTTGTGTAACCAGGTGGTAAGTGAGGTACGCAGGCATTTTGAAGATATGGTGTTCAACAGCATTATTCACCGTAACACAAAACTTAGCGAAGCGCCCAGCTTTGGCAAACCCGTAATCCTGTACGATTCCGACAGCAAAGGCGCCGTGAATTACCTGAATCTTGCAAAAGAAATCCTGCAAAAAAACA
>JACMPR010000187.1 GCA_014377385.1 Ferruginibacter sp. | reverse complement strand
CGCACCAATTCCTTCAATATTTTCCAGCTGTCTCCTGGCCGTTTTAAAAATCGTTTGTGCGTCCCCGAAAATTTTGATCAATGCTTTCGCATGAACGTCACCGATAAACGGCGTTTGCGTGAGGGCAATTTGATAGAGTAAGTCACTGTTCATAAAAATTAATGAGCAATGATAGTTGAAGGTAAAGCTGGAAAAAAGGTTTATTTCCGCTGAAATAAGGAGTTTTTAACGTCGTAGGAGGGAGGATTACAACAACTTTCGTTGTTAAATCATAACACTATGCGATTTGAAAATATTGACCCCTGCAATTTTTTTATTTAGTTAGAAACTACATGTAGTTCGGTTCTCCTGTTCATCATTTTGCCATCTTCCGAGTCATTCTTTGCAATCGGTTTCGCAGCGCCAAAGCCCTTTGAACTGAGCCGTTTGATGTTAATACCTTTACTTACGAGGTACGTGGTCACAGCTTTGGCCCGGTTCAAACTCAGTGTGATATTATCAGCGTCCTTACCCACATTGTCGGTGTGCCCGCTGATCTGGATGGCTAATTTTGGATTATCAGCTAAAAGACCAGCTACTTTGTCCAGTTCACTTAACGAAGATGCCTTTAAGGCTGTTTCATTTACGTCAAAAAAAATATTTTTAAGAACAATAGCAGCGCCAGCCTCAATTGGCTGTAGCGGTATATTTACTGTAAAGAAGGAGTCAGTTGTGTTTTTGATAAGTGAAAAATTATCTGAGTAGAATAAGTATCCTTTGCGGTTTACATTAAAAGCATAATCTTTTCCTTCGGGTAAGGTTACCAGGTAGTTACCATCTTCATCAGTTTGTATCCTTGATATTATTCTGCGGGTATCAATGTCTGTTAGTTCAACTGTGCTGGGTAATCCGTTGTTTGTTTTTTTATCAGATACGCGGCCCTTTACCCAAAGTGTTTTGGCTGCACGAATATCGTCTCTCAGCTGGAATGTATAGATATCAAGCCCACCTTTACTGTCACCGCCATCGCTTGCATAATAAGAGGTTTTACCGTCAGATGCCACAATTAGCGAGCCTTCATCATCAATGGTATTGATGGGGTAGCCCAGGTTTTCCGGTTCGCTCCAGGTGCTGTCGTTTATTTTTTTTGTCAGGAAGAGATCGGTAAGGCCATATCCCATGTGGCCATTGCTGTTAAAATAAAGTGTCTGGTTATCTGCATGAATAAATGCACAGGCTTCATCGGCTTTGGTATTTACTACATCTCCCAGGTTTTGTGGTCTTCCCCACTTCCCGTTTCCATTGCGGTGGGTAACCCATATATCTCTCCCGCCATAGCCGCCAGGCTGACTGCTCGAAAAATACAGGTCCTTTTTGTCAGGCGAAAGAGAAGGGGATGATTCCCAGAAATCTGTGTTTACAATAGGCCCAAGGTTTTCGGGTTCTGTCCAGTTGCCGGCTTTTGTTTTATATGCAATATACAGGTCACAGTTTCCATGGCCTTCAGGATAATTGCAGCCGGTGAAGACGAGCCATTGGCCGTCCTGGGAAATATTTTGTGCACCCTCATTGAGATTGGTGTTTATTTTTCCGCCAACCGGAACAGCTTTACTCCATCTCCCGTCTACCAGGCTGCTTTCATAAAAATCTTCGTCGTCCGAAATTCTCCTGGTGAAGATCATTTTTTTACCATCAATTGTTATAGACGGATAATATTCGAGCGCTTTTGAATTGATGCTGTCTCCCAGATTTTGTGGCGCAAATTTATAGTTCCCTGCGGGATGTTTTCCTGCATATGTAAGCGCAAATTCGTAGGTGCTTTTGCGATAGCTTCCTGCCCGTTTGCTTTGTTCATTCAATCCGGGTGTTTTCAGGAATTCATTTACGGTGGTAAGTGCTTTCTCAAATTTCCCGGTGCCGGCAAGTGAAATCGAATATGGGAGCAGGTATGTGGAAGAAAATGCAGCATCCAGTTCAAAAGCTTTTTCAAAATCATTTACTGATTCATTGTAATTTCTCATATCGGCGTATATGCCTGCACGTGATAGATATACTTCCACAAATTTAGCATCAAGCTTAAGTGCTTCTGAGAGATATTTCAGCGATTCAGTATACTTCCCGTCGGCGGCGGCATCGTAAGCCGTTGAATAAATATCCCTGGCTTTTTTATTAACCTCGTCGGGATCGTACCATTGTCCGTAAGTAGTGTTAAAAATGAGGAGTGTTAAAACTGTTGAACACAGGCAGCTAAAAAAAAACTTTTTATTCAACTTCTACGATTGGAGCATGAAGTTAAAACGATTTCAAATGGTATTAATTGTTATAATGTTAAAACCACCCGCAAAAGCTTATGAAGAAACTTTTAAAAAAATGATTGACGATTTAATTCTGCTATTCCTCCCATCAAATTTTTTGTTTTCGGAACGTACTGAAAGTAAATCTTTTCTAAATGCTGAGCCTTCAGGGAACATTGATGTATTTATGTATTTGTAATGATAGTTCCCATTTCGGATTGGCTTTTATGTAATCGATGATCAGCGGTGTTACCAGAGCAGCCTTATCCCATTCCGGTTGCAGATAAAGTTTGCATGCAGTAGATACCTGCGAAGCATATTGTTCCGCCCAGTCGAAATCGGATTTATTGAAGACTACAACCTTTAATTCATTCGCTAATGGCAGCGTATCGGGTAAAGGTGGTTTGAATTTTTTTGGTGAAAGACATATCCAATCCCAATGTCCACTCAATGGATGAGCGCCCGAGGTTTCAATATTAGTATCAATACCTGCTTCCTGAAATGCAGCTGTAAGTATGTCCAGGTTGTGCATCAGGGGCTCTCCGCCCGTTATTACCACCAGTCCCGTTGGAGTTTTTGTAACTGTAGAAACAAGCTGGTCAATCGTCATTAACGGATGGGCGGCCGCATCCCAGCTTTCCTTTACATCACACCAAATACATCCTACATCGCAGCCCCCCAGTCGAATAAAATAGGCGGCCCTGCCCTGGTGATAGCCTTCTCCCTGCAGGGTGTAAAAGTGTTCCATTACAGGAAGCCGGGTGCTGGTATCTATCTCTTTTGTATTCAATGAATATGTTGGGTTTTAACGAGCTGCCAGCTACAACTTTAGTAGCATTGAAACATGGCAGCTCGAATATGGTACACGGTTTCCGCTTCCTATCAATTGTTTTCGGCTAGCAGCTGGTAGCTAGCTAGTATCTTTCTTCCCGTAAGCTTTCCAGGTGTTCTTCAGCAACGCTGCAATGGTCATCAGTCCCACACCGCCCGGAACAGGGCTAATAAAGCTGCACCTGGGTGCGACATTGGTAAAATCAACATCGCCCATTATTGCAAAGCCGGATTTTTTTGAGGCGTCTGCTACTCTTGTTATCCCCACGTCTATCACAACTGCATTTTCTTTTACCATGTCAGCTGTAAGAAATCCCGGCTTGCCAAGTGCCGCAACAATAATATCTGCCTGGAGGCAAATATCTTTTAAATTTTTTGTTCGGCTATGGCACAACGTTACGGTACAGTTGCCCGGGTTGGTGTTAAGGCTTAGCAGGATGCTTATCGGCCGTCCAACAATATTACTGCGGCCAATTACCACCGCATGTTTACCGGCTGTTTCTATTTTATAATATTCCAGCAGAAGCATAATTCCATAAGGTGTAGCCGGAATATAGCCCGGTAATCCCTGCATCAGTCTCCCCGTATTTTGTGGATGAAATCCATCAACATCCTTCGCAGGATCAATCAGGTTGATGATCTTCTCTTCCCTAACCTGTGCGGGTAAAGGCAACTGCAGCAGGATACCGTCTACATCTTTATCATTGTTTAGTTTTTCAATGGCCTGGATAAGTTCCACCTCACTCACTGATTCTTCAAACCTTACCAGGGTGCTTTTAAATCCGATTTCTGCGCAGTTTTTTATTTTACTTGCAACATACGTTTCACTGGCGCCATTGTTACCAATAAGTATGGCAGCGAGGTGTGGAACTTTTTTATTTTGTTGTTGCAGCAACAAGACCTGCTTTTTTAAATCATCTTTTACAGCCTGGGATACGACCCTGCCATCTAAAATTTCCATGCGGCGAAATTAAATAACTAATGGGTAGAAATCGCTATTCTTTCATTGCCTTCTGCAAAATGATGACTTTGAGCATCGTTTTTCATGCAGCGATGCCAACACGTAAAAATGAAGTTGTTTCCCTGCAACCAGTTAGGCAATAACTTTCAAAGGTTTTACTTAACTTGGCAGTTGTAAACACCAACGCTTTGAGAAAATTTTTTATACTTGCTCCTATACTGATTTGCGTTTTGGCACAAAGCAGCTTCTCCCAATCACTTCGCTACACTGTGAGTATGCCTTATGTTAGCCTCGGCGCATACAGCCAGAAACAAAATGATGTGTTTTCTTTTACAAATAACCAGGCCGCACTGGCACAACAAAAAAATACAGCCGCGGGCATTTACGGTGAACGCCGTTTTTTACTGGAGGACAACAGTTCTTACGCGCTGGCAGCAGCCTTCCCCACAAAGCTGGGTAATTTGGGGGTTAAAGTAAATTATGCAGGCTTTACAAATTTCAATGAAAATGCTGTGGGACTTGCTTATGCAAGGAATCTTGGAAAAAAATTAGATATCGGCGTACAGTTTAATTATTACAGTTACCGCATTCCTTCTTACGGTAACGCGTCTTCGGTTAATTTTGAAATTGGAGCGATTGTACACCTTTCAGAAAAAATAAACGCAGGCATCCATGTGTACAATCCGGTTGGCGGCAAACTTGGAAAATTCAGTGGTGAAAAACTTGCTTCTGTATATAAATTTGGACTAGGTTACGATGCTTCGGAAAACTTTTTTGTAAGCGTTGAAACAATTAAAGAAGAAGATAAGCCACTTAACGTAACCGGGGGCATTCAATACCAGTTTGAAAAGCAATTTTTTGTCAGGGCTGGCTTTGTAAGTGAGACGGGGAGCGGATTTGGGGGAGTCGGTGTTTCCTGGAAAAATATCAGGCTTGATATTTCCGGCAATTATCATCCACAACTCGGGTTTTCACCCGGCGTGTCTCTCATCGCAAATTTTAAGGGCAAAAAATAATGAGGAAATTAACCGCTATATTGGGTTTACTGGTACTAAATTCATTTGCTTTTGCACAGGTTACAGATTCCGTGAAAACAAACACAGATCAGTTGCCTGCCACTAATACTGAACAACAACTTGAAAATATTACCGAGAACAATGAAGACCTGGAGAATGAAGATGATTCTTATTTGCAGCAGATGGTTCAGTTCCAAAAAAATCCGGTAAATCTAAACTCAGCAGATGAAAACATGTTGAAGGAGCTGCTGATTCTTACACCTATACAGGTTCAGAATTTCATTTCTTACCGGGCGGTTATGGGTAAGCTCATCAATATTTACGAGCTCCAGGCAGTGCCGGGATGGAATATTCGCACAATTCAGCGATTGCTTCCTTATATCAGCGTAGGCAGTTCCATGAACATAACTGCAGACCTCAGTGACCGTTTCCGGAACGGGGATCAGTCGGTTCTAATACGGGTATCTCAAACCCTGGAACGCTCAAGAGGATTCCTCATTGATTCCGCCACCGCTACAAATTTCTATCCCGGCTCGCCCCAGAAGCTCCTGCTGAGGTACAAGTACGTGTACAAAAATCTACTCCAATACGGAATTGTAGCCGAAAAAGATGCAGGGGAAGAATTTTTTAAAGGGAGCCAAAAAAGAGGGTTCGATTTTTATTCCGCACATTTATTTATCAGAAATCTGGGTATTATAAAATCATTGGCCCTGGGCGATTTTACTGTAAATTTTGGGCAGGGATTAACGCAATGGCAGAGTCTTGCATTTAAAAAGGGGCCAGACATCACCGCAATTAAAAGACAGTCCGCCGCGTTGCGGCCCTATAATTCCGCAGCCGAGATCAATTTTCACAGGGGCCTCGGTATAACCATTGGAAAAGACAAATGGCAGGCTACCGTGTTTGGTTCTTATAGAAAAACAGACGCCAACTTTAGCTCAGACAGCACCGTATTCGATGACAACTTTGTGAGTTCCCTTCAAACCTCTGGTTACCATCGCACCAAATCAGAAGTAGATGATCGTGGAATACAACGTCAGCTTACGTTTGGAGGAAATGTTTCTGTTCAGTTAGGTAAGTTGCACGTGGGCGTTAACGGCATCCAATATCAACTTAAGTATCCATTGATTAAGGATGCACAGCCTTATAATCTTTATTCCTTAAATGGGAAAAGCTTTGGTAATTTCAGCGCTGATTATAGCTACACCTTCAAAAACTTACATTTTTTTGGTGAACTCGCATCTTCGGGAAACCAGGGAAAGGCGTTTGTAAACGGACTGCTTATCAGCGTGTCTAACAACGTGGATATGAGTTTTCTATACCGGAACATATCTAAAAGATACCAGTCTTTGTACACCAATGCATTCACCGAAGCATATTTGCCCAATAATGAGAAAGGCCTGTTCTCTGGAATAACGGTACGCCCTACAAGCCAATGGCAGATAGACGCTTATGCAGACATATACAAATTTCCATGGCTGAAATTCCGCGTGGATGCGCCAACTACAGGTTCAGATTATTTTGTGCAGGCAACTTATAAACCCAACAAACAGCTTGAAATTTACAGCAGGTATAAAAGGGAATCAAAGGGCATTAATTACAACCCGGCAGAAGCTGTGCTGAATCCTGTGGTTTACCAGCCCAAAAAGAACTGGCGGATGCAGTTTAGTTACAAAATTAACCAAAGGTTTACTTTAAGAAGCCGTACGGAAATTGTTTGGTTTGATAAGAAAGGACCAGCATCCGAAGAAGGATTTCTTATTTACGCAGATCTCTATTACAAACCTTTGAGGAATGCGCTCTCAGCAAATATGCGCCTCGCCTACTTTGAGACGGGCGGATACAATAGCAGGCTGTACGCTTATGAAGCAGATGTGCTCTATTATTTTTCTATTCCTGTGTTATATGACAAGGGGTATCGTTATTACATTAATGTGAATTACGATCTTACAAGGAAGCTATCCCTCTGGTTAAAATGGGCCCAGACTATCTACCCCGATAAAAATATTATCGGCTCGGGCCTTGACGAAATAAAAGGAAATAAAAGATCGGAATTAAGGTTACAGGCCTTGTATAAATTCTGATAACGCCTGAATAATCGGCAAATACGCTTTGAGGCAATCCCAAATGTTCTCTGTTTTCTGTAAGAATTTAAGAAGATAACAAACGTGTCAAATTTATTGTGTCAAATATTTGACACAATAAATGTGACACAAAAAATGTGTCATTTCTTTGAGAAGAAAAAAAATGACACAAGGCCTCAATTTGGAAAAATTTTCGATTACATAGCGCCCACACGTTATTTACACTAATACTCTGCTTATCAATTATGATATGAGATTCTTACATGATCAAAGGCTAAGTAGGGCATTATTTGTTAAAATGCTCAATTAATAATTACCGTTTGGCTGTAAATTTTAACTTTATTTTGACTTCGTGCAGCAATTCATCTTCGCCATTTGTCATTTTAGAGATAAATAGGACAATCTCAAAAAAACTTAACATTTTCTTGTCATTAACATAATATCCCTATTTTTACATTTCATTAAACTAATAATAAACCGCACATGAGAAGATTTTTAACGTTATTCATTATGCTAATATTCAGTG
>JACMPR010000186.1 GCA_014377385.1 Ferruginibacter sp. | reverse complement strand
TATGCACCCACCATAATTTTTGACCCCATTCAACCTGTTGGGGCCGATTACCTTTAATGTGTAAACAATAATATATCCCTCCGTATTTATTATCCCAACTATATTCTAAAATATTAATGGTGGTATCTACTGCTTTTTGCAACAGTATTTTATCATCTGCCCGCTTTGCCAGATCCATCATAAACCACATTGATTCTAACCCATGACCGGGATTTAGTAAACGCCCTTCAAAAGAATCTGAAAAGGAACCATCTATCGATACATTTTCCAATATCAATCCACTTTCCGGCTGATAAAAATCAGTCATTACTGCTTTGATACCATTTACAATGGTGCTTTCAACCAGGGCAGGATCTAACAAATGTTCTATCTCTAAAACCAGGTTACAAAGTATCATCGGCAAGGCAAAACTTTTTAGTGGTCTTGTTACCGGAAAGGCTTTGGAATATTTACCTTTTGGATCTTTTTGTCTGCGCAAAATATTATGAAAAGTAGCCACAGCAATATCGCCGTATTCTTTTTTATTTGTTGCCTGAAACAATTGCCCGAAAGCCATTGACGCAAAACAATCAGAAAAAATATTAAATGGTTGCGTTAGCGGTACGCCTTTTTGGTTAAGCGAAAAATACCAGTTGCCTTCCGCATCCCTGCCATTTTTTATAAGAAATTCTGCCCCGTGAATCGCCAGATCAAGCCACTCCTGTTTTTTTTCAACCCTGTTGTACAACATTGAAAAACACCAAACCTGCCTGCATTGCAGCCAAATAAACTTATCGGTATCATACACTTTACCTTTAGTATCCAGACAAGTAAAATAACCTCCAAATATTTCATCTTTAGAATGCTCCATCCAAAAAGGAACAACGTCATTTAAAAGGTTTTCTTGATATATTTTAGTGTAATTGGCTATCGACATAAAAATAAGTTTTAGGGATTTGTAAAGAGGTCAGGGATTTTTGCGGGATACTTCTAAATTTTTTATGTAATTCTTATAGTCTAAAAATAACTTCACTGTATTTTCTCCTCCGGGCTTTATTGACATTCCGGGACTGTTCATCAACCCAGGATATTGATAGCAAAGAATTTTTTCGAAGTTTGGGAACCGATGCAGATCACTCAATAAACCTTTGATCGGACGTGGAACTAAAGCATCTAAAGTACCGGGGGCGCCTTTTTCAAATTCAAATACTTCCATATCCATCCACAAATGAGAGGAGGCGTCATCACATAACTTTTGTAGTACAGCTGCTACCTCTTCTCCTGTGTAATCATTTTTTGGCATTCTATGAAAACCAAACGGACAAAGAATATCCAAATAAGGCAGCAGTTTTGCGTAGGTAGCCTGCGCGGAGCGTACACTGTGGCTATTAGTTGCAAGCATTACCGGCTTTTCAGGAGCGAGTTTTTTTACGTATTTACTAAACTCTTTAAAAAATTCTACAATTTGCGCACGGTGCTTTTCATCACCTAAACCACCATCCATTTCTTCACTAACGTACCAGCCATAAAATGAAGGATGATGCCCATATTTTTCCCACAATTCGCTGGCTACTTTTTTATGCCAATCAAGTGAGCCCTTTGTAAAATCGAACCAGGCATATAAACCTACGGCTACAAATACATTCATTCCATTTTTATCTGCCTGCGATAATACCGCTTCAACAGGGTCGCTGGCTGCTATTGGCACACGATCGGGAAAAAGTTTAGAAGGGTAAAATGCACGCCCTTTATAACCATTCTGTTCAATTTTTTGAGAATCTACATACTCCTGATTTCTAAATAATTCCTGCATTACAATCACGTTCATCTCTAATTCGTGCTGGGCATCTATTAGTTCTCTCCATTGATCATCCGTCATTTTTTTAATAGCAGGATTCCAGTGTTTCCCTTCTTCATCGCTCCAATGATAAAAATTTATCCATGCACCATCTATTTGTTTTGTGGAGCGAATATTTGAAGCAATGATGGCAATTTCTTTTTCGGATCGAAAAATATTTTTACCATTTTTGCAAACCAAAATAATTTTATGTTTGCCTGCTTTATTTTTTGTTGACCAACGAAATTTTACGGCCTTTGCAGATTTTGGATTAACTACTAACTTGGTTTGGTTTAAAAGATTTTCTTTTTTTTCTTCATCAAGATAAAAAGCTGCCGAAAAAGATTGTGGTGTGGGCCCATCATTTCTCACACCTGCACGAATGTCTAAAATTATT
>JACMPR010000185.1 GCA_014377385.1 Ferruginibacter sp. | reverse complement strand
TTGAAGGAAATTTCTCAGATACAATAGAGCGTTATATAAACTGTCTATTGATTGGGCGTTTACAGCAATGTAATCTCTACTACTTGCAGCATTGATAGTAAGGCTATCAGTATATAGGATGGGCTTCTTGTAATCTGTGTTTAATAAAGCTATTCTTTGAGATTTTGCAGAATAACCTATACCTGCTAAAAATAAAAAAATAAACATTCTCATCCTTTACAATTTAGGTCAAATGTAATAAAAACACTACAATTTTGACGCCTTTGGTTATTAGTAACAACAGCTATCTCTGCATCAAAATTTTATTTTCACCTTTGGAACTTTGCTAAGTGTTTTTTGCGAACGATATATAAATTTAAAGTCTTTTGTAAGAAAAAATTCCAATATGCCTTATTAACTTTAGCTTACAAATAAGCCAACAACTCCTCTGGTTCTTTTAATATCGTCATCTTCTCCTCCGGGTTGCCGTACAAAAAATTTTCTGCTTCCATCATTTTAATATGTGCAATCAGGTGATCATAAAAGCCGCCCGAGTTCATGAAAAATATTTTTTTATCATGGATGCTGAGCTGGTTCCATGTAAGCATTTCAAACACTTCGTCCATCGTGCCATACCCGCCGGGTAATATTATAGCAGCATCGCACTTTTCATACAGCATCTGCTTTCTCACATGCATGCTGTCAACCACGGTAATCTCAGATAAGCCATGATGCTGATGTTCCAGGTCGCTCAGCATTTTTGGAATGATACCGATCACTTTACCATTTTTTCCAGGGTTGAATTTGCAATGGCGCCCATCAATCCTTTGTTACCACCACCATAAATAACTGTAATATTTTTTTCAGCAAGCAGGTGGCCAAGTTTTTTTGTATGTGCTTCAAACAAGGGATTGCTGCCTGCTTTACTTCCACAAAAAACAGCGAGGGATCGTATAGCCATAAAAATTAAAAATTTAATTAAAGGCAAAGACACAAAGATTTTTTATATTTTCAATCTTATTTTTGCTTAAACAATATTCTATGTCGCCATACGTGCTGCTTTCATTTGTAATTGGATACTTTCTCTTACTGCTGGCAGTGGCCTGGTTTACGAGCCGTAATTCCAACAACGAATCATTTTTTATAGGTAACCGCAATTCCAATTGGGTATTAGTGGCATTTGGTATGATTGGTACTTCTTTGTCCGGCGTTACCTTTGTAAGCGTACCGGGTGGTGTAGGAAAAGATTCATTTGCGTATTTCCAGATCACGCTTGGATACCTGGCTGGTTACCTTTTAATCGCCTACGTACTGCTGCCTTTATATTATCGGTTGAACCTTACTTCTATCTATAGTTATTTAAGTCTACGATTGGGAGTATCTTCCTATAAAACCGGTGCATCGTTTTTTATTCTTTCCCGCGTGTTAGGCGCTACAGCCCGTTTGTATCTTGTTGTGAAGATCCTGCAGGATTCCATCCTATCCAGTTTCGGCGTGCCATTTTGGGTAACTACATTGATCATTCTGGCTATGATTCTTATCTACACCTATGAAGGCGGGGTAAAAACTATTGTCTTTACCGATACGCTACAAACAACTTTTATGCTCACCGGCCTGGTGGTTTGTGTATGTTATATTTTATATGCAATGAATATGGGCTTTGCTACCGCCGTATCAACACTAAGTGACAAGGGATATTCCAAAATATTTTTTACAGATCCCGGGAGTAAGTTGTTTTTCCTGAAACAAATACTTGCCGGCGCATTTATCACCATTACCATGACCGGCATGGATCAGGAAATGATGCAGAAAACAATTTCTGTAAAAAGATTACAGGATTCACAAAAAAATATTATTACCCTTTCCGTGATCATGGTTTTCGTGATATTGTTATTTCTCTTCCTGGGCGGCTTGATGCATTTATACGCAGCACAACTTGGTGTAACTACAACCGGCGATAAATTGTTTCCTGATCTTGCATTAAATCATATGCCGCATATCGTTTCAATCATATTTATTATAGCATTGATATCAGCACTCTTCCCAAGTGCAGATGGTGCAATTACTGCACTAACGTCATCTTTTTGCATCGATATTCTTGGCATGCAGCGAAGAGATGACTGGACTGAAGCAAAGAAAAAGAAGATAAGGCAGCGGGTGCATCTTACTGTAGCGTTTGTTTTTTTAATTTTTGTGATGATATTTTACCAGGTAAATAATCCAAGCATGATTGGTGTAATATTAAAAGTTGCTGCCTACACCTATGGCCCCCTGTTAGGATTGTTCACTTTCGGGATCATTACAAAAAGACAGGTACACGATAAACTTACTCCTATCGTCTGTATCAGTGCGCCACTTATTTGTTTTTTCATTGATAAATTTCAAAAAGAATTATTGGGAAATTTCCAGATCGGGTCGGAGTTGCTCATCCTTAATGGCCTCCTTACCTTTTTTGGACTGTTAATGATCTCAAAAAAGCGGTTCGCTTAGTTTACATTGTTGTTTTTTTTCTGTCTGCCGTATCATGGATTTAAAAGATCGACTTATGTATATTTTTGTACGATGATTTTTTAAGTAAGGCGGATAGTTAAATTGACCCGGTAGGAGTAAATAAAAGGAGGATAATCGGCCCAAGCATTTGTGAGATTTCAATGAACCCTGGATTGCATATCAAAGGATTTGCCCTTTTTAGCAAAAAACATTTATTAAATAATTATGGAGTTTATTAATCCCCTCGCCGAAGCATATTCCAAAAAGTATTCGTCTGTACTGGATGACCTGTTGAGCGACAATGAACAGATTACGCTGGCTTCTCATGACCATGCAACCATGCACAGCGGGCAGGTGCAAGGCAAATTTCTGGAAATGATCAGCAGGATGATCACTCCCTTAAGGATATTGGAAATAGGAACTTTTACAGGTTTTAGTGCAATATGTTTGTCCAAAGGCTTGCGGGAAAATGGCTTGTTGCATACGATTGAATTAAGAAAAGAAGACGCAGATTTTGCAGCGGGATATATTCAGAGAGCAGGAGTGGCCAACCGGATAAAACTTCATATTGGAAATGCCCTTGATATAATTCCTTCCCTTACTGAGAAATGGGACCTGGTTTTCATAGACGCCGACAAAGTGAATTATATTGAATATTACGAACTAACTTTGCCTTTTTTAAACGTTGGTGGCTGGATATTGGCCGACAATGTATTATTCCACGGGCAGGTACTTGAAGAAGCAGTAAAAGGTAAAAATGCAAAAGCAATGCAGGCCTTTAATGAACATGTGGCTGCAGATACAAAAGTAGAACAGGTAATGCTTACGATCAGGGATGGACTAATGTTAATTCGAAAACTATAGAACCACATGCGCAAAGCAGTTTTTTTTATTTGTCTATTTTTTGTTTGTTCTGCAGCTTCAGCCCAGTTACTTACGGCGGAACAATACATCGATGTTTACAAAGATATTGCCATCAGGGAAATGAAACGTATGGGGATTCCTGCATCTATCACATTGGCACAAGGCATTCTGGAAACGGAGAGCGGGAACAGTGACCTCGTGAAAAAATCAAACAATCATTTTGGTATAAAATGTAAAAGCAGCTGGAGCGGCAGCAGTGTTTCGCATGATGACGATGCAAGCGGTGAATGTTTTAGAAAGTACAATACTGCCGAAGACAGTTACCGCGATCATAGCAACTTTTTGAGAGGAAGTGACCGGTATGCTTTCCTGTTTAAACTTCCTGCTTCCGATTACAAAGGATGGGCTCATGGTTTAAAAAAGGCGGGCTATGCTACCAATCCCGCTTACCCCGATATCCTGATAAAAAATATAGAAAAATATAACCTGCAGCAATATACGTTGATTGGTGTAGGAGAAGTGCCGGTGTTTGATGATTCTAAATATACAGATGATAAGCCTGAGGCTGCGACCGGCAGGATGGAAGAAAATGAGTTGTCAACCGGATCGCCGGTTTCATCAGCTATGGTAAACCGGAAATCTATGTTCAATGGACTGAAAGCCGTTAATGCGGCTGCCGGAACATCCTTACTCGCTATTGCAACCGAATATAAAATAGACCTGGTAAAGTTGTTGGAGTTCAATGAGCTTAAAGAGGATGGCCTTTTAAAAGAAGATGGCTGGATTTTCCTTGAAAAAAAATCAGTGAATGGCAACCGTGATTTTTATGTTACAGAAAAAGAAGAAAGTATAAATAGCATTGCCCAGGCAAATGGCATACAGGTTTCTTACCTGCTGCAATATAATAACCTGGAAGATGGAGCCATTATAAAACCAAAAACAAAAGTTTTTTTGAGGGGTGTTACTGATCAAAAAGCGATGGCAGACAATTCAACAATGAAAGTGCATGAAGTTCAACCTAAAGAGGGATTGTACGCCATATCAAAAAAGTACAATGTTTCTGTTCAGGATCTGCGGGCGTGGAATGCGCTCGTATCAGATGACCTCAAAATCGGCCAGAAATTAATTATCTCTAAATAAATTTATATGCCTGTTATCGTGGTCAATGGTAAAGAATTTGAACCCTATCTAACTGTAGCCCAGATCGATGAGCAGATTAAAAGAGTAGGGGCAGAGATAAATGCCAACTATGACGGAAAACGTCCATTGTTCATTGCAATTCTTAACGGCTCCTTTATGTTTGCCGCCGACCTTTTTAAAGAACTCACGATCGACGCAGAGATTTGTTTTATCAAACTAGCTTCTTATAAAGGGACCCGAAGCAC
>JACMPR010000184.1 GCA_014377385.1 Ferruginibacter sp. | reverse complement strand
ATCAAATTTCTTTACAAAACAAACATAGCAGGAATGAAGCGTAGACAATGAGCGATGGTCTTCCTGTGCCGGCCGAATTGCCAGACTATCATTGTTCAGGTAGTAAAAACCATCCAAAATTACAATACCCCGTAACCCTTTTTAATGGTGAAATAATCTGTTGCACTCTCATATAACCAGTGCCATGGTTCTTCTATAAAGCCGGCAATTACGGGCTTACAGTGCAGTTAGTTTAACCTTTGATTGTACATTGACGTCGTTTGCAGCAGCACAGGATGATTTTCATGTACCCAAAATTTAGATTTGGTACTACTGCTGCTTACCTTACCTGCTGGTTAAAATATATGCAGCAAATTCTCTTTTCCAATTTCTTTTGCATTGTTCAGGATAGCATTGGTTATTTGTGGGGCGGTAAAGCTTTTTATATTCCGCCAGATTAGGCCTTGGTATTCCCCTGCTTTACAACGGCAGATAAGCAGGCAGGTGATTGGTCATTAAAACCCAGGCATCAATTACTAAACCTTGTTTTTGCCGGCAATGACGGATGCTATCTAGTAAAATCGTTTTATACGCTTGTCTTGTAAAAACATCCAAGCAGCCTGTAACTATACTGGTGGTAAAATACACGGCCGTATTATCTACCAATTTAAATTTCATACTCATCTTAATTTGGTTGTATAAATATAAACATCCAAACTGTAAAGTGTTTATTGATACTACAGCTTGTTACACTAGATGAACATTATTTTAAAACCTTTAATAAAAACATGGAAGCTGTAACTCATGCCATGTCTCCTTGTGGGGCAATTAATTATCGCTTTTTATGTCAAAGAATTTGCACTGTGTGCTCTACATTGTGTTTCACTAAAACCTACCTTGTATTATGCTATTCAGGACTGTAGTAACTGCCTGGCACAGGACACCATCGCTCTTTGGCCACCCCTCATTCATGCGGCCTAACGCTGTAGTATTGCACCTTTACAATCAATGCTATACATTCCTGCACCTGTAGGGGTCAGGCTGAATATTTGACACAAGTGATCTTTTGGAACATCATGCCAGATGGGGGTGATCGGATATGTCTTTGTTTGTCTTCATGCATTTTATATCCGAAATTTGAAATCATAAAAAAAACAACTACATTCGGTTACATAAATCCTTAAACTGTTTATTGCTGGCGTTGCGACTCATAATTACCATATTACTCACTTTCGCCTTTTTATATGGCTGGTCCCAACCTGGTAACTCATCGATCCTTTCTTTCCTTAAATCATCAATAATTACTGAAGGTTATTATTTTACAGACAGCACATGTTCACTTGGTTTCAGGCAGGTAAGCGACCTTGGTTTCAGTAAAAATTTTCGCCGGGGTAACCTGGAAAAAATACCCTTGCAGAAAAACATTGATTGCTATTGGGTGAAGTATAATATTGTGAATACCGCCCAACAGAATAAGGACTGGCTGCTGGAATTTGATGGATGGAAGGTTGTAGAAATTTACAGCACGGATAGTAACGGTATTATAAAAAAACAACTCACGGGCCACCTGGTGCCGGTTGCAGACAAAGACTTTGTACATGCCAATAGAAATTTAACTACCCTAACCCTTAAAGCCGGTGATTCTGTACAGGTGCTGGCAAAGTTGGTTACAGGTGTTGATTACATGCTGCAGCCCTCAGATTTATCGGCAACCGTTCATTCATTTTTCAGCGAAAATAAAAATTACCATTGGCTGCTATACTTTATTTTTTTCTTTGCGGGAATCTATATCGTAATGTTCCTGTATAATTTGTTTATTTATTTTTCAACCTGGGATAAAAGTTATCCCTCTTATCTCTTTCTTATTTTCTTTTCACTTTTTGCATTGCTGCAGAATACTGGTTTTAGTGTTGAATTACTGCGTGGGTTTCGTACATTTCCCGCCTGGACAACCGATCTTGACCTGCTGCTTTCCTCCTTATTCGGAATCAATATTATTCTGTTTACCCGTTCATTTTTAAAAACAAAAGTTACCACGCCCGTAATTGATAAAATATTTAATTACCTCATTGCCGCCCTTGTAGTGGTGCCATTGCCAGCACTCTTCGGCAAATCAATGCTGGCAACAAATATTTCCGGCCTGCTAGGTATGATCACAACGACATTGATCCTGGTCACTTCCTTTAAGGCTTATAAAAAGGGTTATCCTTCAGCTGGCATATTCCTGCTCGCCAACGGCTTTTTCATGATAAGTATTTTTATTTACCTCGCACTTGCTATTATTGAACCAAGCCAGGGGCTGCTATCATACTATTCAATGCCCATAGGAGCTGCAGTACAGATTGTACTTTTCTCGTTTGCACTTGGTAATAAAATCAATGTGTTAAAAAAAGAAAATGATGACCACCAGCAAAAATTAATCAACCAGTTACAACTGTACAACGAATTACAGCATAAGCTGAACCATGAGCTGGAACAGAAAGTGGAAGAAAGGACACAGGAATTAAGAGATTCTCAGAAAAAAATGCTGCAACAGGAGAAACTTGCTTCGTTGGGTGAGTTAACTGCTGGTATTGCGCACGAAATACAAAACCCCCTTAATTTCATAAAGAATTTTAGCGAGGTGTCCGGTGAGCTTGTGCAGGAACTCCAAGAAGGTGTTCATACCATTAATGGGGTGACTGATCAGGAAGTACTGAATGACCTACTCTTCAATTCTCAAAAAATAAATGCTCATGTCAACCGGATAGATTCCATCGTTAAAGGTATGCTGGAACACACAAGAGGGGTATCAACCGAAAAAGAAATGGTTAATGTAAACGCGGCCTGTGATGAATATCTCAGTTATGCGTACCATGGCTACCTTGCGAAAGAAAAGAACATGCATACTACCATTGTAAAGCACTATGACCCCGCGGCCGGTTCCGTTAAAATGAATAAGCAAGACATGAGGCGTGCGCTGCATAACGTGCTGAACAACGCATTTTATGCTGTGGACCAAAAAAAATATGATGTGAACACGGGTGAAAAACCAACCATTACACTCACTACCGAACGATATAACGGCAATGTGCAAATAAGGGTACATGACAATGGCTGTGGTATTGGCCAGAAAACCATCAATAAAATATTTCAACCTTTTTTTACTACCAAGCCAACAGGGAAAGGGGTTGGCCTGGGTCTTTCTATTAGTTATGAAATAGTGCAGGAACATGACGGGCAGCTTACAGTAGAAACGGAAGAGGATAAGCATACAACATTTACTATTTCGCTGCCGGCATAATGAGCGTTTGAAATATTTTAACCTGGGTAAAACCAAATCCTATTGTTTCCGGCAGCAGCACTGCAGAAAAGTTCAGGAACTATAATCATCCAAAATTAATTCTTTAAATGAGCCAATTTAATCTTCCGCGAATAAATTTTCATGGTAGTGGTTACCTGGATACACCCACTGCCAATAATGGATACATCCCCAACCTGCAGATTTTTGATCAGAATAAGTCCAAAGCATTTATGCCTCCCCGTGTAATGGTACCAGTTGGCGTTACTCCGCCTGAAGGTGCAACTGTTCACAAAGATCATTCAGGAAACTATTATATAAATCCCTTAAATATCAATGAGCAGAATTTTAAGGAATGGTGTACTTACCCCTTGGGCACTTATCCTGCAGACAGCAGCTATGCCGAATTCTACAAGAATAAGAAAGTGGGCAATGGCGGCAAGAACCCGGGTTACTGGAATTATTTCGGCGACCTCTCCATGACGCTGGACAATGTGCTGGTTACCGGTATAACAGTGCCTTCAACACAAGGAGCGCCGATAACCTACCATGCAGGCAACATTCATGAATTAAATAACACTATTGCCCAATTGATGGGAGCCGAGTTGTCTTTTAATAAAGACTATTTTACCCCGGGTTGCCGTACCTCGGCCTACCTGTGTGATGTGGATTCGGAAGGACAGCTTTGCACCCAGATTTTTTTCGGGCAGGCAGGGCTTTACAATGTGGTGGATGGAAAAAATATAACCTACTTTAAAGGCAAGCCGGTAAAGAGTACTGTTCGGTTTATGAACCTGAACCGGGTATTGAATTATGCCAATTTGGTTCCAATGGGAGGGTCTGCCAGTTTTTTTACGACTGTAGAAGGTAGCGATAATGAATTAGTGAAGCTCCTTGCCCCAATTGCAGGAGACCAGGTGGACGGTATATTCATTAAGATTTTGATACACGAAGTGTACGAAGTGCGCAACCCCCAGTACAACGTGATGCCAACAGTGGAGGTGACCACTGTGGCGGGGAAAATGGTTTCCATACAAAAAAACCCGGCTAAGATCTCAATCTCCGGCTCTATCACTCCCTGGAAAAAAACGGGTATGAAAACAGCTTCCATCTGCCGGATCTTAAAAAACCCAATGGCGTTACCCCTCACGCTCATCACAACAAACATCCCGGACCCGGTACCCTATAAATCGAACAAACAACTGGGCTTACCTGCTTCCGTTAATCTGGCCCCCATACCATTTATAGTTGACACAAAAAGGGATTTAATTTCGCTCGATCTCTGTAATATGCTGATGGAGTATGGTACAAACCCTGGTAAATTACCGGCTTACGCAGGAATGGGTGATATACAACCTTACCAGGATTTTGTAAATTATAATTTTGAAAATATTAATGTATCGTTCAGGCCCGACAATGGTTCCAACCCTGTTTTTATGGGTTCTATTGCATACACGGATTATGTGATGAGCCGGTTTATTACTACCGGCGGCGTGGCAGATCTTCCGTTACCGAAAGGGATTGATTACCTAAATGGGTCTTTCAGCATTTGGGTGAAGAACGTTGAAATGTGGATGGAAGATGATCTATATTTGGTTTCCGACCAGGCTGGCATTTATGCAGAGCAGAACCAGCAGCCACCGGGCAACTTCATGTCAGATGGGCTGCCTAAGGGGCCTTGTTACCTGCGGGTGTTCAAAAGAGGGGTACCCGTTACACAACAGGATGCCTTTGATTTTATCTTCCAGGCATGCAACCTGAACACAATGTCAACCACAAACATAAGTCAGCAGATCTATGATGGTGTATCCCTTGCGTTTCCTGTTACTGATGATGGATGTATTACTTACATATTTCCTACATCAGCGGATGAAAATTTCCCCAAAAAATTTTCTCTGGCTGCCTTTACATACATTGCTATGAATTCCTGCCTGGTAGTTTGCAGGGTACTGGCAGATGATGCTTCCCTGACTCCCTACTTGAATGGTGAGCAAACCATAACCTGGGAAGTAGTGTACGAAAAAGTATTAGAATTATACAAGATGATATACCCTATTATGGATATCATCCTGCCCATTAATCCAACAACCTGGGGTGATGCTTTTATGGGGCAAAAAATCAAAAGCCTGACCGACGAAAGCAATTGGCAATATCCCTTATTTATGCCCGTTACCAGGGATATGTCGGCAGCCCAGCGCAAATTATTGCATATGTGGATAGATCAATTAAACTCATCAACCCTTACTACTCATGCACCAAAAAAATAACCTGTTTTTTTTACTACCGGCGATAATATGTTCTTTATTTTTTGCCTGTAATGAAGAAAAAAAAGAAGCTCAGCCCACCCTGAAAAAGGCAATCAATATAAAAGCTTTGCTGAATGCTACAGGTGGCGACAGTGCAGCATTTCAATCGCCAATGTACTATACACTGGAGCCCATGCAACTAAACTTTCCCCTGCCAGCCTTACATTCTTTCGTGTTTGGCTATTACAATGGCTACTGGATTTTTATTGGCGGACAAAAAGGTGGATTTCATGGTACCAGTAATAACCCTGTGCCTTTTGGGCCCACTGTAGCGAATGATTCCATCTGGGTAATTAACATCAGCCAGCAAAAAAGCTGGAGCAAGGCCACAGCTCCGGGTTGGCGGGCTGTAATGAGTGCCACCAATTCAGCCTATTGCCAAGTAGGCAACCTTCTGTATATGTGTGGCGGTTATACTGCGTTTGACAGCACAAAGCATTTCAATATCACCTCCAATGTATTCCTTGAAATTAACCTGGCACAAATGGTCTCAATAGTTCAAAGCGAAAATGAAAATCTCTCAGTGGAAGCTGCAGTTACAAAAAATATTGTTAGCCCGTTTGTGCAGGTAACGGGTGGTGCTTTGCTATATAATAGCGGGTATTTTTACCTGGTGGGTGGCCAGAATTATAACAGCGAATATAGTTCCGGTAAAACCGGTCTTTATACCAATGCCATAAGAACTTTCACATTGCGGCAGGGAAGCCCCTGGGTTATCGCTGATACCAGCTCGTTGGTTGACCCGGTAAATTTACACCGACGGGATATGAATGTGGTGCCAGGCATTGCAGACAACGGGGGAAGTGCCATTTTATATGGAGGTGTATTCACCAAACAGGATGAGGCGTACAGGGCAGCGGTTTTCATTGATGGCCTATCTAAAGGCAAACCCACCATTAAAGTTGATTCTATTCAGCAACAAGTAAATCAATATGCGTGTGCCGTAGCCTCCCTGGCAGATCCAAACATACAAGTTGCCGTGACCTCTTTTTTTGGAGGAATCAGCTATAAAATGTATGAAAAAGATTCCGGCAAACTTGTTATCGGCGATCATGGCATTCCCATGCCCTTCTCCAACATTGCTTCCACCATTGCCACAGGCGGGGGTGTTAATAATTCTAAAGAGTACATACAGGTGCCGCCTTATGCGCCCCTGTTACCAGGACATATCGGGTCAAATGCTGTATTTATTCCCATGCCGCAATATACAATGACAAACAATCCGAGGGTGATTGATGTCACTAAAATCCACAACGATTCATCAGGGAGGGCTATGGTTGGGTATATGTTTGGAGGTATAGTATCAAAAGGCCCTACGTCCGGGACTACTGCCAAAGGATTTGTTCCTACTTATGCCAACCCGTTACTATATAAGGTTTATTTAAATTACTTCACACAGGTGAGTAGGCTTGAACTATAATTGTCAAAAATTCATGTAAGCAACTATAGGCATATCTGACTTCTTTATCTTCAAAAGGCGCTATTGTCAAAACAAAAAATTTGTGCGTTTTAGCCTGAACTGGTCTTCCCTTTATGCCGTTTGCCAAACTAAAAGAAGCAGCCTATGTTGGGTGTTCGTACGGACGGTTTTGTTGCCCGGCTACGCCAACATTAGTATGAAGCCATACCCCAATTTATCCTAAGCCATCCAATGTTTTATTACATCAAATTCGTCGATTCCGCTTTCATAAAAATTTGCTGACGAATATTTTTATTTTTCCGGATAATTACATAAGCTGGCTGCTACCGGATTAAAATGAATGTATTCTCTCTTTTGTATAAAGACTTCTTTTGTGCATAAATCCATACTTGATGGATTACGCTACCAGAATTGGGATTTTCTATCTTTTGTATTTACAAAAAATTGAGCTTTATGGAGGCAGGATTATTTTTTAGAAACCCCCATTGGCGCAAGTACCTCTTCAAACTGATGAACACTTGTACTTGGCGCAAGGGTGTAGGGCGGGCATTGCGCGTTGGCTATCCTTGTGCCTTGCTGGCTCATCAAAGTAAACTTCCCTAATAAAACTCAGCCAGTTTAATAATGCCATTATTTTTTGCATAATCTTTTGCACTGCTATATACCCATTGCTCTGCCTCATACACAAAACCGCTTACTACAGGGCTTTGATGAATGTAAAATACAATCTCCGCAAACATCTTGTCATTCAATATTTCAATCGGCTGGTTATGTTGCTGCCAAAATTGCCAATCAATATTATTACTGTTATTTTTACCTGCTCTTTCGCATATCCATACTATCCATTCCCTTCTGCTTTCCTGCGGATGCTCTTTTATTAACTTTTTTAATTGAGATGAATTATGGCCTTTCATATCTCTCACAATATCTTCCAATGGTTTATCGTGGCTCCTTACTATCATGTGTAAATGACTTGGCATTATACTCAGGCTTATATCTCAAGTCCTTTCTTTTGCTGGCAATGTTGCCAGCTTTTTATTATTTCATCCTTGTACTCATTTCTTTTAAAAACATCTATCCAGTTTACTGTAGCGAAGCTGATAAAATACATGCTGTTGCTATCCCAAAATTTATATTTTCGGCTCATGCATTAAAGCTACTAAAATATAGATGGCATTTTTTCAAGAAGTTTTATAGCTATTATTATTGAGTTTATTGCTTGTTGTGAGCGATTGCTGTTTAGCAATATTTGCTGCTCAATACTTGTTAATTCTTTTTGTTGTCTGACACAAGCATACCTACACACTAAAGCTGCCCGACATGCTTTCGCCAAGTGGGGGAACTACTCAAAACCGTTATGTCCAAAAGCCTTGTACTAATAACGCCAATTGCAAAAAGCAGATAAGCCGCATTGCCTGCTTCATCATCACTGAACCCATTAAACAACCCAGGTCCCAACAGTTTCCAAAACGAATAAATTTATTTGATTTTTTTTAGCCTTGCTCATTTCTTTAACGCAATTGAATGGTTACCAAATGCATTATAAAAATTAGCGAAAAAGAGGTAGAAATAATTTTTTATGTAAAGATAATCTGTACATTTTTGATTAATAATCCTGAAAGAAATTGACAACAAAATAATTAAAATTAAACGGGTACCACCATATTGAACTGACATTTATTAAAAATAATTCTAAGCAAAAAATAACCTCTAT
>JACMPR010000183.1 GCA_014377385.1 Ferruginibacter sp. | reverse complement strand
GCTGATGCGGTAAATATGACGCCAGCCGTCTTTTTCACTTACCCATAAAAAATCCTGTCCCTTATTTACCCATGACCACCCGGAAGGATCGCCGCCCGGCTCCGATGCATTAAGGTCTACCCATGCGTCGTCACTTTCTGCCCAGAAGGTACGGCTGTTGCCCTCTGCAGTATTGCAATAAATAAGCTTACTTTCCTGTTGCTTCCTATCAAGCTGCTGCACGATCAATTCACTGGAACCACTCCACTCCATACGAGGCAAATAATTCTGCTGCGGATCACCGTCAATTTTCATCCAGCGAACGGCGCCATTTGAAAGTGTAACAACGCCCAACTTCACCGGCGAGGGTGCATCTCCTGTTTTAGGATATTCAACTGGAATAACTTTTGAGTAAACTGAATCAGTTGTATTGAGCATGTAATAATCCCGGATTCTTGTTGCATCTACCTGCCAAAAAGCAAGCTGTTTGCTGTCGGGCCCCCACCTGAACCCATCGCGGCAGCCAAACTCTTCTTCATACACCCAGTCAAATGTTCCGTTAATTAATTTTCGGCTACCGTCGTTCGTTAGCCTTCTTGAAATACCGGAATTAACATCCTCGGAAAATAAATTATGTTCGCTGACATAAGCCACCTGTTTTCCATCAGGAGAAAATTTTGCAAACATCAGCGATTGGGACGGCAGACTTTTGCCTACCTGGTGTAATTGATTTTTGGCAATATCCAGTATCCAGTAGTCGCCGCGGGTTTTATAACGCCACACCTTTGCCGTATTTGTAAATAATAAAAGTTTACTGTTGTCACTACTGTAATCATACGATTGGGGCACCAGTGCCATACTACTACCGGCGGCGGTTAATTGTTCTTTCCTGATAAGAATAGTTTCGGCATCCGTTTTTAAATCTACCCTCACGATATTCCCGTCTTTGAGTTTTGTGTAAGCAAGTCCATCGGCAGTCCATTTGATAGCCCTGTTTTGTGCAGAAACAACCTGTAGAAATACAATAACAACAAATACACATAAAAAATTTATCCTTAATTTCATATACGATTATTTTTATAAAAAATAAAAATAAGCAAATACTACCTGCCTGCCTTACCATTGCTGTAAAAAGAAGTTAATTTTGTTTGCCGGACTTCCAGGGATTATGTTGCCGGTTTATTAACTCATGGAAAAAGAAAAACTCAGGCTCGATAAATATCTCTGGTCTGTCCGGCTATTCAAAACCCGCAGCCAGGCAGCCGATGCGTGTGATAAGGGAAAGATAAAATACAATGGAAGTTCAGCAAAAGCTGCTAAAACCGTGGCTTTACATGATGAATACGAAGTGAGGACAGAAGGGCGGAAATGGCTTATCAAGGTGAGTGGTTTGCTGCACAACCGGGTACAATATTCAGAGGCTGTAAACTATTATATTGACATTACACCTGCAGAAGAAGTGGAGCGCATAAAATTCCAGGCAGCCGTGTTTCATACCGGCAAACGCATGAGCAAAATTGGCCGACCTACCAAAAAGAATAAAAGAGACATTGATGATTTTACCGGGAACAGTGGCTCATGAGCTCAGGCCATAAGTACCGGGAGAATTGATGTAATAACATTTTCATTTTTACTTTTAAATTTGAAGATAAACCTGGAGAAGGTTGAAATATAATGGCCAATGCTTAATGCCTGGAAAGTATCAATTGCGTAGAATACGCCTGACCTTTTACTTAAACCCAACGCTATGCGGATCGACATTATTTCCGTTGTACCAGACCTCCTCGTTTCTCCTTTTGCACACTCGATCATGAAACGGGCAAAGGATAGAGGTTTGCTGGAGGTAAATGTTATAAACCTCCGGGAGCATACCACCTATGCAAGGGCACAGGTTGATCACTACCAGTTTGGTGGCGGTGCGGGCATGGTTATGATGATAGAACCCCTGGTGAATGCAATTGAAAGTTTACAAAAACATACCGTTTACGATGAAGTCATATTTTTAACTCCCGACGGAGAAACCTTTAACCAGCAGACTGCCAACAGTCTCTCACTTAAAAAAAATTTACTGCTGATCTGTGGGCATTACAAGGGAATTGACCAACGTTTCCGTGATCATTTTGTTACAAGAGAGCTCTCCATTGGCGACTATGTACTGAGTGGTGGGGAACTGGCTGCCGCAGTACTAACGGATGCGATTGGTCGCTTGATTCCAGGTGTCTTAAATGACGGGACTTCGGCACTCACCGACTCCTTCCAGGACAACCTGCTGGCCCCACCTGTGTATACAAGGCCCGAAACATTCCGGGGTTGGAAAGTGCCTGATGTACTCATGAGTGGCAACCACAAACTGATTGATGAATGGCGGCAGGAGCAGGCCCTGTGTCGCACGAGGGAAAGAAGGCCCGATTTGCTGGATGAGGATTGAGAAATTATGACTTTTGTATCCAGGTATATTCCGCAAATCCGGTAATATCCCAAAAAATATTGCCTTGTATCTTCTTACCGGAGAAAAGACTTTTTAATATCCTGAAGGGCATTGCAAGGATAAACCATGGATTCCTGCGTGTTCCGGCTTTTAAAATTTTACAAGCGTGTTGCCTGAATAGTGAACTCAGTTCTTTTACCGAATAAAGCCTTACATGCGTTGAATCATCCTTAAAATTTAATGTTCCATACATCGAAGGAAGTTTTGTACTTTTTATTCCCGGGTATTCGACATACATAAAGCCTCCCTTTCGTAGTTTTGGAATAAGTTTTTGAATCACCAGGTCACCGTTGTATAAGTGCTCAATAACGTGTACCATCCAGATTCCATCAAAATAATTATCCGGAATCGAAGTAAAATCAAGTTTGGTTACATCCATTTCATAGAAAGCAGACATTGCCTTAAAATCCTGCGCATCATTGTTATAATCCTTCTCCATATCTACACCGTGGTATTCGCATTTGGGAAAAACTTTGATTGTTTTACTTGCAGAATGATTCCCGGCACCAATATCCAGCAGGCGAAAAGGCTTATCGTAAAAGGATTTTCTTAGAAAAATAAATTTATTGATAAAGGAAGAAGCAGCAAACATTCAGGTGAGTATTAAATTAAAAAAAGCTTTATGACTTTAACAATAAAAAAATGCCCCTTGATATCAAGGAGCATTTTCCTCTTATCTGATCACTTTAGTTTGAGTAAATTTTTTCATCAACAGGCATATTAACTTCTACCTTATCAAAGTTAATAGTGCCCTGCATATTGGTGACTGCGTATGGAAACCAATACCCGTCAACAGTTTGCTTGTAATCTGCAAAAGTTGTTTCAACATCCATTTCCTGACCCTGCATAGTTGCTTTACCGCTTGTTTTTACAATGCGGTTCGTTTTTTTGTCGATAAAATAAGTGCCATTTTTTCCATTTTTATAAGTCACTTTTATTTTATAGGCATCGTTACCATCCACCTTTTCAGTGCCGGCCAATTCAACTGAAGATCCTTTTTCTTTGTAATTAAACAGAGCTCCCTGGACATCCATTTGATTGGCATAAGATTTTAACTGATCAGCATCCATTGCAACCGGATCTGCCATACCCATCGCAGGCATGAATACCCAGCCCTCTTTCATGTTTGCTACCTGATAATTGGAGGTTCCTCCAACTTCAATATCCACCCGCATCCCCACCATTTGTGATTTCGTCATCGTAAGCGCAATGTCGGTACCCTGTACGCTCATGTTACCAGACATTTTAACTGTCTTTAAAGCAGCTAACTTTTCTTTACCACCCATTGCTTCCACGTGCATGTTCACAATCTCATCAACCGTCTGTGCGTTTAAGCGAATACAGGTAAACAAAAGGAATGCTGCAAATAATACTTTCATTTTTTTCATGTTATTTATTTTATTTTAAATTACAGGGTTTGAAAAAATCTACCGCATTTTGATCTGCGCTGCAAGATAATATAAAAAACTGTCGGCTGTTGGGCATTACTAGTAGCTTTGTATTATTAAATTAAAATAGTTACAATAAAATGAATCCATTTATCATCACCGGAAATATTGTTGATGTTTCCGCAGGAGAGATTTTCTTTGGCAGTGTTGAAATTACGGGGGAAAAAATCAGTAAAATTAACCGGACAGGCGACGCGGTGGATGGTTTACCTCACATATTACCCGGTTTCGTTGATAGCCATGTTCATGTGGAAAGTTCCATGCTTGTTCCTTCCGAATTCGCAAGGCTGGCAGTTGTTCATGGTACGGTAGCTACGGTTAGTGATCCGCATGAGATTGCAAATGTTTGCGGGATGAAAGGAGTAGAATTTATGATCGAAAATGGAAAAACAGTACCCTTCAAATTTAATTTTGGTGCCCCAAGTTGCGTACCCGCTACCATTTTTGAAACCGCGGGTGCAGCTCTAAATTCAAATGATGTAGAAATATTACTGCAGCAGCCGGAGATAAAATACCTAAGTGAGATGATGAATTTTCCGGGCGTGCTCCATAATGATCCGGAAGTAATGAAAAAAATTGCCGCTGCAAAAAAATACAATAAACCGGTAGATGGACATGCCCCCGGTTTGAGAGGAGAGATGGCAAAAAAATACATTGATGCGGGGATTAGTACCGATCATGAATGTTTTACAGCGGAGGAAGCACTTGACAAATTGCAGCATGGGATGAAAATACTGATCCGGGAAGGGAGTGCTGCCAAAAATTTTGAGGCATTGGTAGATCTCCTGCATGACCATGCTGATAATATGATGTTTTGCAGTGACGACAAACATCCTGACAGCCTTGCAGAAAGTCATATCAACCGGTTGTGTGCAAGAGCAGTAAAAAAAGGAATCGATATTTTTAAAGTATTAAAAGCAGCTTGTATTAATCCTGTACTTCATTATAAACTGGATGTTGGAATATTGACCGAGGGTGACTTAGCGGATTTTATCGTGGTGCAGGACCTTACAGATTTTAAGGTATTGCAGACTTACATTGATGGAGCGTTGGTAGCAGAGAATGGGACATCACTCATCAAAACAAATCCGGCGCCCATTATCAATGAATTCAATTGCAGCGAAAAGAAGATTTCAGATTTTAATATTCCATTCAATAACGAAAAAAATATTGTGGTTATTGAAGCACTGGACGGTCAATTGATCACAAACAAACTAAAAGTTATTCCCAAAACTGAGAACGGAAATATTGTGAGCGATCTGGCCGGCGACATTTTAAAAATAGTTGTGGTAAACCGTTACAGTGATACCATTACAGCAAAAGCATTCATCAAAAATATCCAAATCAAAAAAGGAGCCCTTGCTTCCTCGGTAGCACATGACAGTCATAATATAGTGGCCGTTGGTACAGATGATGAAAGTTTATGCAAAGCAGTAAATCTTGTAATAAAACAACGGGGTGGCGTAAGTGCCGTTTGTGATGGAGAGGAAAAAGTGCTGGCCCTCCCGGTTGCCGGGCTGATGAGCAACCTGGATGGTTATAAGGTGGCTGCGGAATATACCGCCATAGATAAATTTGTAAAAGATACCATGGGAAGTACGCTCAGTGCTCCTTTTATGACCTTGTCGTTCATGGCTTTACTGGTTATCCCGCATTTGAAATTAAGTGACAGGGGTTTGTTTGATGGAGACAGCTTTACTTTTATAAAATGAGGACAGCAGGCTGCGTAAAATTTATGCGGTTAGTAAACTACTATTACAGGTAAAATATTTCAAACTCACAAACGGTAAGCTCATTATCCCGCAATACCGAAGAGTTGAAAGCCCGCTTCGTGAACCTGGTACTTACCCTAATATTTTGCTGCTATTACCTTCAATCCAACACTATCTGTTCCTTTAGGTACAAAATATTTGGATTTGAAGGTAGTGCTTCCGCCTGGGTTGATAGTCTCATAAACGGTTTCCAGATCTTCCTCCAGCAATGTGCCCGTTTTACTGTAAAAAGAAAGCCTTATTTCTACATCTTTGAAGTGAACCATTTTAGCATTATTGAATAGATTACCTTTTATAACCGTCTGCCCAAGGAAATTTTTCTTATCAGTTCCTGTAACTTTTAAGAAACGAACAGGATTTTTTTTCTCGATTTCTTCAACGGAAACTTTCCCCTTTTCATATTGTTCGTTACTTTTTATATCATAATCATGCCCATTGTTACACGCAACAAAAAGAAAGCTGCAAGCAACCATTCCAATGAATAAGTGTTTCATAATATGAAATTTAAAATGTTTGAAGTCAAAATTTTGTCAAAACAGTTCCTTAAAAATACGCTATGCTCAATGATTTTATTTTAGATTTGTTTGTTAATGTATTTAAAATATATTCGCGGCTATTACTCCGGCATTCCGCTTGCGCATCAGTGAAGCTCACACGGCCGGTAAAATAACAATTATGGTACACAATTTAAGTGCGAAACATTCATTGCTAAGTAATTGGGTTTGCGAACTCCGCGACGTGGATGTTCAGCAGGATCGTATGCGCTTTCGGCGCAATCTTGAAAGAATTGCAGAAGTAATCGGCTACGAGATCAGCAAGCACCTGGAAACCGAGGAAAAAGAGATTACAACCCCAATGGGTATTGCCACCTGTAAAGTTATAAAACACCAGCCTGTGCTTGCTACTATACTTCGGGCAGGCCTTGCCATGCACAATGGTTTACTCAATTACTTCGATAAAGCGGACAATGCATTTTTGAGTGCATACCGTAAACACCAGCCTGATGGAAGTTTTGAGATCAGTTTGGAATATATGAGCTGCCCGGAAATTGAGGACCGGATCATCATCATCAGTGATCCCATGCTGGCAACCGGATCTTCCCTAGTAAAAGCGATTCAATATCTTAAAGACGAAGGAAATATCAGGGAATTGCACATTGTTTGTGCCATTGCCTGCTCGGTAGGTATCGAATATGTAAGGCGTGCCGAACCAAAAGCCATTATCTGGTGTGGTGCTATAGATGATGAACTAACCGCAAAAGGATATATTGTGCCGGGGCTTGGCGATGCCGGTGATCTCGCCTACGGTTCCAAAATGCAGGGATAAGCGTCACTTCAATAAAAAAGCTCACCGGCAGGCCATAGCCTAAGATTTGTTTGTAAATGAAGCATTTTTTTTATCCTTGAAATTTTTTTGAAACTTATAAAAAGCTTTGAATGACGGGCACCGGTATTGCTGATTCAAAACCGTTGGTATATGATAAAAAAAGTTGACAAATAGCACCAACAAAACCAACTAATTAACACGTCCGCTTTTTTACTTGAAAGTTTACGCGTTTAAAATGCAGCATTTTACCCGAATTGTTTATCTTTAAGGCTAAGAACTTCTTATCAATGAGAAAATACTTTGTTTTTATTTTTGCCCTGATGATTACCGGAGTTGTGCAGGCACAGGATCCACATTTTTCGCAATTTTTCTCTTCCCCACTTACACTTAACCCTGCTTTTACGGGCAAATTCGACGGTCTTTGGAGATTGGCAGCAAACCACCGCGACCAATGGCCTTCGATCCCTAAAGCGTATGTGACTACAAGTGCCTCAGTTGATTTTCCTATATTAAAGAACAAAATTGCTGAAAATGATGTTTTTGGCGTGGGAATATCTGGTGTAACCGACGCCAGTGCAAACAGTGCACTTAAACTTAATTATGGTTCCGTATCAATGTCGTACCACAAATCTTTAGACGAGAACGGCTACAATACGATCGGCGCTGGATTTCAGGGTACTTATTCAAGTATGATACTTGATTTCACCAAATTAACCTTTGCAGATGAACTGGGACAAAATGGTTTTGAACGTGGCACAACCCTGGAAGTTTTTAGCAATAATAAGAATCAAAATTATTTTGATGTGAATGCCGGGCTGTTGTTTTCCGGTTCGTCCAATGGCGAAAATAATTATTATTTAGGTGCTTCTATGTACCATATCAACAGGCCCAAAATAAGTTTTAAAGACGACAACTGGTATCTAAGTGGCCGTTTAACCGTACATGGTGGAGGCTCCTTTCCTGTGTCAGATGTAGTTGCCGTAAATGCTTCAGTTATTTACCAGGCCCAAAATAAAGCAAGTGAAACTGTACTTGGTGGAGCCTTGGCGTTGAATGCCAATAGCGATAATATCAATCCAACAAATGTTTACATCGGGGCCTGGATGAGGTTAAATGATGCCGTTATTCCTTACCTGGGTCTAGAATTTTCCGGTTTAAGAATAGGAGCCAGCTACGACATCAATATCAGCAGCCTAAAAGCAGCTACAGGTAACCGTGGGGGTTCGGAAATATCGGTCATTTACATCAAACGTAAAGCGGAAAGCAAAGGGCTGCCATGTCCCAGGTTTTAATCCGTTTTCCAATACACCTGCTTATCGAATTGTTTCATTTAACAGGCCGGCCGCTCACAAATTTATTTCCCTTAATATAAAAACGATATAACAGCGAGGCATCAGTACCTGCTCCTTCAACTCCAATTCTTTTACTTGTACCCATGAATTCCCGGGGAATGAGGCTATCTCCCTTTGTGCAAATAAAAATTTCGGTACCTGTAAATTTAAGGCCGGAATGTTTTTTAGATATACCCAAGGCTTTTGCAACATTCCCCGGGCCTTTAGTTAAGGTAAAATCGGCTATTGCTTTACCGGTTCTTTGCAGCATCAGATCTACGCCCTCAACAGGTTCAATAGCCCGGAGTAGAATGGCATCGGGTACATCCTTTGCATTGGTAACTACGTTCAGCATCTGGTGCATACCATAACAGATATAAACATATGTTGTTCCTGCAGCGGCATACATTTGCTCATTGCGGGCTGTTCTTTTGCCGGCAAATGAGTGCGAAGCCCTATCAGTAACTGCAACATAAGCCTCTGTTTCCACGATCATGCCACTGGTGATTTTACCTTCGAATTTTGTTACAACAATTTTACCCAATAATTCTCTTGCAATCTGCAATACGTCTCCACGATTGTAAAATGAATTATCCAGTTTTCTCATGTAATGGATCAATTTTAAAACAAAAATAGAACAACGAGTCAATATACGCATGCAGGAAAAAACTTCTTATAATCTGAACTATCATCAAACCGGAATCACTAATTGCCGCATTCACCTGTTTGACCCGTTCACCGAATGAGGCCCTCCGCTATTGACTTATTCCCATATTCACCTATCTTTAAAGCCGGACCACTGACCATCAGGTAATGCTTAAAGAAATCATCATATCTATACAAGCTTATTTTGAAGCACATCGCTTCATTGTAAAACACCGGCTTTGGAAATGGATATTGATACCCGGTCTTATTTACAGCATTCTTTTCATCGGAGGCATTTATCTTTTCTGGATATCAAGTAATTCCGCTATCGAATTCATTTTATTAAAATCGGGCGTAAAAAGCTGGTTAGACAGGATGCATGACAGCTGGCTGAGTTTTTTCTTTATTGTAGGGCAGATTATTTTACGGCTGGTACTGTTACTTTTTTATTTTTCCCTGTTTAAATTCGTTTTTTTGATCATCGCATCCCCCGTTTTTGCTTACCTGAGTGAAAAAACAGACAGTATTATTGCGAACAAAGAATTTCCTTTTAGTATTAAGCAGCTATTGGTTGACATCATTCGTGCCGTTAAAATAGCCCTGAGAAATATGTTGTGGCAATCTGTTTACGTGATAACTATTCTTATCCTTTCGTTTATTCCACTTATTGGTTGGGTAGCTCCCGTTGTGGCGTTGTTGGTTGAATGTTATTATTTCGGTTTCTCCATGCTTGACTACAGCAGCGAAAGAAATAAAATGAGTGCACAGCAAAGTATTGATCTTATCGGCAATCACAAAGGCCTTGCAATTGGCAACGGAATGGTATTTTATATGTTGCATATTTTTCCGGTAATTGGATGGTTGTTAGCTCCAAGTTATGCCGTTGTTGCCGCCACGCTTAGCTTACACCAGGCTCAAAAAACTCATGTAATCATTCGCTAACTTATGAGCACCATCTATTTAATACCTTGTTTTCTCGCGGAGGATGTGTTAGAGACCATTCCTGTTTATGTTTTAGATGCCATTAAAAAATGTACCGTAATATTTGCGGAGAATGAACGAACAGCAAGACGCTATTTAAAAGCCATGGATAAAAATATCGTGATCGATGAGTATGAATGGTTCACGATACATAAAGCCGAAGCGGAACAGGTAAATAACTTAAAAATAAAAATAAAAGAGGGAAAAGATATCGCCATCATCAGTGAAGCCGGTTGCCCCGGCATTGCGGATCCCGGGCAGGTGCTGGTAGCTGTGGGCCAGGAAATGAATTGCACCATTAAACCGCTCGTTGGCCCAAGTTCTATCCTGCTGGCTTTAATGGCCAGTGGCCTGAATGGCCAGCAGTTTGAGTTTACAGGTTACCTGCCAATAGATTCGATTGCGAGAACAAAAAAAATAAAGGAATTGGAGACCGCTTCTGCCAAATATAATAGTACCAAGATATTTATAGAAACACCCTACCGCAACAACCAACTGCTCGACAGCCTGGTCCAGCATTGTCAACCCGGTACAAAACTGTGCATTGGCAGCAATATAACAGCCCCGGATGAACGCATATTTACTAAAACAATGAAGGAATGGAAAGCGGACAAACCTGAATTACATAAATTGCCCGTTATCTTTTTATTATACGCAGGTAATGGCCACAATTAAAAAAACAGGGGAAGCATGAGGCGGATGCCTGCTGATCAGCGTTCAACATCTTTAGTACTAACAATTCTGTCAACAATAAAAGCTGTATAACCGCGCCATGCAATCGGGTGCTTATATTCTTTGTAATGCAGGTCGAAATATTTACCACTATTATTCATTAAGAAAGTTGCAATGCTGTCGTTGGTTACAGAGAATTCAAATTCATAAGACTGAACGGTGCCGACTGCCTTTGATCGCAAACCCGACTGGATAAGTTTGCCTTCGTATGTTTTGAAAATATTTCCTTTTTTTACGACATAGTTGAGTTCACCGGATTTTACCCCTTCTCCAAAAACATAAAAATAATTCCACCATATTACGATACCCGCCACGAGGAGGGAGATAAATAAAAATATCCGCATAAATCTCCTGAATCCACTTTTTTTCGGGGCTGACGTAAATGTTTCTGTTTGCATTATTTTATTTTGAGTATTGTATTCCACATTTATTCAAGAATTAAAGGTTCAATCCATCTTAGATGTGCAGGATCTATTATTCATTTTCCATGACCTATATCGACCTCACAATCCATATTCACTGACCAGCCACACAAACATAGCCATATTTACCGCACCCAGGTGAAGTTCCCTTTTACTCACGCTTTCAAAAATATCGGTTGCAGCATGATGCAGGTCAAAATAACGTTGGCTGTCGGGATTTAACCCGGCAAGTGGTGTGCCTATTTGTCGCAAAGGCTTCACATCCGAACCACTTCCGCCTGCAGCAAGCTGGTACACCCCGTACGGATAAAAAAGGCTTTTCCATTGCTGCACTTTATTAACCTGGATCTCGTTCATCTCCAGGCCAAAACCACGGGGCGTAAATCCTCCCCCATCACTTTCCAGCGCAAAAATATGCTGTTCCTTTTTTTGTTTAGCGGCTTGCAGGTACGCTTCAGCCCCTCGTCCACCATTTTCTTCATTCATAAAAAGTACTGCCCGTACGGTCCGCTTGGGCTGAATACCTGCGGCTTTCAAAGCCCTGATGACCTCAATACTCTGGACAACTCCGGCGCCATCGTCCTGGGCTCCTTCTGCAAGATCCCAGCTACCCAGGTGCCCGCCAACTGTGATGATCTCTGCAGGATACTTTTCTCCCCGCAACTCACCTATCACGTTAAAAGAAGTTACATCATCAAGCATTTTGCTGGTTGTTTGAAACCAGGCATTTAATGGATTTTTTTTACTTAATTCTTTGCTCAGCCATTCTGCATCGCTGGTGCTTATGGCCACCGCCGGAATTTTCGGAAATGAGTCATTGTATTGTGTAACGCCTGTATGCGGATAATCATCTACGTTACTGGCAAGTGACCTTACCATCACCCCAACGGCACCATACCTGGCTGCCTGTGCCGACCCGCTCCTTCTGCCAATACCGGCTTCACCGTAAGCCTGGAAAGTGCTGACATAGGCAGGATTCATAGGTATATTAAAAAAAACAATCTTACCCCTGATGCCGGCTTCCCCCAAACGGTTGAGTTCTGCAAAGTTTGTAACTTGTACTACCTCACCCTTCACGCCTGTTTTACCGGAACCCACGGAGTTACCTAATGCACACAAATGCAACTGGTATTTTTTATTACTGTTTGTTTCAATATAGCCAGACTCTTTTTCTCCCCTGATCCAATGCGGCACCATACAAGGTTGTAAATACACCGTATCGGCACCGGCATCTCTGAGCATTTTGGCTGTTGCCAGTACAGCCTTTTGTGCATTGACCGATCCGCTAAGCCTTGGCCCGATCTGCTTACACAAATAACGAAGGTTTTCGTAAGCGACCCCGTTGATCAATATTTCATCGGCAATCTTTTTTATTAAAATTGAATCGCTGTTCTGCGCATAAGAAGCCACGCTAAAAAGTAATAACAACGGCACGGTCAATCTTTTTTTCATCATAGTAAAATTACAGTGATCCAACAAGCTGGAGTATCTTCTCAACTCAACAAACTTAAGCAATAACCGTTAATCAATTAATAATAAAAGGCTTGTTTATTTAATTGGTAAATTGCATGTAAATGGCCGTCAAATTACATTTATGAATATAGCAATCGTTTGTTATCCTACTTTTGGAGGAAGTGGCGTGTTGGCAACAGAACTCGGAAAAGCGCTGGCAGAAAAAGGCCATAATATTCATTTTATTACGTACCAGCAACCAGTTAGATTGAGTGGCTTTCATGCCAATATATTTTATCATGAAGTGAGGGTTCCAACTTACCCGTTGTTTGACTTTCCTCCCTATGAAACTGCACTTGCGAGCACCATGGTGGATGTTGTAAAAAATAATAACATCGACCTGCTGCATGTTCATTATGCCATCCCGCATGCTTCAGCAGCCTACATGGCTAAACAAATACTGGCAAAGGAAAATAAAATCATCCCGGTAATCACTACCCTTCATGGTACAGATATCACGTTGGTAGGCCGCGATAAAACATACAGCCCGGTGGTAACTTTTTCGATGGAAGAAAGCGATATCCTGACGGCAGTTTCATATAATTTAAAAGAAGAAACATACCGGAATTTTACGATTGATAAACCCATTGAAGTGATTCATAATTTTGTTGATGTGCAGCGATTCCACCGGAAACCGGTAGACGCATTTAAAAAATTGATTGCGCCTGATAATGAAAAGATTATTGTGCATGCTTCTAATTTCAGAAAAGTAAAAAGAGTAATGGATGTGGTGAAAACGTTCTTGCTGCTAAACAAAAAAATCCCGGCAAAACTACTACTGATCGGCGATGGCCCCGAACGCCCGGAGATCGAAGCATTTACCCGTAGCTGTGATGATTGTGCAGAAATAAAATTCCTGGGAAAACAGGAACAGATGGAAGACATCCTTCCAATTGCTGATCTTTTTTTACTTACCAGTGAATACGAAAGTTTCGGACTCGCTGCGCTGGAAGCGATGGCTTCAGAGGTACCCGTAATATCAACCAATGCGGGCGGTTTGCCCGAAATAAACATTGACGGCTACTGTGGATATATGAGTAATGTGGGCGATGTAGATGACATGAGCAACAATGCTATTAAAATTTTACAAGACGAAAAAACGCATCAACAGTTTAAAGCAAATGCGCTGGCGCAGGCAAAAAAATTCGACATCCATAACATCGTTCCGCAATACGAAAAACTATATGAATCAGTGATTGGACTGCCTGTAGTTTAATTGCTTTGTTACCAATAGCACTGAAACTAACGGCGGCGTAGCCACGATTCCGGATCAAAATTGCTATTCTCATTGCTCATGTAAAAATCGATGGCCCCTACGCCATCAAAGTTGGCAGCAACTTTTCCAAGTGTTTGCCCGGTTTTTACTTCTTGCCCCCTTTGTACAGAAACACCTGATAAATTACTATAAGTAGAGAAGTACCGGCCATGCTGCAGGATCACCACCTGCATGTCTTCAATGGTTTGAATAGTAGTAACTGTTCCGTCAAATACGGCTTTTACCGGGGTTCCAATATCAGCCGAAATCGTTACACAGGTAACATCCAGCGTAGTTCCGCTTGGCATTTTATTAGCACCGTAATGCATCAGAATCACGCCCCTGTCTAATGGCCATGGCAGCGAATGACGGTTCTTTTCAAAACTGGAATTCAATGCAATGTTCTCAGGATTTAGCAGTACACTTGGCTCCGTTTTGGCGGGTGTCTTCGATTTGGCGGGCGAAACACTTTTCGTATTTGAAGCAGGCGTTTTATTGTCAACAGGGGCATTCTTATTCAGTTCTTTTGCTGCTTCCTTTCTTGTCTTTTCTTCCCGTGCCGCCTTTGCCATCGCTTCTTTGCGTGCATCTGCCAGAGCCTTTTTAATAGCAATATTAATGGCATTGTTCACTTTTGCCATTTGTTTTTGTTTTGCGGCGATCTGGTTATTAAGTTGTTTGCCCTGTTTCTTTAATTCAGAAACAATCCTGTCTTTTTCCTGTTTTTGAGTTTCCAGTGCTGCCATTTCTTTACTCTGTACCTGTAACGTTATACTCTTTTTTTGCTTGGTGCCGCCAAGATCCTGTATCTTGTTTTTACGTAAATCCTGCGTACGTAAAATATTCTGTCCCTGCATCTCGCGGTACGTTCGGTAACTCTTTAAATAGGCTATCCTTTTAATGGCATCATTGAAATTTGCAGAGGAAAAAATAAAATTTAAAAAATCATAGTCACTCCGGTTCTTATAAGCATATACCATGCTTTTTGCATACTCCTGTTTTAAGGTATCCAGCAATTTATCATACCGGCGTACATCTTTTTGCATGGTGAATATGCTGTTGTCGAGCATATTTAAATCCCGGTTAATATTATCTATTACCCTATCCTGCAGATTTACTTTTTTATTTATAAGGGTTAACCCTAATAGGTTCTCTTTGGTTTGAGCCTTATTGCTGTTAAGTAATTTTTCGGTCTGCTCGATTTCCTTTTTCAATTCCTGGCGTTGCCGCTCAAGTTCTTCCCTTGTCTGGGGTTGGGCAACAACTGCCAATACAGTAAGGTTAAATATAAAAAAAGAGACAATGAATTTAATCATGTACTGAATTTTTAGGGATGTAGAAATAAATCCAGGATAGACAATTATTACTTGTGATAGCTGATGCTTACAAATAACGCCTATTTGCGTTTATAATTTTTGGGGATAGCGAAAGACACAGATAATTCTTTGTTAAACTCATACTGTTTAAACTTCATACCGATATCAATTTTATTCTTTTCCGAAGCACTGATTTGGCGGTTAGTTGAAAAGAAAATACCGTTCTTATTTTCATACTCATCATAGGTGATATCTGCTGTGCGGTTCCTCGCCCTGTCTACATCATCCATTTTACTGTGTAATAATAATTTATTATCCAGTGAAAGTGTAATAAGATTTTTAAAATCCTTTCCCAATGAAGCTATCAGGATAAAGCGGTCATCCTGTTTGTAATAATCGATGGTATCATTATAAAAAATAGGATTACCTACCAGCAGGTCCTGCACAGTTTTAAAATCAAAAGGTATCTCTGTAACTTCCTGCAAATAATCCAGCGATCTATATTGAACTTCTTTGGCCTGCTTGTTCAGCAGGATAACACTGTCTTTTGTAATGAGCACCCTGTACACTTCAATGTTTAAAAAAGTGGCTGATAAAGATATCCAGATCACGCTGTCTTTGATGATCCTTACAACCGCTGTAATATCGGGCTGCTTGCCTTTGTTATCACTGATATCTAATTTTATTTTAGCAGAAAAAGTCTTAAAATCAATGTAATGAGACTTAAAAACCCCGATGGTGGCGTTTATCATCCTGAGTGAATCTCCGGCAGACTGGTGATTCATCGTATTGCTGGTATCCTTTGGTGCAATAACTTTATTAATTTGCCTGGTAGTTTTACAACTTGTAAACAATAAGCTTAGAAGGACGGTCGTGATAAAAATTAAATGCTTCATTATTTTTTTTGATGGTGAAAATAGCAATGCATTTATTGCTTGCCGGTATGGCCGAATCCGCCACTACCCCGTTCCGTAATATTCAATTGCTGTACCAGAATCAGTTCTGCCTTATCAATTTTTGAAATAACCATTTGGGCAATACGGTCGCCATTATATATCTCCTGGTCTTCATTACTGAGATTGATAAGCAATACTTTTATTTCGCCGCGGTAATCACTGTCGATGGTACCCGGGGAGTTCAGGCAGGTTAATCCCTGTTTAACAGCAAGCCCGCTTCTGGGGCGTATCTGCGCTTCATAATTATCTGGTAATTCTATGAACAGCCCTGTTTCAATTAACTTTCGTTCAAAAGGTTTTAATACAATAGTTGCATTCAAAGCTGCCCGGATATCCATACCGGCAGCACCAGCTGTTGCGTAAGAAGGCAAATCATTTTGCGAGCAGTTCACAATTGGAATTTTGATTTTTTCCATCTATCGAAATTAAACGTTGATTTTTTCTAATAAAACTGTAGCATACGCTACCAGGCCTTCTTCTCTTCCGGCAAATCCCATTTTTTCAGTGGTAGTTGCTTTGATGGAAATATCCGATTTCCCGATTAATAAAATATGGGAGATCGCATCTTGCATCGCGGAGATATGCGGCGCAATCTTAGGCGCTTCCAGGCAGAGCGTACTGTCGATGTTTACAACCCGGTATCCCTTATTTGTTATTAGGTCAAATGTATGCTTCAGTAATAATTTACTGTCTATGTTCTTGTAAGCGGCATTCGTATCGGGAAAATGAACACCTATGTCGCCAAGGCATAGAGCGCCCAGCAAGGCATCACAGATGGCGTGCAACAAAACATCTGCATCGCTGTGCCCAAGGGCTCCTTTGTGATGTGGGATCTGTACGCCTCCTATCCAGAGCGCTCTGCCGGTGACCAGCTGGTGAAAATCTATTCCTGTACCAATTCTGTAGGACAAATGATTTGTGAATTATGAGTTATAAATTATACGTTAATATATAGCATTGTAAACCTGATTGATGTCATCAAAAATGCAGCTTTATTTTTTTTGCAAATTGTATCGCTAAACAATTAAGGAATCACATACAATTCTCCTGGTAGAATTGTATGCAAGATAAATCATAAAATAAAAAAAGCGTTTCCGGTTAAAGAAACGCCTTGTAATATTTTTTTTGAGTCTTATTTCCCGTCAATATCAAACAGCAAACTGAAACGAACCGTGTTTGATAGAGGATTGCGGTTAACCCCGGAACCTGCTGGCAATAAATATGCGAAGTTTAAACCAAACATATTATACTTCAGGCCAGCTCCCAGTGTAAAATACCTGCGGTCTCCTTTCAATTTATTCTCGTAAAAATAACCTGCTCTTAAAGCAAATTGTTCTTTGTACCAATATTCAGCACCGAGAGATACAGTCACTTCTTTGATTTCGCCTCCTGACTGTTCAGCATCTCCAAATGAGCTAAACCAGCTGCTCACAACGCCCTTTGAGCGGTAATCTTTTAGCCTTGTACCAGCTGAATCAAGTCCTAATGGTGGCGTTGGAACTAATAATTTATTCAGGTCAATTCCGAAAGTAATTTTATTATCAGCATCAAGCGCTTTGTTATAAGTGGCGCCAATACCAAGATTTGCAGGAATGTAATCTTTCTGAGTGGCATCACTCGTGTAAGATATCTTTGAACCAAGATTACTTAAAGTAATACCCCAATTAATTCCATTTCCTGCTTCGTTTTCTCCTTTGTGAAAGAAGTGAAGGTCACCGGCAACAGCAGATCCCTTTTTGTAACTCACACCATTTACATTACCACCGGCAAGATCTGAACTGATGTAACGAACTGCGACACCAAGACCGCTTTTCGTTCCCAGCTTTCTTGAATATCCCAGGTCAATCGCAAATTCACGCGGACGGAAAGAATTTAACGGTGCCCCGTTAAAATCAGTAAACTGGATGCTTCCTAAACTAAAATACCTCAATGAAGCTGAAATAGCCTGTATGTCATCTAATTTAAAGTAACCTGCCAATGAAGCAAGGTAAACGTCATTTAATTTAAGGTCATTTAACCAAGGCGTATAGGTGACTGCAATGCTCGCTTTTTGTTTTGAAAAAGGAGTTTTCGCAAGGTTCCAAAAACCAGCATTGGCGTCTGCCGATGTAGCGATACCAATATCGCCCATTCCACCACTCCTGGCATCTGGAGAAATACGTAGGAAAGGGACAGCAGTTGTTACGACATTGATCTTCGTATTATCATCGGTTTGGGCATTGGCTGTAATTGCGCCTCCCATTAACATAACTAGGGCAGTTAGTTTCAAAGTTGCTTGTTTCATGCGTTTTTTGTTTTGTCTTGGTTAGGTAGACTTACCTCTATAAGCGTTGATTTAATAGTTTTATTTGCTGTAAAAATAGCGGATTTCTTTAAAACACCAATTTATTTATACCCCGTTGTTAAAAAACAATTAAAAAACGGGAGCCAAATATATTGAAAACATTTTTATCGAATGAAAAATATTTCTCTTATGTCATTGTAAACAACGAAAACGTATCTACATATTTTTTTATTGCACGCAGAATAATTGCGTTCTCCGCAACGTTACAGTATTCGTCGGCATCAAAAGACAAATGAATTATTTGTTGGATAGAAGAGGCAATGAAAAGAAGCGTATTAATTTTGCGAAAAATAAGGCAAAACTATTTCCATGTGCTTCAAAGTATTTATATTCGCAGTTAGCGTAATCCCAATACAATATTAAAGAAATCCTTTCGTTAAACAATTTGCAAAACGAATGCACATGCAAAAAATAATTTCAGGTAAAAACCTGATTCTCTTAGTGGCCGCGGCCCTTACTGCCAGCACCTTTAGTTCATGTGGCCTGTTTGCCAAGAAAAAAGGTAAGTCGAGCGTAACTGGCTGGGCATATGATGACAAAAACTTGGGAAATTTCCATGTCTCCAAAGTAAAATATCCCAAGGCTGGCCCGGGATTGGTTTTCGTACAGGGCGGCTCCTTCGTGATGGGTGCGAAAGATGAAGATGTAATGGGCGACTGGAACAATGTTCCCCGCAGGGTTACCATTCCTTCCTTTTTTATTGATGAAACAGAAGTAGCCAACGTTCATTACAGGGAATATATGTATTGGATTGAAAACACCTTCAGTGGTGATACAAATATTGTAAATAAAACGCTTCCGGATACATTGGTGTGGAGAGAGGAACTTGCTTACAACGAACCTTATGTAGAATATTATTTCAGGTACCCTTCATATAATTACTACCCCGTAGTTGGCGTAAGCTGGCAGCAGGCACATGATTTTTGTATCTGGAGAACGGACAGGGTGAATGAACTTAGCCTGGTTAAAAAAGGTTACTTAAAAAAAGATGCGATCAAAAGGGAAATGAAAGGCGCAGGTGGCGATGGTTCATTTAATACCGAGACTTACCTGATGAATCCCGAACTGATACAGGGAAGAAGTAAACCAAAGAAATCTGAACTTAAAGACATTAATAACAAACCTCGTAGTACGGTAAAAATGGAAGATGGGATCCTTAACATGGGATACCGCCTTCCTACAGAAGCGGAGTGGGAGTATGCAGCTTATGGATTGTTGGCACAAAATCCTTCCCCACGTAAAAAAGAAAAATCTTCCGGTGAGGAATTACGTTCTAATCAGCAGATATATTCCTGGAGTAAAAATCCAAAT
>JACMPR010000182.1 GCA_014377385.1 Ferruginibacter sp. | reverse complement strand
TTCTTGTAGGAGCCACGCTAAATGCCGGAGCCTCACAAGCTGCGGGTTCTTATATCAATGCCGCTGGTCTTGAAGTGATAGTGAATTACAACTAGTACTACGAGAAGGCTGTCAGCGTTTCGCACATTTCTTTTTACTCCTTATTAACCATTGCTGTCAATTCTAAAATTGAAAGCTAAAATAATGAATGACTTCCCATGAAAGAGAAAAATTTACTAGTTTTACTATTGTTTTTATCCTTTAGCTGTACGCTAATGGCGCAGGGGGATTTAATGATTTTCCCCAAACGCATCAGCTTTGACGGCATCCAAAACAGGATGCAGATTATCAACCTGTCTAATACCGGGAAAGATACTGCCACCTATAAAATGTCGTACAACGAAATAAAAATGGATCAGGACGGCAAATTTATTTCTATCGAAGAACCGGAACACAACCAACATTTTGCGTCTCCCTATCTGCGGTTTTACCCCCGTACGATTACTCTTGCTCCCCATGGATCGCAAACAGTAAAAATACAGCTGATCAAAACCAATGGACTGCAAAAAGGTGAATACCGTTCGCATCTTTATTTCCGTGCTGTCCCTAAGACCAAGCTTTTAGAGAAAGAAGATACCACCGATAAACCAGAAGGCCTAAGCATCAGTATAAAGCCGGTTTTTGGAATTTCAATTGCCAATATCATTACCATAGGAGAAACCACCACAACCGTGGCACTATCGAATTTGGCAGTGCAACAGTCCGAAGAGGGAAGTATCCTTTCCTTAGATTTTAATCGCAGCGGGAACTACTCCTGTTATGGCGACATACAAGTCAACCATATTTCTGCTGCAGGAATCACCAGCAGCGCAGCCACTTTAAAAGGCTTTGCCGTGTACGCTCCTGGAAATTTACGCAGAGCCAAGATAAAACTCATTGCCACCTCAAATATAGATTACACCAAAGGTCAGCTTCAGGTCATCTATTCGACACAAGACAAAGGCATCAAATATGCTGAATCCTCCTTACGCTTATAACGAGCTCTTTGAATTCCTTAATTGTTTCCGGCCGTCTTAATCAACGGTCTGTTGCACCTTAGAATATATAATGACTGAGGGTACTCAAAAAAAACATATTACACTCAGCAATTGGATTTGTTGCTACGGATTGTTTGCGCACAAGTCCGGCACTCTTTTATGTCTATTCATTACCCTATTGGCATCCGTGCCTTCTTCCGCCAACGCACAAGAACTCGACTGTGATGAAGTACTGCTGACGCTTCAAGTAAAATACTTGGGAAGTACTGAGCTGCCCTCGATAATCTGTGGCGACGAAGTGTATCTTTCTGTACCCAATATTTTTGATTTTTTAGAGATTAAAAACACCACTAACTCCAGTTATAGCAGCATTGAAGGTTTTTTTATCCAACAGGACAACACTTTCAAAATTGATGAAAACACTAGCCAGATAACCTATAGAGATCAGATAATTCCGCTGAACCCCGGCGATTTGATCCGTACCAACACCAATTTATTCCTGAAAGCCTCCTATTTCAATACGATTTTTGAGCTCGAAAACAACTTCATTTTTAGCACTTTGTCCGTTTCGATGTCCTCGAAACTGGAACTTCCAGCCGTCAAGGAAGCGCGTATCGCACAACTGCGGGCTAACATCAACAAAATCAAAAACGAAGTTACTGCCGATACCACCCTGGTCAGGGACAAGCCCCTATTTCATTTTGGAACAGCCAACTGGGCCGTGTATGCCAATCAGCAGGCGAATGGCTTCCGTTCTGAAAGACTGCTTTTAAATTTGGGTGGCATCCTTGCCGGAGGGGAATTGACAAGCTCGCTTAATTACGGCAGCAACCAGCCTTTTGAATTAAAAAAACAACAGTACCGATGGCGGTATATCAACGACGACAATAAATACATAAGCCAGATCACTTTAGGGAGAATAGGCGCATCGTCAACGGCTACTATTTTGCATCCGGTTGTCGGTGGGCAAATCACCAATGCACCCACCCAAATCAGGAAATCTTTCGGGACTTATACGTTGAGCGATCATACCCAGCCAGACTGGATGGTGGAGCTCTACATTAATAATGTGTTAGTTGATTACGTAAAAGCCGATGCCAACGGTTTTTTTTCGTTTAATGTTCCGCTGATGTATGGCCGCACCGAAATCTCACTGCGCTACTACGGTCCCTGGGGTGAAGAACAGCTTTCAGGCAAACAATTTGTGATTCCTTTTCAATTTCTTCCCAAAAAAGACTTCGAATACGTCCTGAGTTCCGGAATCATAGAAGATGGCAAGAACAGTCCTTTTGCCAATGCAAAAGTAAACTATGGCCTTTCTAATTATATCACCCTAGGAGGCGGAATGGAATACGTTTCGACTTTAAATAAAAATAAAATCATCCCTTTTTTCAATTCTTCCGTACGTGTATCGTCTCAATTGTTTGTTTCGGGAGCCTACTATCCTAAAGTTATGTACAATGGATTACTGAACTATACCGCTCCCAACAACCTCCGCTTGGAGTTGGATTATACAAAGTATGACAAAAACCAACAGGTCGTTCGTTTCAATTATTCCGAAATGCGAAAGCTAACGCTCTCCTACCCCATACATACCGCTCATTTTTCGGGTAATTCCCGATTCTCTGTGCAGCAAAATGTGTTTAATACCAGTAAACACACTACTGCAGAGTTTTTATTGTCCGGGACGGCCTATGGTTTAAATTTTAATTTTACCACCAATTCCTTTTTTACCGATTCCAATAAGCAATTCATTTACAGCAACCTGTCCACTTCACTCCGTCTCCCAAAAGGATTTGTTTTTATCCCCCAAGTAAGATATGAATACAACTCTGATGGCATCACTTCGGTTAGAGCAGAACTAAAAAAACAAGTATTCAAAAAAGGCTCTGTTCAGGCTTCTTTTGATCGTAATTTCAAGACCAGTAGCAGTTACCTGCAAATAGGTTTCAGATATGATTTCGAGACGATAAGCACTGGTTTTTCAAGCAGTTTTTCCAAAAACATGGCTTCGTTTTCTCAGTCAGCCAGCGGCAGCCTGATTTATGAGCCCACAGCAGATTTTATAGATTTCAACAATAAGACCAGTGTAGGACGCGCAAGCATGAAATTCATTCCTTTTTTGGATATTAACGGCAATGGAAAACGAGATACCAACGAACCTCCAGTGAT
>JACMPR010000181.1 GCA_014377385.1 Ferruginibacter sp. | reverse complement strand
TAATAATGCGTTGTAAAAATCATCTTCCAGCCCCGGCGCCTTTGCCACAATAAACTGGTATTGCGGGAAGTGTTGGGAAGCTTCCAGCATGATAGGAAGTTTTTTCAATATCTCCTGTTTCCTGCTTCCGGGTAGTAAGGCGATGATTTCTTTATTGGTAACAGGTAATTTTAAAGCCGGATGTTGCATTTTGAATTCGTTCACTACTTCTATCAATGGATGACCAACGTACTCCACTTCAAAATTCCATTTTTTATAAAATTCTTTTTCGAAGGGTAGGATCACCAGCATTTTATCGACGCATTTTTTTATTGTATGCACGCGATTTTCCTTCCAGGCCCATACCTGGGGAGAAATATAATAAACAACCAGAAATCCCTTTGTTTTTGCCCATTTTGCGACGCGTAAATTAAATCCCGGGTAATCAATCAAAATGAGCACATCTGGCTTATTTGCAAGAATATCTTTTTTACAAAAAGCCAGGTTCTTAAAAATAGTGGGAAGGTTTTTAATAACTTCTGTAAATCCCATAAATGCCAGATCGCGGTAATGCTTTACAAGTGTTGCACCGGAGGCTTTCATTTTTTCACCACCCCAGCATCTTATAGTCGCCTGGCCATCTAACCTATGCAGTTCTTTTACCAGATTACTCCCATGCAAGTCTCCGCTTGCTTCACCAGCTATGATGTAATATTTCATTGATATAGTTATGAAAACTTTACAAAGTTAGTGAAGTTGCTGGAGTTAGCCGGTGGCCTGTAATGGTAAGAAGCCTGATCTTCTATAAACAAAAAGCAGGCAAATAACAACGAATCATTACCTTGTTGCTGAATCAAGTTGCACATGAGCATGAATAGCCCGAGGACCCGTTTATTTTTTGTCATCCTGTTGCTATCGTCCTTTATTTCCTGTAAAAATAAGACCAATAAAATATTAAAGGAAAAGGAATTGGTCCTTGATCCAAAAACGATCAATTCATACGTGCGGGAGAATATCAAAAATTCACTTGCGGTTGCACTGGATAGTAACGGCAGGATAAATGACAGTTTAAAACTTTTCTTTTTTAAGGTTACAGAAAATTATTACCAGAAAAATGAATATCAGCCTTTGTGGAGTGATACCGGGAAATGGTTGCCGCAGGCAGAGTTACTACTGAGCTACCTCGACACAGCTTCATTTGATGGTTTGTTTAAAGAAGATTACCAATTTTCAAGGATCATTGACATTAAGAAGGCGCTTGATGGTGATTCTGTCCAACGCAGGGATGCGGTACTCTGGACAAAAGCCGACATCTTACTTACAGACGCATTCATGCACATAGCCGGAGATCTTTCTCAAGGCAGGTTACAGGCTGACAGCAGTTCATGGAAAAATGATACTTCAACATATAAAAAGCATTTTTTTACACCACTTGATCAGCTTAAAAAAGGGTATGCCTTGCCTGGCATTTTTCAGTCGCTGCAACCGTCTTTAAAAGGCTACCTGGATTTGAAAGCAGGAATAAAACGATTTTTAGACAGTATGGACACCAGGCTATATACTTACGTTGATTACTCCTACAAAGCAGGAGTTGAAAAAGACTCACTGGCATTCATAAAAAAATTGCAGCTACGCCTTAGCGAAAGCGCCGTGATTGAATTCAATACAACTTTACCGGAGGCTGTACAACTTACAGCTGCAATTAAAAAATATCAAAAGTTAAAAAAAGTTCCGGTTGATGGAAAGGTTTCTGCGGGCCTCTTAAAGTTACTTAACAACACAGATGTGGAGAAGTACAATCGAATTGCTGTAACGCTTGACCGGTATAAACAATTGCCGGACAGCCTTCCGAAAAAATACATCTGGGTTAACCTGCCGGGCTATTATTTGCAGTTACATGACTCAGATAGTATTTGCTTTACTTCCCGGATTATTTGTGGAAAACCATCGACTCCTACGCCGCAGTTAGTAAGTGCCATTAGCGATATTATCATTTATCCAACATGGACGGTGCCCGAGAGTATTATCAAAAAAGAAATGTTACCTGCTTTAAAAAAGAACGCGGGCTATCTTGCCCGCAAAGGATTAAATTTATATAATTTCAAAGGAGAAAAAATAGATCCATCCACGGTAAACTGGGCCAGGTATTCGAAAGGCATACCTTATAAAATTCAACAGGGTAGTGGTGATGACAATGCCTTGGGAGTAATTAAATTTAATTTTGAAAATCCATTTTCCGTCTACCTGCATGATACCAACCAGCGGTATCTTTTTAAAAATAGTATCCGTTCATTGAGCCACGGATGCGTTAGAGTGCAGGAATGGGAAAAACTTGCTTTTTATATTGTAAGGAACGATAGCACACGGTTACAACCGGACACTTTAAGGTATAATACCGATTCAATTACCAGTTGGATTGCAAATAAAGAAAAACATCGCGTTGCCGTAAAATTTCCGATTCCGTTATTTATACGCTACTTTAGCTGCGAAGGAATACAAGGCACCATAAAATTTTATGACGATGTTTACGGGGACGATAAAAGATTAAAAGAAAAATATTTTGCACGTAAGTAATATTCATTTTAAATATTTAAATGAACAATATTCTACTAAAATCTGCTTTCAGGAAGTCTTTGTTTGCAGTTGCTTTTTTGTGTCTTTGCTCCGCTGCATTTGCACTCCATGTTGCTGATAAAAGGAAACCTGCCCGCACGGTGGACAGAAATCACCGGGTATTTTATGGCAAAGCCAGTTTTTACGCAAACAAATTTCACGGAAGGCGTACAGCAAATGGTGAAATTTTTAGCCAGGATAAACTTACGGCGGCCTGTAATATTCTCCCATTGGGAACCTGGATCAGGGTAACTAATTTAAAGAACGGAAAATCCGTAAAAGTTAAAACAACCGACCGGTTGCATCCAAAGATGCATCGGCTTGTAGATCTCAGCAGGTCGGCAGCAAAAAAGCTGGGCTACATCAGCAGCGGTCTTACCCGTGTTAAAGTAGAAGTGCTTGACCAAAAAAAGAAATCCAAATAGCAGTTTTACCTAAACATGTCTGCCGGGCAATTATCTGTTAGAAGTGCCTGAACCTGATAAAAACGGCGATTAATGTGCGGGAGAGAAAGGAACTTGCCTAAGAATTGTGGTAATCTGTTACATAACTCACATTCAACTTGATTATGTTAGTAAATAATTTCATGTTTTAGAACTAACCGGTTAATTTTGTTGAGTTTACAAAACCAACTACATATGAAGAAACTTCTGTTTTCCATTCTTACGATGATTGTTTGTGCAATTTCTTTTGGCCAGAGCGATTATCAAAAACTTCCTTCATTCGGAATACATTATTTGAACAATGATTTTGCAACTGCAGCCGAACTTCGGGCAACAAGTCTCTCAGATGTTCTCAAAAACAAACAGTACGCAAAAAAGGAACGCATGAATCCCGGGCTTGCCATCAGTTATATGAAAGGAATGGGCAGGTTTGTTGACATTGCCACATCCCTATCAGGATCTTTCGTTGACTATGAAGTACCTGGCACCGGGAAAGGCGGCAACTCTAAATTTTTTATGGAAGCAACTGCGACAGGAAACCTGAAGTTGTTGTCTGATAAATATTGCATCAGCCCATTTTTAACATTCGGTGTTGGTGGTTTTAGTTACCGATCAACTTTTGGCGCTTTTCTTCCAGCGGGTGCCGGCATACAGGTAAAAGTTGTAAAGGATGTTTTCCTTTTGTTCAATTCTCAATATCGCATACCCGTTACCGAAAAAGCGGCGTACCATTTCTACCACAGTTTTGGTGTAGCTGCGCCGCTCGTCAACAGGCCAGATCCAATTGTGATACCGCCACCACCTCCGGTTGTATTGGACAGAGATGCTGATGGAGTGCTTGACGCTGATGACAAATGCCCGGACACTCCCGGTATTGCCGCATTACAAGGTTGCCCTGACCGTGATGCCGATGGGATTGCAGATGGAGACGATAAATGTCCGGATGTGGCTGGTTTGATTAAATATGGCGGTTGCCCAATACCTGATACAGATGGCGATGGCATTAATGATGAACTGGACAAATGTCCTGAAGTTAAAGGTGTTGCACGCTATGAAGGTTGCCCTGTGCCTGACACTGATGCAGATGGAATCAATGACGAAGAAGACAAGTGTCCCAGTCGGCCGGGCCCGGCATCTAATATGGGCTGCCCCGAAATTGCAAAAGAAGTGATTGAAAAAATAAACTTCGCAGCCAAAAATATATTTTTTGCTACAGGAAGTGCAAAGCTGTTGCCCAAATCATTTAAATCATTGAATGAAGTAGCAACATTGCTGGCGACAGATGAGTCGCTGCTGTTAAACATTGATGGCCACACTGATTCAACAGGAAAGGCAGAAAAAAACATGATATTATCAGACAGTCGTGCCAATGCTGTAAAAACATACCTCTCCGGAAGAGGAGTGGCAGAAGCCCGGATGACCGCCACAGGTTATGGCCCGGAGAAAGCTATTGCAACCAATAAAACTGCCGCAGGTCGCGGTAAAAACAGGCGGGTTGAATTGAACGTAAGAAATTATTAATAAAATGTGCCATAACAGAAAAGCCTTTTGCTCTTTTGCAGAAGGCTTTTTTTAATTATTGTAATTTCCTGATTATCACTTGCGTAAAAATTGGGTTGCCGAATTAAAATCAATTTTATCGATCACGCTGTTTTGTGATGGCAGTGATTTCATTTCACCTCACCCGGCATTCAAAGATTGAAACCACATGTAAGCCAAAGCCGTTTGTGTAACAAATACCCATTCATTAATGTTTCATATACCTTCCCCTATAAATAAATAAATATGAATTATAGGAGTTTTATTACAATGGCCGCAGCGTTCTTCATCAGCGTACCAACCTTTTCGCAGGATAAAAAGGATACAAAAAAATGGGATGTCAGCAATCCGGATGGGCCTCACAAAGAAGTTTCATTTTCAGTAACTGAAGGAACCTGGATGAATGTAGATATTTCGCCTGACGGAAAAGACATCGTGTTTGATCTTTTGGGAGATATTTATATTATACCTGTAAAAGGTGGTACGGCCAGCGTTTTGAGGGCCGGTCATGCGTTTGAAGTACAGCCCAGGTTTAGCCCGGATGGTAAGAAAATTCTTTTTACTTCTGATGCAGGCGGTGGCGATAATATCTGGACGATGAATAAAGATGGCTCTAATCCCGTTCAGGTAACAAAAGAAACGTTTCGTTTACTGAATAATGCAGTCTGGTCACCGGATGGTGCTTACATTGTAGCCCGAAAACATTTTACTTCAACCCGATCGGCAGGTGCCGGGGAAATTTGAATGTACCATACCAGTGGCGGCGGAGGACTGCAACTCACGACAAGAAAAAACGACCAGCAGGATGTAAATGAACCATGTTTTTCACCAGATGGCCGTTACTTGTATTTTAGCGAGGATATGTACCCGGGTGGTTTTTTTCAATATAATAAAGATCCCAATAACCAAATATTTGTTATTAAGCGTGTTGATCGGGATAAAGGAACAGTTGAAACAGTTACCGGAGGACCCGGTGGAGCAATGCGGCCACAAATCTCTCACGATGGCAGGCTATTGTCTTTCATAAAAAGAGTAAGAACCAAAACAGTATTGTATCTCCGTGACCTTGAAACCGGGGAAGAATGGCCAATTTATGACCAGTTAAGTAAAGACCAGCAAGAAGCCTGGACGATATTCGGGTGTTATACCGGTTACGCATGGATGCCGGGGGATAAAGAGATCATTATCTGGAGCAACGGAAAGATCATGCGGCTGGATGCCACTGCCTCCAATAAAGCTGCTGTAATACCATTTACCTGTAATGTAACCCAACGCATTGATGACGCAGTTCGTTTTCAGCAGGAAATCAAGAGCCCCGCATTTACTGCAAAGGTTATCCGACAGGCAATAACTTCTCCTGATGGAAAATTTATTGTATTTAATGCAGTTGGATACCTCTGGAAAAAACAATTGCCATCCGGTCAGCCACAGCGGATAACAAAAGGAATTGATTTTGAATTTGAACCTTCCTTCGCTCCTGATGGCAAATCATTGATATATACAACATGGAGTGATAGTGCAGCCGGTGCGCTATACAAAGTAAATATGCAGGGATCACCCGCACCGGTTAAGATTAGTAAAGCAAAGGCCATTTACAGGTCGCCATCTTTTTCGCGAGATGGTAAATCAATCGTGTTTATAAAAGACAAGGGCAGTAATGAACTGGGGCTGGCATTTACGTCAAAGCCTGGCATATACACAATGAATTCGGATGGCAGCAATGAAAATTTCGTAAAAGAAACGGGTGACCTGCCCAGGTTTAACAAAAACGGCGACAGAATATATTACCAGCTTGGAGACGGAATGAACCGAACTTATGCAAGTTGCAAACCAGATGGAAATGAGGAACGAATTCATATTAAAAGTACATACGGAAGCCAGTTTGTTGTTTCACCGGATGAACAATGGATCGCATTTGTAGATCTCTGGGAAGTATATGTAGCGGCATTTCCAAAAACAGGCAAGACCATTGACATCGGAAGCGGCACAAAAGATTTTCCGGTGAAGATTGTTTCAAAAGATGCAGGAATAAACCTTCACTGGTCGGCTGATAACAAACAACTGCATTACACTTTAGGCGAACAGTATTTTAGTATCAATCTGGATGAACGTTTTGATTTTATTGCCAACAAACCTGATTCATTATTTAAAATTCCTGAGAAAGGAATTGAGGTAGGATTGCAGATAAAACAAGATATACCTTCCGGGATGATCGCATTTACAAATGCAAAGATCATTACCATGAAAGGCGAAGAAGTTGTCGAAAATGGAACCGTACTCATAAATGGAAACCTTATCATGGCTGTAGGCAGAACTGCTGAAATAACGATACCTGTAGACGCAAAAAAAATTGATTGTGCCGGTAAAATAATTATGCCTGGTTTTATAGATGCACATGGACATGCCAATCATTTTTACGAAGGGATAACCCCTCAAAAACATTGGGCATATTATGCTAACCTTGCATATGGCGTTACAACCATACATGACCCTTCAGCTAACAGCGAATTTGTGTTTGCCCAAAGCGAACTAATCAAGGCAGGGGCAATGGTTGGTCCAAGAGTATTTTCCACGGGTACCATATTATATGGAGCAGATGGCCGTTTTAAAGCCGTCATTAATTCAATCGAAGATGCAAGAAGTGCGTTAAGAAGAACAAAAGCTTATGGCGCATTTTCTGTAAAAAGTTATAACCAGCCAAGGCGTGAGCAAAATCAAATGATTATACAGGCTGCACGGGAACTAAAAATGGAAGTAGTACCCGAAGGAGGTTCGCTGTTTTATCACAACGTAGCCATGATACTGGACGGCCATACCACCATTGAGCACAATATGCCGGTGGCACCGCTGTTTGACGATGTGATCCAGTTATGGAAAAATGCAAAGACAGCCTACACACCAACGTTGATTGTGAGCTACGGAGCACTAAGCGGTGAATATTACTGGTACCAGCACAGTGATGTATGGGAAAAGCAGCGCCTGATGCGCTTCATTCCGAGAGCCGTGATAGATACGCGTAGCCGTCACCGTGTGATGGCCCCGGAAGAAGAATATGAGAATGGATATGTGCTTGTTTCAAAAAGTATAAAAAAGCTGGCAGATGAAGGCGTAAAAGTAAACCTCGGTGCGCACGGGCAATTGCAAGGGCTGGGCGCACATTGGGAAATATGGATGATGCAACAGGGAGGAATGAGCAATATGCAGGCTTTGCAAACGGCTACGATAAATCCTGCGTTTACTTTAGGCCTTGATAAATGGCTCGGTTCACTGGCTGACCTGCTGGTGATGGATAAAAATCCGCTGGAAAATATCCGCAATACAGAAACCATTAGTTCAGTTATGGTAAATGGCCGCTTGTATGATGCAGAACAAATGAATGAGATCGGCAACTACAATAAATTAAGACCAAAATTTTATTGGGAGCTTAATAAAAATGTAGTGGATTTTCCTTTACAACTAACTGGTGAGGAAGATTGAGGGAATATACTATGTTTGATGTAAGATGTACCATGTTACGTATTCAATCATACATCTTACATAATTTATCATCCCCCCCGTCCCGGCTTGTCTTCGCGTGGCGGCCCTGCGTTCACCATTTTAATAACTTCTTTGATGATCTTATCAAATTGTTCCTGTTGCACAGGATTGCAAATCGTTCTCACTTCCTTGAAATGATGAAACGTAATCAGGTCTAATTGAGTGTTGAGAGAACTGATTTTTATAAGTGTATTTTTTTTAATGCTGTCATCTGCATGGAACTCCGACAACAAGCTAAAAAAGCTGTCCTTATAAATTCTTAACTCGTCGCGAAGGTTTTTTGTTTGTGAACGATGGTCATTTACCAATGCCATGTACTGCTTCTGTTGCTTTTCATCCAGGGAAAGTTTTTGTATAATATACTCAGAGGGTTGCCGAAACCCTACCGGCTGGTTTTTACGCATTCCCATCCACAAAAACAACATACTGGTAATGTTAGCCAACACCAACAAAACAACGAGGCCCGTTAGTATTTTAGTTTTATTTAGCGTGCTCATCTCTTTAATAATTTGAATCGCTGCTTAAATTGTAAGTCTCTGCAAAAAATTCGAAAGCCGATCTTTTTTCAGTGACCTGCTGGTTAATCTTTCGTTCATTCCCTATCATCCAGATATTCAGGGATAAAAATAAACTGAGTGTTACAATTGCCCATGCAGGTTTAAAGGCGGACCTACTTGCTTCAGGCTTTTGCATTCTTCCTTTTAAACGGGTATAAAAAAATGGATCGATTGCTGCAGCTTCCATGCCTTTAAGGCTTTGCAGGTATTCGTCTGTTAATGGGGTAAGATTGTTTCGCTTCATTTAAATATTCTTTAATTGTTGCTGTAGTTTTTGTTTTGCCCTGCTTATCAGGGATTCAATTGCCTTAATGTGCTGGTTCATTATTATGCTCACTTCTTCATATTTCATTCCCTGAACTTTGATCAATGTAAAAGCTATTTTTTGTTTTTCAGGCAGGTTATTAATTGCTTTAAAAAGAACTGCTGCTTTTTCTTTGTTTTCAAGTAATACACCCGGGTGATGAAAATTAATTTCAGCCGGATCTTCTTCCCCGGCTATCCATTGTGGTAGTAAGTGCCGGAAGCGATTCCTGGATTTTCTTCTTCTCAATTTATCAAGGGCCTTATTGATAGCCAGCCTGTGTATCCAGGTAGAAAGGGAAGATTCCTGCCTAAAGTCGCTTATAGATTCATATAACTTTATAAAAACTTCCTGTGCCGCATCTTCTGCTTCCGTCTCATCCTGTACAATATTAAGGATGGTATTAAACACAACTTTACCGTAGCTCTCTACAAGCCACTTAAAAGCTGCCTCGCTTTTTTGCGTAAGCTGTTCAATTAATTCCCGGTCCTTCAAGATGAATGGTTATTTGACGCAGAAATGAAGGTAATCCTTCGATTGGAAAAGTTTTTTTGGGGAACCCACGCCAGTTGTAAACTAAGCCCAATACGCGGGTCAATCATTGTACATGGGAAATCATCTCATTGAATAAAATTAATGCTGCCTACACTACTTGTAATCATACTCAATACTACCCATCAGCTTTCCGTTTTGAGAAAAAAGCCCTTCTTTTGTCCGTAAACCATTTTCATTAATATAACGCCAAATAACAAACGAAGCTGCGGAATCTTCTTTTTCCAAACCTCTCCCTTCTTCCGTTACCGTCATTTGTTCCAGTAAACCCGCTTCATCATACTCAAATATATAGTCAGCTACAAGCTTCTCCCTGTATTCATTCGTATGTGCAATATCAGACAGTCGATTGTTTGCATCGTAATAATAATAGTATTTCCGACCTGTCTTTAAATCTTTTTCGATTGATATATTATTTTTATCGTCAGCTAAAAATAATATCCTGGTACTGTCACGTTTATTTTTTATCCGAACCATCTTTGAAGGAAGACCGTTATCACTATATTCATACATATGTTCCTCCAATATCTCGGTTGTAAAGTCATCGTCGTTTGATTTTACAGACGATGTAATTTTTATTATTTTCCCGGATTTATCATAAGTGTAAAAATTATGGGTAACAGAAAGCTCAGAACTATCAGTACTGTAGGTCAATTGACCGTAATCATTAAAAACTGAGATAAAAAGCGATATGGCGGAGATATTAGACCTGGTAAAAAGTTCCGCAGTTTTAAAATCCCGGGAGATCGTCTTTTCACAAAGAAAACCTTCACTCGCTGAGCCATCCGACTCAAAACTCTTAAGCTTGATGGACCTTATTTTTTTTGCTTTGTAAGCTGCCATATCAGTACTAAGCTGTTTGTTACTTAAAATATCCTTGTAATAATATTGCGCGTGCACATGCGGAGAAGCGAGGAACAAAGTGACGATAAAAAGTAATTTATGCATGAAGATAATTTTCCATTTACAACCACTGAAGTTAGTTTGTAAAGAACGCCATTTCTAACTATGCGCCCAAACTTTATTATTTTTAACAAAATTAACCGCCTTGAGCCATTTAAAAGAAAGGTCAGAAAAAAATTGTCTCAATTGTAACGCTGTTGTTAAGGGGAAATATTGCCAAATCTGCGGTCAGGAAAATACCGAACCAGCCGAATCTGTCTGGCATCTTGTTACTCATTTCTTTAACGACATTACTCATTTTGACGGGAAATTTTTTAGCACCTTAAAATACCTGATTTTTAAGCCCGGGTTTCTGAGCGGGGAGTACAAGGCAGGCCGCCGGACGAGTTATTTAAATCCGGTAAGATTGTATGTATTTACATCGGCCATTTTTTTCCTGATTTTTTTTTCATTGAAAGAATTTAACCAGGATATTTTAAACATTAATTACAATGGAAAAACCCTGAAGCAAATAGAAAAACTTGATTCGGCAGAATTCGTACAATTCACAAAAGAGTTAAATAACGGCAGCCAAATGTCGAGGGCCGAATTGAAACATTATATCGATAGTGCGGATAAAAACAATGCGCCACATTTTACAAGTCACCGGTATAAGAGCAGGGGCGAATATGACTCCCTGCTTAGGTCGGGAAAAAAAGATCATAACTGGTTTGAAAGGCAATTGGTTTACAAAGAAATTGAAATCAATGAGAAATACAAAGATAACCAGGAGCAGATAATGAAAATATTTGTAAGCAACCTCATGCATAGTTTTCCGCAAATGTTATTTATTTCTCTACCACTTTTTGCATTAATTCTTAAACTTTTGTATTTCCGGCGTAAAACTTTTTATTACACAAGTCATGCAATCTTCAGCGTTCATTTATATGTGTTTGTATTCATCATGCTTTTTTTTATAATAGGGTTGCAGGAATTAAAGGATTACACAGGCTGGAACTGGCTTGCTGTGTTAGTTGTAATACTCGTATTTACCATCTTCTATTATTTGTATAAATCTATGCGCAATTTTTATCAGCAGCGCCGTGGTAAAACGATTCTTAAATACATTTTACTTAATATTATAATGTTATTTGTTATCATGTTATTGTTTGTCATTTTTATTTTTACTTCACTTTTGAAAATCTGATTGTATGCAGCAGACCAGCGCAACCTTTTTAAGACTTGTAGATATTATGAACGAACTCAGGGAAAAATGTCCATGGGATAAAAAGCAGACCATACAGACGCTGCGTCATCTTACCATTGAAGAAACCTATGAGCTTGCAGATGCAATTTCGGCAAACGACTGGATGGGGGTGAAAGAGGAACTGGGCGACCTGCTGTTGCACATTGTATTTTATTCCAGGATTGGAGCAGAGCAAAAAAAATTTACACTGGAGGAAGTGATCAACGGGGTGTGTGAAAAATTAATTACACGTCATCCTCATATTTATGGCGACGTGAAAGTTAACAATGAAGAAGATGTAAAGCAAAACTGGGAAAAATTGAAGCTGAAGGAAGGTAAGAAATCTGTTTTGGGTGGCGTCCCAAAATCGCTCCCCTCCATGGTAAAGGCTATGCGCCTGCAGGACAAATCAAAGCAGGTGGGTTTTGAATGGGACAATACCGCACAGGTTTGGGATAAAGTAGAAGAAGAAATGGAAGAGTTAAAGGAAGCCGTTGAGAGTGGTGATAAGGATAAGATGGAAGACGAGTTGGGCGATGTTTTTTTCTCCCTGGTAAATTTTGCAAGGTTTTTGCAGGTAGATGCCGAAAATGCCCTTGAACGGACCAATAAAAAATTCATTCACCGGTTTACAAAAATGGAAGAAGAAGCGGCCCTGCAAAATAAATTTTTACACGACCTGACACTGGATGAAATGGACGCACTTTGGAATATGATTAAGAAAAGAGATTCGGGAACAATAGGATGATAGCAGTTGTGTGGCATGAAGACCTTGTGAGGACATGTATGTTTTCATCACGAAATTAAAAAGCAACATTCATTATTTTCTCCACCAATAAAAATCACCAGGGTTTCTTTTGCAACAAACAATCACATTTCGCCGCTTTTTGTACAAAAATATTTACCTCCTTGTATTAGCTGCATGGTTTATTACCATTTCTTTTGTTGTCGACAATTATTGGTCTGCAAATGCATCCATCAAAACGGTTCAAAACAGAATCTCCAACAGCATCCACAAACAGGAAAATGATTTTATAAAACTCGTAAATGATTCTGCAGCTATTGATAAAATAAGGAAAGGAACCTTTTCTGTTTCTTATCTTGAAAGCCTTGTAAATAAAAAATATTTTGTTTTCTTTTACACAACAGATGCTACTTCCCATGAATCACTCATTTGCTGGAATACACAACAGGTATTGCCTTACCCTTCACTTTTGTATGAAAAAAAGGGAAAAGGATTTGTAAAACTTCAAAATGGTTTTTATGTTTGGAACCGGTACAATCTAAATTCCGTAAAAGCCATTGCCCTCATACCTGTTAAGTGGGATTATATTATTGAGAACGATAACCTTAGGAATGACTTTGTAATAGATCCGTCTATTACACCCAATTATGATGTATCACAAAGAAAAGCGAAAGCCGTAACGATAAAATCAATCGACGGAAAGGAATTATTTTACATCCGGGAAAAATCTGCAAATACTATTTATAGAAATAACGCAGTTGCAGTAATACTGCAACTTTTGGCAGCGTTGTTCATTTTACTCTTTATCCAGTTTTCTGCCTCATTCCTGGCTGTAACAAAGCCTTTGTGGCAGTCAATAGTTTTTTTGCTGGTAACCCTTATTGCTATCAGGATAGCTGGACATTCGTTCAGGATACCATTAAATTTTCGCCAATTCGAATTATTTGATCCCTCTATTTATAGTTCCAGCCCGGTTATGCGCTCCCTTGGCGACATGCTGATTAATTTCCTGCTGCTCGCGTGGTTTGTTTTGTTCCTTCGTTATTACGTGAGTGATCGACGGGTAAAACTTGCATTTACAAAACCCAATGCCAAATGGGTGTTGCTTGCTGCGGCAACCCTCATAATCCTTACAATTACTTACACCGGAACTTACATCATTCGATCTCTTGTAATAGATTCAAAAATTTCTTTTAATGTTATTAATTTTTTCGAATTAAATATTTATACAGTTGTTGGTTTTATTGTACTTAGCTGCCTTACCATTAGTTATTATTTTTTATGCCAGTTGGTTCTGTACCTGTTAAAGCCATTTTTCTCAAAACATTTCGTACCACTGTTTCTTTTTATTGCGGTGGCTGGTTTATTCCTGCTGAGTTTTAAAGTAGGAAACATTGCCGGTGGCTTTGAGATATATGTGTTGTTGTGGTTGCTCTTATTTTTATTTCTTTTGAATAATAGCATCCTTGAACTGATGGCATCAAAGATTGTGTCATCCAGGTTGGTATTCTGGCTATTCTTTTTCTCACTTTCTATCAGCGCCATCATCGTAATTGAAAATAGGAACAAAGAATTGCGTAACCGGCTGCATTATGCGGAAATCCTTGCAACAAAGGCAGATCCGGGTACGGAAACCCTTATAAATACCATGCTCACACCTTTCCGGGACGATTTCCTGGCAGATAATTTTTTGCGTTTTCAAACCAGGGCGTCTAATTATTTTTTGAAAGATAGCCTGATCAATGAAAATATAACGGGCTACTCAAATAAATACCAGACAGCCGTTTATTCATTTTCCGCCGATGAGCAATCGTTGTACAATGACAATAACATAGATTCAGCGAGCTACAATGACCTCAATACTATTTTAAACACCCAATCGAAACCTACCGGGGTGCCCGGACTTTTTTATTACGATAAGTCCTATGACATGTTCAGCTACATCAGTAAAAAAACATTACTGAACAGCAACGGTCTCCTTGTTGGTTATGTGTTCATCCTGGCCAGCCCCAAGATTCAAAAAACTGATGCACTGTCTCCTTCCATTTTCAGTAATGAAAACAGTAACTCCATCGAAAATTCTTCCCTCTATGCTTTTGCCACTTACAATAACTGGAAATTAGTTACCTCCCACAACGACTATGCATTTCCGTCAGTCATCCGGAAGAAGGATTTTTCACAGCAAACCAGGTTTATCCAGAAAAAAAATCACAGTGAATTGTGGTATTACGCCGGTGCAGATAAAATGGTCGTTATTGTAAAGGAGAACAGCCTTTCCATTGAATCGATCACATTGTTCTCTTATTTTTTCTGCTCGTTCCTTATTATGACTGCAATTTTCTGGATGATCAATGTAATGGTAAGGTCGAGGTTCAGACTTAAAAAGTTTACTGCTTACTGGCAATTATCTATCCGCAACCAGATACATGGAACGATTATTTTTGTAAGTGTCATTTCATTTTTTGTTATAGGATTTGCAACGATCCTGTTCTTCATTTCCCGCTATGAAAATAATAACCGGGAAAAGCTCAGCCGTACAATTCGTATTATGGAGAATGAAGTAAAAAATTCCATCTCCAGTGGCTGGCTCATGCAGGATACGCTGGGAATGGATAGTGACAAGTATGAAAAGAAATTCGAAGAGATTATTACCCGGATCTCGGAAATTCATGGCATTGATGTTAATTTGTACGACTTGCAGGGCAATCTGCGGGTATCTTCTCTCCCGTTACCCTACATAAAAGGTATTGTAAGTACCCGCATCAATCCACTGGCTTATTATCACCTGAATACATTAAAGGAAGTGCAATACTTTCAAAAGGAAAATATTGGCAGGTTAAAATTTGTAAGCAATTATGTTCCCGTGATAGATGCTGCAGGAAATGATTACGCCTATCTTAATATTCCTTACTTCACTTCCCAATCAAATCTCAAAGAAGAAATATCTAATTTCCTGGTAACTATTATTAACCTTAACGCATTTATATTTCTGCTGGCAGGTATTGTTGCATTGTTTATCACGAACCGCATCACCAATTCTTTTTCAGTGATCGGGGATAAAATGAAGCAGATCAATCTCGGCGGAAGGAATGAAGCGATCGAATGGAAGCGGGATGACGAACTGGGTGAACTCGTGAATGAATACAATAAGATGGTGAGCAAGCTGGAGGAAAGTGCCCGGATATTAGCGAAAACAGAAAGGGAAGGGGCATGGCGGGAGATGGCCAGGCAGGTAGCTCACGAGATAAAAAACCCTCTTACGCCCATGAAACTCAGCATGCAGTTTCTGCAAAAATCAATTGAGAACAACGCACCAAATGTAAAAGAGCTTGCAGCAGGTGTTGCCAATACATTGGTGGAACAGATCGATCACCTGAGCCAGATCGCAAGCGAATTTGGCCAGTTTGCAAATATCGAGGATTCAAAAAAAGAACTGGTAAACCTCAACGAGGTACTGAAAAATGTTATTCATTTATATGCTTCCAACGATAGTCTGCAGATAACCCAAAATTTAGTCACGCATCAGGTCCACGTCAATGCTGATAAAACACATATTAACCGGCTATTTACAAATTTAATTTTAAATGCTATCCAGGCAGTACCGGAAGGTGAAGTTGCAAAGATTGAAATTACCGAAGCTACCAGGAACGGCAGGGTGCTGATCAGCATTAAGGACAATGGCCAGGGGATAGATAAAGCGTTGCGTTCCAAAATATTTATGCCAAACTTCACTACCAAAACATCTGGCACCGGCCTTGGGCTTGCTATGTGCAAACGAATGGTGGAACAGGCTGATGGAGAAATATGGTTTGAAACAGTTTTGGGCGAAGGCACGAGTTTCTTTATACAATTTCCGCTGGCGGGTTAAATATTTTTTATTGATTTGCGTTTATTGATATAGGCTTCAAACGCCTGCAAATTAAAACTGCTTAGATTATTCTCTTTCGTTACCATTGCTTTTTGTGCCACAGACACGCCATACCTCGTATCATCTAATCCATCTGTATGATGGGCATCAGGATCAATGGATATCAACACATTTTTTTGCAGGGCATAAGGTATGTGTCTCCAGTCGATGTCGAGCCTGCTGGGATGTGCATTTAACTCTATCACTACATGATTGGTTGCGCAGGCATCAATAATTTTTTTATGATCAACAGGATAACCGGGGCGGCTCAGTAATAAGCGACCTGTCATATGGCCCAGGATGGTCGTGTACTTATTTTCAATGGCTTTCAATAAACGCATCATGGCTTTCTCCTCTGTCATCTTAAGGTTGCTGTGAATAGAGGCAATCACAAGGTCAAATGTTGCCAGCACATCATTTGAATAGTCGAGGTTGCCATCATTTAAAATATCGGATTCTATGCTTTTGAAGATCTTAAAGGGAAACAGTTTCTTGTTGAGCTCATCAATATAATGGTGCTGCTCCCTGATTTTTTCTTCAGATAAGCCTTGGGCATAAAAAGCAGATTTGCTATGATCGCTGATTACAAGGTATTCAAGTCCTCTCTCCATAGCTGCCAGGGCCATTTCTTCAATCGTATTGCTGCCATCACTCCAGTTACTATGCGAATGAATGATGCCTTTTATATCTTCCGGCTGGATGATTTGCGGTAAAAGTCCGGTTTTTGCCTGCAACAGCAGGTTTTCATCCTCTCTTAAATAGGCAGGAACATAATTTACTCCTGCTTTTTCAAAATAAGCTTCTTCGGTTTTTATATTTTCGGCACTGCCAACGCACAAGGTTTTAAGCGCTGCAAAAAAAGTTTCTGAAGCAGAAGTGGCAAGTAGCTTTTCAATAAAATTATCGGGTGCAGATCCGTATAATTTTACAGCAATGCCTACGCTGGTGTTGTAAATAATGTGATCCGCATTCTTTTCCTTAAAACTAAATCCTTCTACTTCCGTCATCGCCGTTTCAATACCATCGAGGTTGGCGTCGATCACAAATTCAAGTTCATTTATAATCTCTGTTTGCTGTTTAAAACTTCCTGTAACTGCGATCTTTCTTCCGGGGAATATTTTGGCTAAAAAACTTTCTACCTGGGCTGCAACCAAAATAACCTGGGCATACAAATGACTTCCCTTATTCTTGAAATAAAATTCGATCGTGTCAATAACATTTTGTTGTGTTTTTTCACCAAAGCCCTTGTACAATTTCAACCTGTTTTCTTTACACGCATACAATAGTTCACCTACGGTTTCTATTTCCATTTCTTTCCAGATCGTGCTTATTTTTTTTGGTCCGATACCTTTGATATTTAGCATTTCCAAGACGCCTGGTGGTGTCTTAAAAATTATTTCTTCGAGGGTTTTTAAGTGCCCTGTTTTGAGCAATTCAATGATTTTCTGGGCCGATGAAGAACCGATACCCTTTAACTCAGCAATTTTTTCTGATGCCAAACTGCTCAATTGAAGTGGTAATTTTTCAATTGTAAAAGCTGCTGATGCATATGATTTTGCTTTAAAACTGTTTTCACCATGTATGTCCATCAGTTTTGCCAGCAATGAAAATGAATCAGCAATTTGATAATTGTCCATGGTTTAAAATTAATAAATTGTAATCATATTTTTTCGGGGAAATGATTACAATCAGTTGTTGATATTTTAGCTCTCTTCAAAAGTAAAAAGACATCTAAATGCTTTACTGGCCCAAGTTGTATGAAAATAAAAAAGCCCCGGTATATACCAGGGCTTGTTATTTTTTGCTCTTTAATTAAGCAAAGCTTACTTCTTTTTAGGAGCAGCTTTTTTCGCAGCAGCTTTTTTAGGAGCGGCTTTTTTTGCAGCAGCTTTTTTAGGAGCAGCTTTCTTTGGAGCAGCTTTTTTAGGAGCAGCTTTTTTTGCAGGAGCGGCTTTTTTTGGAGCGGCTTTTTTCTTTGTTGCCATTTTTTAAAATTTAATTGGTTAGTAAAATAATACTTAAAAATAAATACTATTTTCAAACTACCAAAAAAAAATATAAAGAAATTATGCAATAGCTTCTATCGGAGAAACAGAAACAAAAGTTTTATCTGCCTTTGTTTTTCTGAATTCCACTACACCATCAGTCAACGCAAAGATGGTAAAGTCTCTTCCAAGACCAACATTTTTGCCTGGATGGTAAGTTGTTCCGCGTTGTCGAATGATGATGTTTCCGGCGATAGCAGATTGTCCACCAAAAATCTTAACACCTAATCTTTTGCTTTGTGAATCACGACCGTTTTTAACCGAGCCTTCACCTTTTTTGTGTGCCATTTTTTAAACTTTTGTTTTTTAATTTTTTAATACTTCACTGCGATTGGCAGGCTGAATTTCAAAAAATCAATTATGCAATTGCAGTTACCTTGATGTGAGTATACTGCGTACGATGTCCGTGTTTTTTACGGAAACCTTTTCTTCTTTTCATTTTGAAGGCAATTACTTTATTGCCTTTGATAAGGTCAGTAAGAATTTCTGCTTTTACAACTGCTGTTACATTTGTTCCGGTGATAACGTTTGAACCGTTTTGCGTTAACAAAACATCAGAGAATTCAATCGAATCTCCCGCCTTACCTTCAATGTGTGGAACGTACAAGCTGTCTCCGGCTTTTACTTTAAATTGCTGACCTGCGATTTTTACTACTGCTAACATATTGGGCCCAAATTTAGGACGGCGAAGGTAAGGTTTTAGTCTTGATTTATTAGGTTGTTCTTCAATCTTTTTTTAAACGTCCTGTATTTATACGGCATGAGTTGCCATGTAGTGGCTGGTTTTTTTCTAACTTGTTAAACCTTAATGTTTTACGGATTGTTCCACGCTGATACAGCGCAATATCATATATATTCGTGCAACTTTATGCGCTATCTCGTTCGGCCAATACAAATAATATATAGCATTTACGCCATCGCTGTTTTTGTGCTTTTCATGTTCATCTCATTTCCTTTTGTGGTAGTAGCGGGTATCTTTCCGGACACAACCAGGGGCAACATGATATATTATATAGTCACTTACTGGTCGGGCTGTGTACTATTTCTTTGGGGTATGCACCACCGGAACATTTATAAGTTTCCCCACAAAGCAGATCACCCGGTCATTTTCGTCTTCAATCACATCTCCTACCTGGATATTCCGATCCTTCTCATGGCGTTCAGGCACCAGCATATCCGGGTGCTGGGAAAAGCCGAAATGGCAAAAATTCCCATTTTTGGATTTATGTACAGGAGTGCCGCTATCATGGTAAACCGCAGTAGTTCCGAAGGAAGGGCCGAAAGTGTAAATAAATTGAAGGCCACACTTAAGAAAAATGTATCAGTTGTTATTGCGCCGGAAGGTACTTTTAACATGACAACCAAACCACTGAAAGAATTTTATGATGGTGCTTTCAGGATTGCAATTGAAACACAAACGCCCATCAAGCCGGTTGTTTTCTTAGATGCATATGACAGGCTTCATTACAACAGCGTCCTTACTTTTACACCCGGGAAATCTCGGGCAATCTTTCTGGAAGAAATAGCAGTGAATGGCTACGCATTGGAAGATGTTAAAGCATTAAAAGAAAAAGTATATGATATCATGGAAGCCCGCCTGCTTGAAAACAACGCAACCTGGATTACCCAATAAATAAATGGCAACAGAAAATGAAATACCGTTTAATGAAAATAATTCAGGCTACTGGGCGGAAATTATTCTCCCTTTGGCATTACCAACCGTTTACACCTATGCCATACCCACCCATTTATTACAGCACGCTAAACAGGGTTGCAGGGCCGAAGTAGTTTTTGGAAAGAATAAGAAATATGCAGGTATTATTAAAACCATTATCAACAAAGAGCCTGCTTACAAAACAAAATCTTTATTAAATGTAATTGATGATAGCCCGCTTTTATATCCGCAACAATTGCTGTTATGGAAATGGATAAGCGATTATTATATGTGCTCTGAAGGAGAAGTAATGGCCGCAGCATTACCTGCAAATTTTAAACTCAGCAGCGAAACCATCCTGATCTTTAATGAAGACATCGGCGAAGATTTTACCAACCTCTCCGATGATGAATTTTTGGTTGCGGAAGCGCTATTGATAAAGAAGCAGCTTCAGCTAATTGAAGTGCAGCAGGTATTGGATGCCACACACGTGTATCCCGTGATAAAAAAACTGATCGAGAAAAATGTTTGTTTTATCTGGGAAAAGCTGAATGAACGGTATAAAATAAAAAAGGAATCTTATGTGCTGCTTCACCCGCAGTTCGACAATGAAGAATCATTGGGAAGAATATTGAACGACTGGAAAGGGGCTCCAAAACAAATGGAATTATTGCTGGCCTTTTTACATTTGCAAAAAACAGAAGGCACCGTCTCTCAAACCGCATTGCTAAAAAAGTCTGGTGCAACAGCCGCACAACTAAAAGGTTTGTCGGAGAAAAATATTCTTATTGTAGAAAAGAGGGCAATCGACAGGATTAGATCATTACCGAGGTCCGTACACATCGATTTTGAATTAAGTATAGAACAGCAACGATGCCTGGAAGAACTGCACAGCGCCTTCATCGATAAAAATGTATGCCTGCTTCATGGCGTTACCGGTAGTGGTAAAACGCAGTTGTATATTAAACTTATCGAGGAGAATTTTAGTAATGGCAAACAGGTGTTATACCTGCTGCCGGAAATTGCGTTAACGGCACAGATCATTCGCCGGCTTCAAAAACATTTTGGCGGAAATATTGCGATTTATCATTCTAAATTTAACGATCAGGAACGCATAGAACTTTGGAACAAGATAAGGAGTGGCGAGATTAAGATCCTCCTTGGCGCCCGCAGCGCCCTGTTCCTGCCCTTTAATAATCTTGGCTTGATTATCGTTGATGAAGAACACGATGCTTCTTATAAACAGCAGGATCCTGCGCCCAGATACAATGCCCGCGATGCCGCGATCTTTTATGCATCGTTGTTCCCGTCAGCAAAAGTTTTACTGGGAAGTGCCACACCGTCACTGGAAAGTTATTTTAATGCCATGCAGCACAAGTATGCCCTGGTTTACCTCGCCGAAAGATTTGGTGGAATAAAACTTCCCAAAATAGAGATCGTGAACAGCAGGCAGGTAGCACAGAAAGGTAAAGTGATGATCAGCCCGCAATTAAAACAGGCTATCGAACAAGCGCTTGCTGCAGATAAACAGGTGATTCTTTTTCAAAACCGCCGCGGGTACAATCCTTACCTCATTTGCGGCACCTGCGGATACATCCCGCAGTGTTCACATTGCGATGTGTCGTTAACGTTGCACAAATATAGCAACAAATTACATTGTCATTATTGCGGCAGCACCTATCCTAAATTGATAACCTGCCCGGCCTGTGGCAGCAACGCCTGGTTAGAAAAGAATTTCGGTACAGAGAAAATAGAAGAACAGTTAGAACAGGATTTTAGTAAATACAAAATTGCACGGATGGATGTGGACAGTGTTCGCGGCAAGAACGCACATGACAACCTCATCCAGTTATTTGAACAGCACCGGCTGGATATTTTGGTAGGCACACAAATGGTGGTTAAAGGCCTGGACTTTGACAATGTAAGCCTGGTTGGCATACTGGATGCTGATGGTTTGTTAAGCTTCGCTGATTTTCGCGTGAATGAAAGAGGCTTTCAATTGATGGAACAGGTGAGTGGAAGAGCCGGACGAAAAAATGCCCAGGGTAAAGTGCTGATCCAGGCAGTCAATGTAAATCATCCTGTAATAAAAATGGTAGCCCAACACGACTACCAGCAATTTTATGCGTATGAATTACAAGGGAGAAAGGAATTTTTTTATCCGCCATTCAGTCGCATTGTAATGATTACCCTAAAACACAAGGACAAACAATTGCTGGAATTGGCTGCCGAAAAACTTGCCGCCTTACTGCGGCTGGACCTGAAAGAGTACGTGGTTGGCCCGGCAACACCTGTTGTTGGACGATTAAGGAATCAATACCTTATGGAAGTACTTTTAAAACTTCCCAAAGAACCCGGAATGAGTTTAACTTATAAAAAAGTGATTCGCAATCATATAAATCTTTTGTTGAGTGACAAACATTACCGGGCCATAACGGTTATCGCAGATGTGGATCCGGCTTAAGGTGTTGAATGATTTTTCAGCTAAGGATGGATATTGCTATGGTTCCTTTTTTAAAACCAACCGCTTGCCTTATCAATCGTCCTACATCTACTATCTGCAGCTCTAATTAATTAAAAAAAATGAATATTCAGCAAGACGTATCATTAAAGCACTTAAATACATTTGGAATAGATGTGCATGCAAAATATTTTACTGTTTTTGATACAGCGGTTGATCTGCCTGCACTTTTCGAATCCGATACCATGGAAATTCTGCAAGCCCGGGATAAAATAATTGTTCTCGGCGGGGGGAGTAATATGTTGTTTACTAAAAACGTAGATGGTCTCGTGCTTAAGAATGAAATAACCGGCATTGAAAAGATCGGGGAAGACGCAGCGCATGTTTATATAAAAGCCGGGGCAGGGGAGAACTGGCATCTCTTTGTTTTGTACTGCCTGGAAAATAATTATGCTGGTGTAGAAAACCTGGCCCTGATCCCGGGAAGTATCGGGGCTTCTCCCATGCAAAATATCGGCGCTTACGGTGTGGAAATTAAAGATGTGTTTCATTCCCTGGAAGCATTTGATCTAAAAGAAAAATGCTTTGTTTCATTTAATAAAATGGATTGTGCATTTGGATACAGGGAAAGCATTTTTAAAAAGCGATACAAAAACGTTTTCATTATTACCTCGGTCACGTTTAAGCTCAATAAGACGCCCGTGTTCAATGTTTCTTATGGAGCCGTTACGCAGGAGCTTACTGATATGAACGTCGCTGATCTGAGCATCCAGGCTATCGCACAAGCGGTAATGAATATACGAAGCAGTAAACTACCGGATCCCAAATTGATAGGGAACGCCGGCAGTTTTTTTAAAAACCCTGAAATTGATCTTCGCTCGTTTGAAAAACTCCAGGTGAATTTTCCCGGTATCGCCGGTTATAAATTAGACGACGGCAAGATAAAATTAGCAGCAGGCTGGCTGATAGAACAATGCGGCTGGAAAGGATACAGAAAAGGCGACGCCGGTTGTTTTGCGAAACAGTCATTGGTACTTGTTAATTATGGAAATGCAAATGGTATGGAGATTTATGACCTCAGCAGTGAAATAATACAAACCGTATTTGATACATTCGGTGTGCAGCTGGAAAGGGAAGTTAATATTCTTTAAAATAAGCGGCGCATCTTGACAGCGGTTTTAAATACGGAGTCATTATTATCCGATCAGGATTATTTACATTCTGCACAAACCTTTTTGGTCGTAAGTTCTAAGCCCCATCTTCTTTGCAAAGGAGGATAAGGTCAGATAAGGTTTGGAGGCTGGAACTGCTTACACTTATTAAAATAAATTATACTTACGACCCCGCAGAATACAATTTCCCCGACGACAAGATTAACCGCCTGGTTTACGTTTTCATTTTTCAACAGTCGGGCAGTGGCATGTAAAAACTATTTTATTGGAAGGACGTGACAACTATACTTATTTTAAAATTTCTGTAAGGCCTGGAGTCTTAGTTCCGCTTGTCAAATATTAATTTCCCGAGTTGTATATTGATAAAAATGTTCCCTGGGTACTTTTAATTCGGTTAATCAGAACCGTTGGTTTAAGGCTCCGGCGTTTTTCAAAAATCCTTTTAGAAGACAACTATAGTAAAAGGCCAGGCTCAAGATATATTTATCTAAAGCCTGGCCGGTTGCTGTACATCCAATTAATAGGTGTCAGCAGTATATCATTTTTTTACTTTTTTTAATTAAAATCCTCCTCGCTTAAATCTTCCTCACTAAAATGCTCCGAGCCCATGTTTAGCATACTGCCCATCAGGTCCTTGAATTCTATTTTTCCCTCTACTATTTTTTTACTGATCAGGGAGTAACTGGCCAGACCATGCAACACAAATTCCATGAGTAAAGCATTTTCTTTTTCATCAGCGGCGTTGTAATATTTTTTTACAAGTGAATGAAGCCCGTCAACTTTGTAAAGCATTTGGATCTTATCCTCGTCTTTTGTTTCTAAAAATAAGTTGAGGCTGTTCCCCGAATCAAACCATTTTGTAACTGCTTTGTAAGGATTTTCAGTTGCCTGTTGTTCCTTCCCTTTCTTTTTCTTCATGCTATCAGGGTTAGGGAAGTATTGGCCAAACTGGGTGCGAATAGATTTCTCCAGCAGGTTATACGCTACCTGGTACGGACCTTCCTGTTCCCCCTCATACACCAGTTCAATTTTACCGGTAATGGAAGGAATGATACCCGTAAGATCACTCAACCATACCTGAGTGGTAACATCTTCATTTACGATAGCCCGGCGTTCCGCGGCACTGATTGCATTTTCATAAGCAGAAATAGTTAGCCTTGCACTTACACCACTTTTTTTATCAACCAGTTCATTTTCCCTGGCTTCAAAAGCAACCTGTTCTATCAGCCTCTTAATAAGGTCACTGATATTCACTTTTTTATGTTGTTCTTCTATGATATCTGCTTCCTGGGCTGTAATGGCGAGAGAAGTTTCAAGAGATCTTGGATAGTGTGTCAGGATCTGGCTTTCAATCCTGTCCTTGAGTGGTGTAACAATGCTGCCCCGGTTGGTATAATCTTCGGGGTTGGCGGTAAATACAAACATAACGTCCAGCGGTAGCCGTAGTTTGAAACCACGTATCTGGAGGTCGCCTTCTTCCAGGATATTAAAAAGGGAAACCTGTATCCTTGCCTGCAGATCGGGAAGTTCATTTATGACGAAGATACTGCGGTTGCTTCTTGGTATAATGCCGTAATGAAGCACCCTTTCATCAGCAAAACTCAATTTTAAGTTCGCTGCTTTAATCGGGTCGATATCACCAATAAGATCAGCCACACTAACATCAGGCGTAGCTAATTTCTCTCCGTACCTTTTGCTCCGGTGCAGCCATTCAACCGGCGTATGATCCCCTTCCTTTTCTATCAGGTCCAATGCATACCTGGAAATTGGATGAAATGGATCATCATTTATCTCACTGCCGGCCACAAAGGGGATGTATTCATCTAATAATTCAATCATTTGCCGTGCCATCCTCGTTTTCGCCTGGCCACGCAACCCCAGAAATAATATATTGTGCCGGCTGAGCAAAGCTCTTTCGGTATCAGGAATCACGGAATCCTCGTAGCCAAGAATACCCGGAAACGGATTTTCTTTTGCTTTGATCTTATGGATGAGGTTCGTTCTTATTTCTTCTTTAATCGGTTTGGAAATATATCCGCTCTTTTTTAATTCACCTAAGGTTTTAATCTTGCTTATGTCCATTTTTATTTTTTTGTTATCAGTTTTATATCATTGTTCGTCACCGTTGCCTCGCACACTTGTACGGTATACTTTTACCCGGCTTTTTTCGCCATAAAGTCTTAAGATTTTAGCCGCCGCAACAGATTTCTTTGCCCATCTTTCAGTCTTTGTGGCAAACCTCAATAAACCGTTTTCCTCTTTCCACTTTCAAAATCTTTGAAAATAAAGGAGCCTAGTTTGTCAAGCGATGCAAAAAATGCTTTCCCATTATTTGTTTCAGTAAATTCCTGCACAAACTTTTGAAGGTAAGGATCGCTGGCTATCATGAAAGTTGTGACAGGTATTTTTAATTTTTTACATTGCGTTGCCAGGCTCATGCAATGATTTAAAATTTTCCTGTCAACACCAAAACTGTTTTTATAATATTTTTTTCCGACTTTGAGACAGGTAGGCTTTCCGTCGGTGATCATAAAAATTTGTTTATTGGGGTTGCGGCGTTTGCGTAAAAGGTCCATGGCCAGTTGCAAACCAGCCACAGTGTTTGTATGGTAAGGCCCAACCTGCAAATAAGGCAGGTCCTTTACTTCTATCGTCCACGCGTCATTACCAAAGACTACGATGTCCAGGGTATCTTTTGGGTATTTGGTTTGTATGAGTTCGCTTAATGCCATCGCCACTTTTTTTGCAGGCGTAATGCGGTCTTCTCCATACAAAATAATCGAATGCGATATGTCAATCATCAGCACCGTGGAAGTCTGGGATTTAAAATCAGTTTC
>JACMPR010000180.1 GCA_014377385.1 Ferruginibacter sp. | reverse complement strand
CGTTGGCAGTGGTGGCAACAATATTTTTGTTTTCTGAAAAATCATTTATAACAGGCAGCCTTTTTCCTTTCACGTTTGCTGCTGGCCTGCAGGCGAGAAGTGCTTTTGTATAGTTATGCCGGGGATTTTTTAAAACCTCCATTGCATTGCCTTCTTCAACGATTTTACTTTTATACATAACGGCGATACTATCTGCAACGTCCGCTACCAGGCCGAGGTCATGTGTTATCAGCAATACCCCGAGCTCATTTTGCACCTGTATCCTTTTTATAAGTTCCAGGATACTTTTTTGTACGCTTACATCCAGTGCGGTAGTGGGTTCGTCTGCTATCAACAAATCCGGGTTACAACTAATAGCCATAGCGATCATGACCCGCTGTTTTTGTCCGCCGCTGACCTGGTGCGGATAACGGTTAACCATGGCCGCCGGATCGGGTAACTCTACCTGTGTAAAAAGTTTAATTGTCCGTTCGCGTGCTTTTTTCCTGGATAATTTTTGATGGGCCATAAGTGTTTCCATCACCTGCCAGCCGCAGGTGAGTACGGGGTTTAAAGAAGTCATAGGCTCCTGGAAGATCATGGCTATTTTGTTACCCCTTATTTCCTTAATGTCTTTTTGGGAAAGATTGCCCAGGTCTATTTGTTGTGATCCATCGGGGCTAAAAAAAATGTTACCGGATATATTGGTATTGCCGGGCAACAATTTTAAAACGGACAAGGCCGTAACAGATTTTCCGCTGCCACTCTCACCAACCAGCGCCGTTATTTTTCCTTTCTCTACATTTAAACTGATAGAATCAACGGCCTTAATTGCGTTGCCCTTATCATCAAAGTTTATAGAAAGATTTTTTATGGAAAGAAGGGGATACATGGTAGATCTGGAAAATTGGAAATTATAAGATTCGCTGTTTCGTGATCCGAAGATTTGATAAATGCTACGATTTCTTAAAAACGCAACTTTATTGGTTTTAATTCAAATTAATCCGCCTTAAAATATCCGTAGGTTAATAAATGAATTAGTCTGATTTGCCGGTTTGAAAATAAACTATTTTTCAACCCTGTAACCGTCATCGGAGTACGAAACCTTCAACTACCGGTCAAAACTTCAGGTGCCTTACGGTAAGCCCGTCATTGATTAATTGCTTCAGCGAGTCAACGCCAATTCTTAAATGACGCTCCACAAACTGTGCAGTTACACTGCTGTCGCTCGCTTCCGTTTTTACGCCTTCCGGTACCATCGGTGAATCACTTACTAATAACAGGGCACCCGTTGGAATTTTATTATAAAAACCTACTGTAAAAATGGTGGCAGTTTCCATGTCAATGGCATAGGCCCTCACTTTCTGCAGGTATTCTTTAAACACGCTGTCGTGTTCCCAAACCCGGCGATTGGTGGTATAACAGACGCCTGTCCAGTAGTCAAATTCATGTTCACGAATAGTGGTAGAAATGGCTTTTTGTAAAGCAAAGGCAGGTAAGGCCGGCACTTCCGGTGGAAAATAATCATTGCTGGTACCTTCGCCCCTGATGGCGGCAATTGGCAGGATCAGGTCTCCAATTTTATTGCGTTTTTTCAGGCCGCCGCATTTACCCAGAAACAATACTGCTTTAGGTGTAATTGCAGTCAACAGGTCCATGACCGTTGCTGCGCCCGGGCTCCCCATGCCAAAATTGATAATGGTAATATTATCAGCAGTGGCACATTGCATGGAGCGGTCAAGTCCTACGATTTCTACACTATTCCATTGTGCGAACATCTTTACATAATTGGAAAAATTGGTGAGCAGGATATATTCACCAAAATTTGATAATTGCTGCCCTGTGTAGCGTGGTAGCCAGTTTTCAACGATATCTTCTTTTGTTTTCATTTATATTAATTCGGCTAAAAGTACAATATAGTTGAGAATTAGTAATAAGCATTGAGAATTTAGCATGGGGATTATATAATTCAGGTGGTCATTTAATTTTACAGCATTCGTTTTAACTACCGCTGAAAAGATGTTTTTGAATAGAATTTCGGGCGTAAATAAAATTGCATCGAAACTTATGCGGAAGTCTTTTCCTGATTGCTTCTGCGGGTTAGATGATAACAAAGATATTTCTACAGTATATTATGCAGGCTTTGAAGTAGTATGCTGGGGTATTTGGAAATCGGCTAAAATATTTGCTACCCATACATCAAAGACAAGTTTAAGAATGACATTTAAAAGCTAAAAGATTTAAGCCTGACTGAAGAATTTTTCATTTTTTTGTGTGAATACAAAGAATAAACATTACTTTGTAAGACAAAATTGTTTAATATGAAAAAGATACTTTCTTACTCCCTTTTATTACTTCTCTTTATTTCCTGTAAAAAGATAACCAATATTACAGAAGATCAAAATGCCGCTACCCTTATTTCAACGGAACAGATTGATGCTTTTATAAAGGAGCAGGTCTCAAAGAATCACAAGTTTGAGTGGAGCACTGCTTCTTCAGATATGGTATGGAGCGCTTTGCAGCACAGTGATAATATTATGTCGGTTGGATATATGCCCTTAAACCAGCTGAATGTTGAAAATAATCTTCACAATATTAATATCAATACGGCTGACTGGAAAAAAGCAAAGGAGGAAGTGTTGCAACTGATCCTAAAATCTGAGCAGGCGCTTGACCCGGCGGTCAGCTTATCGTCAATGCTGCAATGGGATGAAGCCGTTTTGCCGGTAATTGACATTACTGTCAAAAATCCTGCTACGGTAAAATTATTAAGAGCAAGTAAGCTTATCCGTTATGCAGAGCCAATGGGATATGAACCACAGGATGCTGTAAAAGCTGCGCAGGAAGATAATTCCGGTAATGCCGTAGCGAGCAGCAGCGGTTGCGATGGTAATCCCGCGCAGGCGGGCCTGGTTGCGGGGCAGGATTATACTGTGATAGCACCAGCTGCCAAACAATCGTGGAACCATAGTTATCATGGAATAAGCCAGGCATGGACAAAATCCACGGGTTCCGGTATCAAAGTTTTTGTAGTAGACACCGGCTGCGAATTTGACCAGGAGAACCTGGGCAGTGCTTTTAACCAGGGTTCATCAGCCGGAAGAACGGTAGAAAAAATTGTAACCCTTCCGAGGTCAACATTTTTTGGCATCCCAACCGGTCCTGTAGAAACACCGGACGATGGTTGCGGGCATGGTACCTCTATGGCCGGAGCCTGTGCTGCCCCACGCGGTACGGATGGCAATGCAACCGGAGTAGCTTACAATTGCAACCTTGTTACCTGCCGCGGTGCTGAAGATGTTTTTATAGATGCAAGCCGTGAAGTAAAAGGTGTTTCGGATGCTTTTACCAATGCAGGCAACAGGACTGATGTAAAAATCATCAGCATGAGCATGGGAAAGATTACCAGCAGTTCTCAAATAACCGATGCAATCAAATATGCTTACGGAAAAGGTAAACTGATATTCTGTGCTGCGGGAACTTCCTTCAGCTGGACGTCCGGCTGGTTCGGCGTTATCTTTCCTGCATACCTAACCCAGGTAAATGCGGTAACGGGTGTAAGAGATAACAACTTTAATACTACCTGCACCGACTGCCATGACGGAAGCGAAACAGATTTTACAATGGTAATGGAAAAGGCTTCCGATGGCCGCCATCCACTTACACTTGCCGCTAGTGGTGATACGCCTTCAACGGTCGGCGGCTCTTCTGTATCCACTTCTCAGGCCGCTGGAATTGCAGCATTGGTGTGGGGCCGTTTTCCAACTTATACAGCGGCGCAGGTACTAAATAAACTTGTTGTTACGAGCGCAAATTATCCCACGCGGAATTCTTCGCTCGGATGGGGTAACCTGAATGCGGATGCGGCAACAAATTAAGGGAACGGATGCCAGGTTAGGGATGTTATTAGTCCATTTAAAAGGTAGTTAAAACCTGGTGGTGTTTATTTTGGGGGAATAGAATATCAGGTACTGAACTGAAAAAACTTATTTTCGTTTGAGTTATGTGATTTAAAGTTCCTGAGTTAACCTGGCATCAAAATCCCCCAGCCTGGCACCACATCCGATGATCAAAATAAATTACCCGGCAAAAAAACCTTCCATTAAGATAGCCAACGGTAAGGAGCAGGTGCTTTGCCTGATCCGTAAACGTTGGCTATTATTGACGCCGGAAGAATGGGTGCGCCAAAATTTCCTATTGTACCTCACTGAAGTTTTACAATATCCGGCTTCCCTGATCGCCGTGGAGAAACAATTGATGATTGCTGATGTAAAAAAGCGTTTCGATATCGTGATTTATGACAGGGAGGCAAATCCGTTTACAATTGTAGAATGCAAGGAAATGAACGTGGCATTAACTGAAAATACGCTACAGCAGGTTTTAAGATATAACATACATCTTAAGGCCAGGTATATCGTCGTCACGAACGGCAGTCATTGTGCGGCATTCAGTATCAGGGCAGGAGTTTTTGTAATGGAGGAAAAAATTCCTTTTTTTGCCGAAATCATTAAAAAGGGATGAAAACCTGCGATTTCAGGGGTTTTCACTGAGGATGCTGTAAAGTACAATGTACAGATTAGCGTTCACGCTTTACACCCTGCCAAAAGAATTAGAAGTTACCAGCATCACCGCCGCAGCCTTATTTCACGATTGAAGACATTGATTTTAGGGACGTAACAAGCCCTTGTATGACAAATATTATTGCTAATTCAGGACAAGATGGATGTAACTCACATCTTTTGAAACTATATCAACAGGCTAATTATAGTCCAGCTAACAAACACATAAAAATAAAATTTTTGGAAAATGGTAGTTTAACAAACAGTCAAGGTAACCCGGTGTCAGGCCACACACAAATAATTTCCCGGCCTGGAGATGTAAAATAAATTGTTATTTCTATTAATCCTTACTATCTACAAAATGCATCTCAAGAGTATATCGGAATAGTGATTCTACATCAATTGACGCATGGGTTTTAATTAATAAATCCAGTAGCTTCAACTGAAGATAATCAACATATAACTACGTTTCATGACCAGGTTGTGCATATGTCTTTTTCTTTATTAGAATTATTCCCAACTTTATCACCAGGGGATGGCCTTTAATTGGCGCTTCAAGGAATGGAAAATGCCGGGTTCCTTCCTCATACGAATCCTTTAGAAGTTGATCCTGTAGCTAATGCTTTTGCAATTCAACATTACGGAATTGATTTGATAACTGCGAGAACTGGGGCACCAGCATTTTTTAACGGGAATTCAGGAAATCCCTGTCAATAGAAATATGATGAGAATTATATTATATAGATCTATAACTGTTTTTTTTGTATGTACAGTTATCGTTTGCGAAGGTTAGTCTGTCACCGACCGACCTGTATCATTAAGTTATTATGGGCAATACGTGCAGCCTTTTTTTGAAAACTTTCACAAGGCGTTTTATGATAATGGTCTCAAAACAAAGTTTCAGGATATACAGGTTATTGCTCAATTTAATATTGATACTGAAGGTAACATTACAAACCTCAGTTATGCTTTGTCAGGTACATTGAAAAATGCAGTTAATTATGTAATTAAAATGCTGCCACCTACTAACGGTCATTGGCTCCCGCAATTTAAAAATGGAAATCTTTCAATATCCAATTCGATCACTTGTTCTTTTTATTTTGTGAAGAAGGCAATAATACCGACTAAAGAAAGATTACAAAGAATAGAATTACAGCAAGGAATTGCAAATGGATGGATTGATATGAGTAATTTATTTTGGAAAGGTGAGCCTTTTGACTATAAAAACTGGTTTATATATTTAGAATTTTAACTGTCAAAACCAATTATAATTTATAGAGATTAATACATCTTTCATTTTTAAAGCAGGTGTAACAAAAGTTAAGTAAAACAAGCATGGCCATCAATATATGATGGCCATGCTTGTTTTTAAATATATTGTTCTTATGGAAAAATCCCTAACTCACCATAGCTCGTCGCCACTTTATTAATGGCATTTACATAAGCCGCAGTGCGCATATCAGGAATATTAGGATTGTTATTCCATATTTCCATAATTTCTCTCGTAGCCGTGATCATGGTTTCTTCCAGGCCACTGTGCACCAGGTCAACCTCATCTGCACCATGCATGATGTAAGCACGTTCATCGGCATCAACCTTTTTGCCGGTAAGGTCTTCCATCTGGCCCAGGATACGGGCGTTTTGGTTTTCTGTAAAGCGTTTTTCCATACGGCCATAACGTACATGACTAAGGTTTTTTAACCACTCAAAATAGCTTACCGTTACACCACCTGCATTCAGGTACATATCCGGTACACACAAAATTCCTTTTTGTGCAAATACCTCATCCGCTTCCGGTGTACAGGGCCCGTTGGCGGCTTCACCGATTATTTTTGCTTTTACCCTTTGCGCATTATCGCCGTTGATGACATTTTCCAATGCCGCAGGTATCAGGATATCGCATTCCAGCTCCAATGCATCGCTGTTCTTTGGCAACGTGGTAGAACCTGGAAAATTCAGGATGGTGCCATTTTTATTTCTAAACTGGATCAGCTCCTCCTCATGCAATCCCGCCGGGTTGTAAACAGCACCATCGTGCTCAGCAATGCAAATTACGGTAGCGCCATTTTCGCGGAAGAATTTAGCGCAATGATAACCCACGTTTCCGATTCCCTGTACTACAACCGTTTTTCCCTTGATACCCATTTCAAGGCCGAGTTTTTTCATCACATCAGGCATGTTACAAACTTCCCTTATACCGAAGAAAACACCGAGGCCGGTTGCTTCTGTGCGGCCGCGTACACCCCCTTGCGTTACAGGTTTTCCTGTTACACATCCCGCAGCATCTATTTCGCCCGGTTTTAAAGAGGCGTAAGTATCAACTATCCAGGCCATCTCTCTTGAACCGGTTCCATAATCAGGAGCGGGAACATCGATGCCGGGACCGATAAAATTTTTCTTGACCAATTCACTTGTGTAACGACGTGTAATTTTTTCAAGCTCGTAAACGCTGTATTTTTTTGGATTGATCTTTATTCCACCCTTTCCACCACCGAAAGGCACATTTACAATAGCGCATTTGTAGGTCATCAAAGACGCAAGTGCCATAACTTCATCCTGGTTAACCTCATCACTGAAACGGATACCTCCTTTGCAGGGTGCTTTGTGGTGGCTGTGCTGTACCCGGTAGGCTTCAATTACTTCTACGCTTCCGTCGTCTCTTTTCAAGGGGAATCGCATTTGATATACACTGTTGCAGGCTTTGATCTGTTCCAGGATACCCGGATCAAATGAAGTGAACTTAGCTGCTTTGTCGAAACTTTTTTCTACACTTTTAAAAAAGCTATACGGCTGATGTGATGACATATGTTTGTTTTTTATTTATTAAAAAGGGCAATGCCCTTGCAAGCCATTTTTTTTAATGTTATTCGGCATTCTTATTCTTCTCAATCCTGCTGATCTTGCGATCGAGCATTACAATATATAAGAACAAACCGATTAAAATGGTGAGACAAACTGCGACCACCACATAAATTTTTCCGTTGCTTCTCATGGTATCCGCCATTTCAACAGGTTTATTTTGGGCAAATGAAAACATCGACATGAATACAGTTATAACGGTTAACGTTACACGGGAAACGAAAAACGAAGAACGTGAAAAGGCGTAGTTATTCATGTATCAATTTTTTATCCCTGAACAATTCTATTCTTATTTTTAATGTAGCGATCCACACACCCAGTAAAGTCCAGCCAAGTACTGCCGGCCAGAAGATTAGTCGCATGCCCGCGTCCATGTCACGCCTGTCAAGTGCGGGATTACCACTGTCGCTGCCCGGTGCACCTGGGTGTAAACTTCCCACCAATCTCGGAATTATCCAAATGCTCGGGAAAAGCATGGCGAAGGCAAAAATATTGTATACTGCACTGATCCGGGCTTTTTTATCAATATCGGTGAATGAACCCCGAAGTACAAAATAAGCACCGTACACAAGTAATGCAATGGCCGCACCAATCAGTTTGGGTTCTTTCAGAACACTTCCCATAGATTGCCCCTGGTCGGTAACCCAGGTTACGGAAACCCATAAGAAACCTGTTGCATAACCCAGGATTCCAAAAAGACAACCTAAGGAGGCGAAATTGTGTGCGAAAACATCGTTTCGGTAATTGAAACCGCGGAGGTATTTAATGCTATAGACAAAGCTGGTAGTAAAAAGAACCATCATTCCAAACCACATGCAAACATGGAAATAAAGATTGCGGATGGTTTCATTTAAAATTGGCAAACGGGGAACATCAAGCAGGAAGCCACAGACGACCGTATAAACCAATAAAATAAACGATAATATTTTCCACCAGTTTTTTTGCACGCAGGCAGTCTTTATTTTTAGTGGCGCAAAGTTAGGGGAATCGCAAACATCGGGTTAAAAAATAATTAGGGATACTGAACAACAGGCCAGCGAAGATCACCGGTATTTTCGGGCACTAAAACAGCGTTCTGTATTAATCCTTCCACAAATAAGGAAACAATATCACTGCCATGGCGATTACCAGCACATCCAATAAACCGATCAGGCCGGTAAGTTGGAGCAATGCGCCGTCTCTAAAAACTTCGGAGAATGCCGCTCTGCTCAATTTCATTAGTAAAAGCAATTGCGGTAAAATAACCGGAAAACCTAAGATAGCGATCAATGCTGCGTTGTGCTGAGCCTTTGCCGCAATAGCACTCATTACGGTAAATACCAGGCTTAAGCTGGTGCCGCCCAATAACACAATACCAATGAACGTGAGGCTGTCGTTAACCGGGTTATTAAGGAAAATAAAAAACAATAGCAGGCTAACCATGCTCATCAGCAGCATGAGGATCACATTAAAAATAAGTTTGGCAATGATGAATTCAACCGGCGAGGCAATAGAGTAAAAATACAGCATGCGGCCACGGTTTTCCTGCAGGAAGCTTTTTGCAACGGTGTTTACACATACAAACAGTTGTATCACCCAGAACAGGCTATTCCAAACATCGCTTTCGGGATTTTCGGGCATTGAAAGGTGCAACACATACACCGTTGAAGCAACATACAGAAGGATTCCGTAAAAAGTATGCTGCTGCCTTAGTTCCAGCAGGATGTCTTTTTTCAGCAATGCGAATATGCGGCTGTACATGGGTGCAAATTAAGGAAAAGCGAGGTAGAAAGAAGGCTGGTAATTGTATGCCGATTTCGGTAATGCTGCATAGGATTTTAGCCCCTGTCGCTGTTCTCAAATTTCAAGCTACCACAACTCCAACCTACAGGCACCGCCGGGTTGTCTCCGACGAACGGCGCAACTATTTTTAGTCATCCCGAAAAATGAGTTAACATTCCAAAATCATATACATCATACTTACAAAACTTGCCGCCGTCTTGTCTCTGACAAACGGCACAACCATTTTTAATCATCCCGAATAATGAGTTAACATTCCAAAATTACCTAACCTTTCCAGGTAAAATTTTGCTGATGGATAAAAATATTTTAGCCCCTGCCGCTGTTCTTAAATTTCAAGCTACCACAACTCCAACCTACAGGCGCCGCCGTCTTGTCTCCGACGAACGGCGCAACTATTTTTAGTCATCCCGAAAAATGAGTTAACATTCCAAAATCATAACCATCATACTTGCAAAACTTGCCGCCG
>JACMPR010000179.1 GCA_014377385.1 Ferruginibacter sp. | reverse complement strand
TGGTGGCCTCCATGGCGATGCAGGTTCTAGCGAATCATGTGTACGTAATTCCTCCGGACTCAGATCTACTTATTGAAAACTATCGCTTTAAAGTGATTTCTCCACGATCTGGCAGGAACAAGCAGATAGATGTATTTTTTGTTTCTTTAGCAGAGGCAATGGGCGTGCGTGCAATCGGCATCGTGCTTTCCGGGTATGATGTTGACGGTACCAAAGGATGCCAACACATTAAGGAACATGGAGGAAAAACTTTTGCTCAGGACACGTCTGCCGAAGTTGAATTCATGCCACGTAGCGCACAGGCATCCGGGTATGTTGACTTTGTTTTGCCTCTCCAAAAAATTCCGGGTAAATTAAAAAGTTTGGCAGCTGCGCTTAAAATTTAAAAATGAAATTTTAACTCTATAAAAGCAGGTTCATTTGGAACGGGGTAAAAAGTTTACATCTTTATATTGAAAACTAAATGATATTTAGCCATACGTTTAGGGCTTTAGAAATCCTTTACTCAATGCTTCCCATTGCAAATTTAATGCGCCTCATTCACTCCGGAAGCCACCATTTTATTTCATGCCTTATATACTAATGATCCATCGGTAATATTTGTAATTTTATTTCTTTCATGTCATACACACTCGTATTGGTGGTGCACATTTTAGGAAAGTATCAATAAAATTAATTGTACTTGTCCAATGTCACCACTCTTTCCATTCCTTTGCAGTAAATGTGTATTCAGGTGTTTCAATTTTTTCGTCGTTGAAATCGTACCATGGCGAATCTGTCTTGCTTAAAGGGTTTAATAAAACATGTATATCCTGCGCGGGCATATAACTTTGCGCTAATAAATATTTTTTAGCTCCGCTTTTATTTACTGCCACAGCCAAAACAATCTCGGCATGACCTGGAAAACCACCCCTTATCAAAACATTCCCGGGAAGTATACCTGGATAAAGGATCTTTTTCAATTGTTTCGATAGTGATGCAGTGCCGCACATGGAAAAAACCCGCTGTAAATAATCAGTAAAATGTTTCTTTGTATATGGCTGCGAAAATAAATAGGGCCGTAATTCATTGTCGTAAAATACAATAGAGTCAAATTTCCCCTGTTCGAATAAGTAAGAAGCCCGTAACCTTATAACGGCATCTGCACATTGCTGTAGGTTTTGGGTGCCAACGGGAATATCAAGTACCGCAAATTGTGCTGCCTGGTTTCTTTTTTTACTGCCATCAAACAAATAAACCGTCTTATCTTTTTTTAAAGGAATATTCAACAGCCAGTACGAGAAAGAATTTTTACCTGGATTGATGAATGTAAATCCTTCCGGTAACGGAATTTCGGAAATATTTTTGTAAGGGTTTTCGGCTACAGCCAATACCGCACTGCCTGGTTTTTTAACTGATTTTTCTTCATTATTCTCCTGGGAATGAACGTGCTGACAAGACAAGCAAATAAAAACTAACCCTGCTGCAATAGTTTTAGAGGCCATAAATGTTTATTTTTGAAACTTACTGACGACTGCAAGATTGCAAACTTTTTCTATATAAAACCTTAAAACTGCATGACAAACATCTTAATCATCGATGATGAAAAAGCAATCAGGAAAACCTTATCAGAAATTCTAAGTTTTGAAGGATATAAAATTGAGGAAGCCGCCGACGGTGAGGAAGGACTCAGGAAATTCAGCGAAAAAACATTTGATGTAGTGTTGTGCGATATTAAAATGCCCAAACTGGATGGAATTGAATTCCTTGAAAAGGCGAAACTAATCAATGAGGATGTTCCTATTATCATGATCAGCGGTCACGGTAACATTGATACCGCAGTGGACGCTGTAAAAAAAGGAGCCTTTGATTATATCAGCAAGCCACCGGACCTCAACCGTTTACTAATTACTTTAAGAAATGCGGTAGAGAAGCAAACGCTCGTTTCTGAAACGAAGACCTTAAAACGGAAAGTTAGCCGCGTTCAGCAGATGGTAGGGGTAAGCAGTTCTATTGAAAAGATAAAGAGTACTATTGAGAAAGTAGCACCTACAGATGCCCGTGTGCTGATCACCGGCGACAACGGTGCAGGCAAGGAACTGGTAGCCAGGTGGATCCATGAAAAAAGCAACCGCAACAGTGGCCCAATGGTGGAAGTAAACTGTGCGGCCATCCCGGGTGAACTGATAGAAAGCGAATTATTTGGTCATGAAAAAGGTTCTTTCACTTCCGCCATCAAACAGCGCATCGGCAAATTTGAACAGGCAAACGGGGGTACACTTTTTTTAGATGAGATTGGCGACATGAGCCTGAATGCGCAGGCAAAAGTATTGAGGGCTTTGCAGGAAGGTAAGATCACCAGGGTAGGTGCAGATAAGGATGTGAGTGTAGATGTTCGTGTAATTGCTGCCACCAATAAAGATTTGCTGAAGGAAGTGGAAGAAAAAAGCTTTCGCCTTGACTTATATCACAGGCTGGGTGTGATCATTATCCATGTGCCCTCCCTTAACGAAAGACGGGAAGACATTCCACACCTGGTAAATTATTTTTTGGAATTGATTGCTATCGAGTACGGCCAACCGAAAAAAGCAGTTGAAAAAAATGCGATGGAGGCCCTGCGACAGCATAATTGGACGGGTAATATACGCGAATTAAGAAATGTTGTAGAAAGGCTGATCATATTGTCCGGGAAAACGATTAGCAAAGAAGATGTGGAGAATTTTGTTTTGCCTAGAAAGTAACAAAGCTTACTTTTTTAAATTATTGGTTTCAATAACCCTGGTCATATTCCCGGCCCGGCTAATAAATATTGTTAAATCTCAAACTATACCTTCCTGTTCTTTATATTATTACATTACTTTTGGCCGGATAAAATTTGACTTATGAGTATTGGATGTATTATTTTTATTATTGCTGCAATTGGATGGCATATTGGTTTATACGGAATGTTTAAGAAAGCCGGCATTGAAGGGTGGAAAGCATTTATCCCTGTTTACAATACCTGGTGCATGGTGGAGAAGATGAAGCTAAAAAAAGCCTGGTTTTTTTTCCAGTTTATCCCAATTGGCGGACAATTCATTACTATCTGGATCTGTATCAAATTTGTAGAGCATTTTGGCCGTTTTGGTTTCTGGCAGCA
>JACMPR010000178.1 GCA_014377385.1 Ferruginibacter sp. | reverse complement strand
AGTCCCGCTTTAAATCCAATATCCTATGAAAAACCAAAGTGTTTAAAACATTAATCATGCCATCAAACCTTAGTAACAGTAACGTATAAACTGAGAAAAGAAATCTACATATATAAATTTATTCCGAAACGGCTTGCTCAATTTGGGTAAAATAATGCAGGTTTTACAACCAGCTGACAAATTTTGCATATTTAGTGTCACGTCGAATCATTTAATTTGAAGTGGGTACACTAAGTAATCCTTGTGTTTCCTTGGTTGGATGGATCAACGCCTGCTATGGCAAAATATTGAGCATTGGGGCCTGCCAGTGCATCCAACCGTGGAGCTTAATTAAATATCGCCTCGTTATAGCAATTTTAAGTATACCTGTTGGTGGGATGGTTTCATCCTGAGAAGTAATAATGGGGTATGTTGTATCAAAAAAAGAGCAACCTGTTTGCACAAATGTTCTGTTTGTCTTAGATCCTCGTCTGATAGAAATATTTATTACTTAACATCCAAAATAAAATTCCATCCATGAATATCATCCTCTTCCCCTGCACGTATACTTTCCAACTGTAGTTTTATCTTTGCTGATAAACTCTCTGAACTATATCCGGGAAGCTGATAATCTGAACCTGCAATATGTATACTTTTAATTGGGGCTATTACGGCTGCAGTACCAGCGCCAAAAGCTTCGGTGATCGTACCGTTCTTAAATGCAGCTTCCAGTTCATCAACCGATACCGGCCTTTCCACGGTTTTGTAACCAAGATCTCTTGAGATGGTTAACAGAGAATCTCTAGTAACACCATCCAGTATAGAATCAGAGAGCGGCGCCGTGAGCAGCGTGTCGTTTATAACAAACATCACATTCATCATGCCTGACTCTTCAATGTACCTGTGTTCTTTTGCGTCTGTCCACAACACCTGGTCATATCCCTCTTCCTTCGCCAGCTTTGTTGGATAAAATGAAGCGCCGTAGTTCCCGCCGCATTTTGCAAAACCGGTTCCTCCCCTCGCAGCCCTTACATATTCGGTTTCTACTTTTACTTTAATTGGATTTGCATAGAGAGAAGGAACAGGACCGGTAAGAATAATAAAACGATATTCCTCTGATATCTTTACCCCAAATCTTGCTTCCGTAGCAATCATGAATGGCCGGATATACAGGGCAGTTCCGGGCTGAGAAGGAACCCAGGCTTTGTCTAATTCTATCAGTTGCAACATTCCCTCTATAAATATTTCTTTTGGGATGATCGTCATACACATTCTTTCAAGCGATCTTACAAAACGCTCATAGTGTTTATCCATCCTGAAAATATTGATGCTGCCATCGGTCATACGAAATGCCTTCATTCCTTCAAAAACCGTTTGTCCGTAATGTAAGGCAAGCGCTGCAGGGCTTAAAGAAAGATCTGCGTAGGGTACGATCTGGGGTGATTGCCATTCGCCGTTTGCAAAATCACAGACAAGCATATGATCGGAAATATATTTTCCAAATTCAAGCTGATCGAAATCTACCTCTTGAATCTTAGATTGCTTTGTCTTTTGAATGCGGATGTCGATGGTAAGTTCCATAATTATTTTTTTGTAAATGTTTATTTGATTATAAGTTTCTTACTAAAATCTTTCCTGCTTTATTATCATGTTTCAAAAAACGTTTGAACCCCAAACCCTTAGCCGGTTTAAAACCTGCATCCTAAAAACTTATAACTCAATCATCATCTTCACATTCGCCCTTTTATACACCCCTGGCTCTACAGCTAAATGTTTGAACCCTAGTTTTTCATATAATTTTATAGCTGCAAGGTTCCTGGTATTTGAATAAAGGATAATAGCTGTTCCGCCCATGTCGGTTGCTTTTTTAAAACAGGCATAACTCAGTGCTTCTGCAATTCCTTTGCGCCTGAAATTTTTGTCAACCGCCATCTTGGTGAACTCATAGACTGTACCATCTATTTTTCGCAAGGCTACGGTTCCAGCAACACTGCCATTATAAATTGCCATCATTATGGCACCTCCGGTTTTGAGAATGGCCGTTTCAGGATCAGTTAAAACAAATTCATCAACCGGTTCCATCGTAAACAACTCCTCGATCCATTGCCGGTTAAACTTTTCAAAATAGGGCTGATGTTCTTGTTGATAAGCCACAATCGTTAAAAGCTTCAATATTTCTCTTTCCATTTGATTTAACAGCGATTTGAAAACGACAGAACAAAATTTGCCATTTTCTTTGATAAAAAACAGATTCAGATTTAGTATTTTTGACTAGATCAGATTTGTACGGGTAGTGATGAAACTGAATCAGCGGTTGTAAGGATCACCGCTATTGTATCATTTGAAAAATTAAAGTCTTGAAAACGAATAAATTTAATTCGGAAGATTATTTGTATCTGCAGGTAGCCGAGGGCCTTGAGAAAATGATCTCTGAGGAAGTATTGCGTATTGGTGATAAACTTCCGTCTGTAAGAGTTTTGAGTGAAGAATATGGAATAAGCATGGGCACTGCTTTCCAGGCATATTATCATTTAGAAGGAAGAGGGTTAATAGAGGCCAGGCCCAAGTCAGGCTATTACGTGCGTTTTAATTACCAGCGTTTTCCGCAATTGCCAAACCTGGTTCCACCAGATGCACTATCCCATGACGTGAGTGTAAAGGAAATGATTGCTTCCATCTACCGGGATATTGTAGCTGCAGATGTTATAAACCTTGCCCTCGCCGTTCCTGATGCTTCTTTGTTACCTACGGCCAAGATTAATAAATCCGTTGTATATGCCTTGCGTAATAGTAAGGATCATTGTATCAATTACGAAAACACGCAGGGAAACCTGGAACTGCGCCAGCAGATAGCTAAACTCGCCTTCAACTGGGGTGGGAAAATACAGCCCGAGGAAATCATTGTAACATCGGGTTGCCTGGACGCCATAACGCTTTGTCTGAAAGCCGTGACCAACAACGGTGATACCGTTGCTGTGGAATGCCCCAATTATTTTGGTATTTACCAGGCCATTGAAAGCATTGGTTTGAAAGTAGTAGAATTGCCAGCAGACCCGGTGCAGGGACTTGATCTTGATGCTGTAGAAAAAGCCATACTGAAATTCAGGGTGAAGGCGGTGGTTTCTATCCCCAACTTTAATAATCCGCTGGGCAGCTGTATGCCGGATGAAAATAAAAAAAAGTTAGTGGAAATCATCACAAGGTTTCAGGTGCCACTCATAGAAGATGATATTTATGGTGAACTGTATTTTGGGAAGAGCCGGCCCAGAACCTGTAAGTATTACGATACCAAAGGTTTGGTAATGCATTGCTCTTCGCTTTCCAAATCTCTGGCGCCAGGTTATCGCATCGGATGGACGATCCCTGGTAAATACGTTGACCAGGTAAAACATTTAAAACGAATACAAAATATAAGCAACCCTACACTCACACAGGCAGCGATGGCGCATTACCTTAAAAATGGCAGGTATGAATATCATTTAAAAACACTTAGAAAAGCACTTCATACCCAAAGCCTGCGCTATGTGCAAGCCATCATAAAATATTTTCCGGCAGATACAAAAGTCTCCCGGCCCCATGGCGGTTTTAGTTTGTGGGTACAACTGAATAAAAAAGTGGATTCTTTTAAACTACGTACGGAAGCCATCAAACAAAATATATCGATTGTTCCCGGTAAAATATTTTCGGCAACTGCCAATTATTCCAATTGCATACGGATCAGTTTCGGAAAACCATGGAGCGATGATATGGATTATGGGTTGATGATTTTAGGAAAGTTGATTAAAAAAATGCTGGTATAGTCTTTCTGAATTAAGTTTTGAGCATTGGCTTCTGTAAAGTTGGCACCAGAACTATGGAAAGCTGGGTAAAGTGATACTGCACAAGTGTGCGACGCCAATGCAGCATCATAGCAGCACGTTAGTTGGGTACATAAAAAAATATCAATTAAGTTTATAGCTGAATTTATTAACCATGACAAAATCGGAGATCAAATTTTTAGAAGGCCCGCAAAACAGGTGGAAGGAATTTAGATTTGCAGTTAGTGTATTGTTTGAATTCATTAAGGGTTTCAGGACATTGCATTTTGTAGGGCCGTGTGTTACGGTGTTTGGTTCTGCAAGGTTTAAAGAAGATCATATTTATTATAAGCAAACACAGGAATTGGCAGGAGAAATTGCAAAACTTGGTTTCACCATTATGACAGGCGGCGGACCCGGGGTGATGGAAGCGGCAAATCGTGGTGCAAAAGAAGTAGGCGGCAGGAGCGTTGGTTGCAATATTATTTTGCCACATGAGCAGTTTCACAATGCTTACCTCGATAAATGGGTGAACATAAAATACTTTTTTGTTAGAAAAAGCCTGCTCATTAAATATTCGTATGCTTTTGTAGTGATGCCCGGCGGGTTCGGAACGCTGGATGAATATTTTGAAGCTCTAACGCTTATTCAGACGAAAATGCTGAGCCAGTTTCCGATCATTATTTTTGATAGGGCATTTCATAAAGATATCATAGAGCATATAGAAAAAATGAAAGATTGCGCCACCATTTCGATGGAGGACATGAAACTCTGCCTGTTTACCGATTCTATTGAGGAAGCTGTAAAATACATTCAGGACAATGCAATCAATAAATTTGGACTAAAACCAGTAACAAAGAAATATCCATCCTGGTGGCTTTTCGAAAAGCAATACTAATTATCTGGCAAGCTTATTCATAATCCTGGAACGCCCGGTAAGAATGGCAACCCGTGAAATGGCTACCAAAAAGCCCGCCATGGCATATATTGTGATTTTATCCTTGTAGACAAAAATGTGCAATTATTATGGCTAAGGCGGGAACAAGTGAAAAAATTGTTTGAGCTACATCGATATTTCTGGCTCCCGGTACAGTGTACATGCGGTAACTAAAATAGTCCCCGATACCAATGGCAATGATACCGGAGCCGCCAAGCCATAACCATGCCGCTGTGTAAGAAGATGAAAATACACCGAAGAAATTGGCCGGGGTAAATAAAATAGCTGCCAACATCGCTAAAAGCGTTCCCACTATGAGTCTGAGCAGGTTCATGCTGGCGACAAAAATTGATCTGCCGGCCATGTTAAATGGGGAGGCACAGATAGCCTAACAAATACTGGCAAGACAGGCTGTCAACATTCCGACAATTGTCATTAGAAAAAACTTTATTGCCATAGTTTAATTACTGCGGTTCTTAAGTATTGGGATTCAAGTAACCATCCGTTCTCCCAAACACATCGATTTTATTCGCGGTAGAATCTCCGTTTGATCGCAAATTGTCTAAAACTTAATGAAGTCAACGGCAGTTTGTTCAATACCCAGACAATGTTTTCCAGTACAGCTACAATTATGCGCTCGTAGTATGATCAAATTGACAGCCTCTGTATTTACTTCTTCACTCATTTATGCAATTATCTTAACTTTATCGTTTGAAAATTTTTTCGATTGCTACAATTCATACTTAACAACAAAGAAATAATTACCGCGTTGGCACCCGGGATGACGTTGCTTGACTTTATACGTTATCAAAAAAACCTGAGAGGTACAAAAATAGGCTGCCGGGAAGGTGATTGTGGTGCCTGTACTGTTTTGTCGGGGGAAATAAAAAACAATGAGCTGATTTATAGCAGTGTAACCTGCTGCCTGATGGCATTAGGCAATGCCCATGGCAAACATATTGTAACAGTGGAGGGGATAAACACGGTAGGCCTCACGACAGTACAGCAGGCTTTTTCTGATGAGGGCGCAACGCAGTGTGGATTTTGCACACCCGGGTTTGTGGTTTCGCTTACCGGATTTTGTTTGAGTAAAGCAGAACCTTCTTATGATGGCGCTATTGATGCGATTAATGGAAATATCTGCAGATGTACTGGTTATAAATCCATTGAAAGAGCAGCGGTTTTTATCAATGATCAGTTGCAAAACCGAAATGTGAATGAAGATCCACTGCGATTTGCCGTAACCAATAACATCATTCCTTCCTATTTTCTTGACATACAGGAAAGGCTTGCAAAAATTCCTGCATTACCATGGCAGGCAACAATACCCCAAAAAAAATTAGGTGGAGGTACAGATCTTTATGTGCAGCAACATGATACGATGGAACATCAATCCCTTGATTTTTTATTTGACAGGGAAAACCTGAATGGAATCGCCCAGGTTGGTAATAGCTGCGAAATGGGCGCTTCCGTCACAGCTACAGATATCGCGGGTTCTGCGATTTTTAAAAAGCATTTTAAGGGACTGAAAAAACACATAAAGTTAATTTCCTCTACTCAGATAAGAAATATGGCCACGGTGGCGGGTAACCTTAGTAATGCTTCTCCAATCGGTGATTTTACAATCTTTTTCCTGGCGCTGGATGCAAAGCTCTTATTGAATGACGGGGAACATCAACGAATGATAGGATTACGTGAATTTTATAAGGGATATAAATTACTGAATAAAACTGCGGAAGAAATAATAGAGAAAATAAGTTTTAATCTACCTGACGAAAAAGACCTGTTTAATTTTGAAAAGGTATGCAAGCGCACCAATCTTGACATTGCAAGTGTAAATTCGGCCATCTGTTTAAAGATGGAAAATGATATGATTGTGGAGGCAGGCTTATCTGCCGGCGGTGTTGGTCCTGTACCTGCTTATCTCTCAAAGGCAAGTGATTTTCTTGCCGGGAAAAGAATTTCTGCTGAACTTATTACAGATGTTATTTGTGTTGCACAAACAGAGATAATCCCAATCAGTGATGTTCGTGGTACAGAAAGCTACAAGCGTTTATTATTGGGTCAATTGATAAAGGCTCATTTTATAGAAATGTTTCCTTCCCTGCCGTTGGAAAAAATATTAATTGCTTAAATGAGAAACATAGATTCCTATACCCATACAAGGGGTGAGTCCATTTACCTGGATGATATACCGTTAACGCTGGGCACTTTGTTTGGTGCAGTGTACGGGTCACCTGTGGCACATGGAAAAATTCTGAAACTGGATCTTTCAGAAGCTGAAGCCATGGAAGAAGTTGTGCGCATATTTACTTATAAAGATATTCCGGGTACAAATCAGATCGGGGGCATAGTACCCGACGAACCATTGCTGGCCGAAAATGAAGTTCATTTTAATGGAATGCCGGTTGCATTTGTCGTAGCTACTTCTACGGAAGCCGCCCAGCGTGCAGTTAAAAAAATAAAAATAGAAATTGAACCATATCCTGTCATCACAGATCCCAGGATTGCAAAGGCCAATGGCTCACTGATTGTACCAGCCCGTACATTCCGAATCGGTGACACTTCCGCCGCATTTAAAAATTGTATTCATATTGTTGAAGGCACGGCAGAGACTAACGGCCAGGAGCACCTGTACATTGAAACACAGGGAGCTTACGCACTTCCCGCGGAAAATAATGCAATAAGGGTATACTCATCCACGCAGGGCCCAACAGCAGTCCAGCGTCATATGTCGGCTGTACTGGACATTCCCATGCACCGCTTAGAGATCGATGTAATTCGCCTTGGTGGTGGATTTGGCGGGAAAGAAGACCAGGCTACACCCTGGGCTATTTTCTGTGCATTAGGTACATATCATTTAAAAAAACCAGTGAAATATTGCCTGAACCGTGTAGAAGATATGCGGATGACCGGGAAAAGAAATCCATACACCTCAGATTTTAAAATTGGCCTGGACAAGGATTATAGGATTATGGCTTATGAAGCCAGTTTTTATCAGAACGCCGGTGCAGCTGCAGATCTTTCTCCGGCAGTATTGGAGCGTACGCTGTTTCATTGCACCAATAGTTATTATATACCAAATGTAACAGCTACAGCTTACAGTTGCAGAACCAACCTGCCGCCTAATACCGCATTCAGGGGCTTTGGCGGACCCCAGGGTATGTTTGTGATAGAATCCGCGATTGCAAAAGCTGCGCAACACTTAGGAATAGACGCAATTTCTATTCAGCAAAAAAATCTTTTAAAGACAGGCGATGAATTTCCCTATGGCCAAAAAGCAGAAAGTGAAGCCGTGCCATGCTGGGAAAAAGCAGCATCTATTTATGACCTTGAAAAAATCAAATCAGAGATCTCCGTTTTCAACGCATCGAATAGTTTGTATAAAAAAGCCATGTCTTTTATGCCAATATGTTTTGGGATTTCTTTTACAAAAATATTGATGAACCAGGCGAGAGCCCTGGTGCATGTATATATGGACGGCAGTGTGAGCGTTAGTACCGGTGCGGTGGAGATGGGGCAAGCTGTGAATACTAAAATGCTGCAGGTGGCTGCAACGGTGTTTTCTATTGCAGCGGATAAAGTGAAAGTGAATTCAACCAATACTTATCGTATCGCCAATACATCACCAACAGCGGCTAGTGCCACAGCAGATTTGAATGGAAAAGCAGTGCAGATCGCCTGTGAAAAGATATTGGATAGATTGAAGGAAGTGGCAGCTGAAATTCTATCCTGTGACGTGGATACTATTTTAATAAAAAATGAAAAGATATTCATCAGCGAAAAAGAAACAGCATTATCCTGGAATGAATTGGTGATGACAGGTTACCTCAAACGCATCAGCCTCAGTGAACACGGGCATTATGCAACCCCGGGAATTTACTTCGATAATACAAAGGAAAAAGGGCATCCATTTGCTTACCATGTTTACGGCACTGCTATCACAACTGTAACAATTGATTGCCTTCGCGGCATTTATGAAGTAGATGCGGT
>JACMPR010000177.1 GCA_014377385.1 Ferruginibacter sp. | reverse complement strand
GGTTAGCAGCATCAGACCGTAAAATACAGGTGCATTTTTATACGAGGTTTTAGAAGTTGCGATAAAGATGAGCGGAAAAGCAAGAGCAGTAAGTAATGTAAGTACCCGGCCCGTACCATCTAATCCAATATTAAAGCTGTTACCGATATACGTTAGCCAGTAATAATTTACATTGTTAAATGTTGTAAATTTATGGCTGGTATAAAACAAGCCCGCAATCGAAACGCAAAGCGTTAACAAAGATGCGATAATTGCTACTGTTTTTGCAGGCACTTCCCGTTTTAGAAAAAAACACAGGATGCCGGCAATAAATGGCAGCCAAATCAGCAATTCAGGAAATGTAATATACGTACCCAACATTTAATATTTTTTTTACGAGAACATTTATTTCGATACTATAAATCCTGCTTTCTTAATTGTTGAAAAATAACTGCACAATGAAGAGACATAAAATTCCAATAACCATTAATAAAATATATGCACCTACCTGGCCACTTTGTAACCACCTTAACTGGCGGCTTCCATAATTCACCGCTTTTCCTGCGCCGTTTACCACGCCATCTATGCCTTTTTTTTCAATTACATTGCTAAAAAAATTCGACAACCCCTTCAATGGATTTAATATTACAGCATTGTATATTTCATCCACATACCATTTGTTTTGAAGTATTCTTCCGAAGCCGGTTGATTCAGCTTCCACTTTATAATTTTTAAATCTGGTCCAGGCAAATAATATTGATAGCAACACCAGGCCAGTTGACAAAGCCATCAAAATATACTCTGTATTATGATTTAGATGATGCTGCGCAGATTTTACAACCGGGCCTAAAAAAGCGGCCAGTTCATGATGACCACCCAATGATTCCGGCACGCCGACATAGCCTCCGATAACACTTAAAATTGCCAAAATAATGAGTGGAACCGTCATTGCCCATGGGCTTTCATGCAAATGATGTTCCTGAACAGTTGTGCCGCGAAATTTGCCTGTGAAAGTGATGATATACAAACGGAACATATAAAATGCAGTGAGCAATGCGGCAAACAAGGTTAGGCTGTATATCAGTTTGCTATGTCCATATGCGCCTGCCAGTATTTCGTCTTTTGAAAAGAAGCCGGAGAGCCCGGGAATACCTGCAATCGCCAGGCAGCCGATAAAAAAAGTAATACTTGTAATTTTCATGTGCTTGTGCAGGCCACCCATGCGGCGGATATCCTGTTCGCCACCCATTGCATGAATCACACTTCCGCTGCCGAGGAACATAAGGGCTTTGAAGAAGGCATGTGTGAGTACATGGAAAACCGCAGCGACGTAGTTACCGGTACCCAGGGCAATGAACATAAATCCCAACTGGCTAACGGTAGAGTATGCCAGCACTTTTTTGATATCATTTTGCTTTATTGCAATGGAAGCTGCAAACAGGGCTGTTGCCAATCCCACAATCGTAATGATTGTTTGCGTATGTTCTGCCATAGAAAAAAGCACGTTGCTTCTGGCGATCATATAAATACCGGCCGTTACCATTGTAGCCGCATGGATCAGTGCACTCACGGGCGTTGGACCTGCCATAGCATCGGGTAGCCAGGTATATAATGGAATCTGCGCACTTTTACCGGTAGCACCTACAAACAATAATAAAGTAATGCCGGTGATGTCTGTTGCTGAAAGTTTAGCGAGGGAGGCTGCACTAAAAACCTCGTCGTAACTCACCGTACCTAATTTAGCGAGCAACCAAAAAACAGCCAGCAAAAAACCAAGGTCTCCAATTCGGTTCATGATGAAAGCTTTCTTTGCTGCATTGGTGTAATCATTGTTTTTAAACCAATAACCGATAAGAAGGTAAGAGCAAAGTCCGACACCTTCCCAGCCAATGAACATGATCACAAAATTACCGCCCATAACGAGCAGCAACATGGAAAAAACAAAGAGGTTGAGGTAAGAAAAATATTTTGCAAAGTCCTTTGAATCTTCCTCATGCATGTAAGCGGTTGAATAGAGATGTATAAGGAAGCCTACGCCGGTTATAATCAGCAGAAAAAGTGAAGAAAGCTGATCTATTTTAAAATCAAACCCAATTTTGTAAGCAGTTAAATGCAGAAAGTCAAAGTAGTGAACCGTATGGGCATTCCCATTTTTTACGTCTAAAAAAACAAAAAGGCTGATAACAAATGATGCCAGTACAACCCCGGTTCCGATAAATCCCGAAACTCCTTTGGAGAACGCTTTACGACCAAGACCGTTCAGCATAAACCCGATAAGCGGCAAGATTGGAATAAGCCAGATAAGTTTAAAAATATTAGTCATATAAAAAGTCAAAAGTTAACAATCAAAACAAAAGTGGAATTTTACTTTTGATTCCTGATTTTTTAATTGTTGGATTAATTCTTCAGCCTATTCAAAAAATTCACATCTACCGAATGCGTGTTGCGGTACATCATCACTATGATAGCAAGGCCAACACTTACTTCGGCGGCTGCAACCACCATGATAAAAAAAACAAATATCTGTGCATCACTTGCATAAGTTGGAAGTGCTTTTGCAGCGGGACTAATTGCATGCATTTTAGAGAATCCTACCAATAATAAATTCACGGCGTTCAGCATTAGTTCAACGCACATAAATATAATGATCGCATTGCGGCGAACCAGGACGCCAATAACACCTATCGTAAACAAGGTGAGCGCTAAAGCGATGTATGCTTTTATATCCATAATTGTAACAAGTCAAGCGTTTAAACCCACATCCTACATTTTCTTACGATGTGATTTGGGTTTTATAATAAATCAATTCGCATTATAACGTTGTAAAGCCTGAATCCCTTCAATCTTTTTTTCCAATCACGACTGCACCGATCATGGCGCTGAGAAACAATACACTGCTGATCTCAAAAGGCAACACATAATTCGTGAAAAGCGTTTTACCCAGTACATTGATCAGGCCTGCATCGCCAACCTTCATTTCTACTAATTGCTGTTGACCTGCTCTCATCAAAGCGGAAAGCAATACAAGCAGCAATGAACCGCCTGATACAATCCCAATCAATTGCAACCGGTAATTTTTAATCGGTTCTGTTTCTGCATTAAGGTTCATCAACATCACTACAAAAAGAAAAAGAACCATGATGGCGCCTGCATAAACAATAATATTAACGATGGCCAGGAATTGTGCATTCAATAAAACATAATGACCAGATATAGCAAAGAAAACCACGATCAGCCAGAGCACGCTGTGAACCGGGCTTTTGCTAATGATCATCATGACGGCGCTACCGATCGCCATCACTGATAATAAAATAAATGCTAAAGTGGTAATGCTCATGCGTTGTAATTAACTAATTAACCGGTTCTTTTTTCGCCCTGTTTCCCAATGCCTTTTTGTATGCTTCCGGATCTTCGGTTGGATGCGGTATCAGGAGATCTTTTTTTCCGTAAATAAATTGTTTACGTTGGTAATCCGCAGGCGTAAATGTCTCGCTCAGGTAAATGGCATCCTTTGGACAGGCTTCTTCACATAACCCGCAAAAAATACAACGAAGCATATTGATCTCATACTTTGCCGCATATTTTTCTTCCCGGTATAAATTTTCTTCCCCTGGTTGCCTTTCAGCAGCTTCCATCGTAATGGCTTCCGCAGGGCAGGCTACGGCACAGAGCCCACAGGCTGTGCAATTCTCCCGACCTTCTTCGTCACGGTTTAATATTTGTAAGCCCCGGAATACCGGGCTAAACGGGCGTTTCTTCTCCGGGTAGTTGATTGTAGGTTTCTTTTTAAAGATATGGCTGAACGTGATCATCATACCTTTGAAAATAGCAGGCAGGTACATTTTTTCCCAAAAACTCATGGGCTCACGGCTGACTTCCTTCGATTTAGTTGTTAATGCTTGCATTTATATGATAAGGTTTGCAAAAATAATGTTTTATAGTACTGATACTATTTATTAAAATATAAAATAACCCCGCCCGTCGCCAGCATATTGAATAAAGCCAGCGGAATTAATATTCTCCAACCAAGGTGCATCAACTGGTCGTACCTGAATCTTGGAATGGTCCATCGGACCCACATAAAAAAGAATAAAAAGCAAACAACTTTAATCATTAATGCTGCGACGCCTATTAATGCTGCAATATTAGGTGAAAAATTTGCTTCGTTTACGAACGGACAATCGTAGCCGCCAAAAAACAGGGTTGCCATGATCACGCTGTTGATGAACATATTGATATATTCTGCAAATAAAAAGAAACCCAGCTTCATGGAAGAATACTCTGTATGATAACCTCCGATGAGTTCGTTTTCGGCTTCAGGAAGATCAAATGGGGTACGGTTACATTCTGCAAATGCACATATCAGAAATATCAGGAAACCAAGAGGCTGGTAAACAATATTCCAGTAACCAGCCTGTTGTTGCAACACCATTTCTTTAAGGCTAAGCGATCCCGTTACCATTAACAATGCAATCAGGGAGATGCCCATCGCAAGTTCATAACTAATAATTTGTGAGGCAGCCCGCAACCCACCTATGAGTGAAAATTTATTGTTACTGGCCCAGGAACCGATCATAATTCCATAAACGCCTAAGCTCACAACACCGAAAACATATAAAATACCTATGTTGATGTCTGCAATTTGTAAAGAGATGTCTCTTCCAAAGAATTGTACTTTATCGCCCCAGGGAATAACTGCGCTGGTCATCACTGCAGTAAGCATAGCAAGCGCCGGCCCCATGATAAATAAAAACTTCGATGAGAAAGTTGGAATAATTTCTTCCTTAAAAAATAATTTGAGGCCGTCTGCTAAAGGTTGTAATAAACCGAACGGGCCGGCACGGTTTGGTCCACGCCTATCCTGCAGGATAGCGGCTACTTTACGTTCTGCAAAAGTGGCGTACATCGCAATAACAAGCGATGCCATTACAACCACAACAATCAATACCAGCTTCTCAACTATCAATGCAAGGTCTACTACTAAAAGCATAATTGGTTTCTTCAGATCCGCCATTTGCGGGATAAAATGATAAAATATGTTTAGTCCACTTCATTCGTTTGTTCCTTGCCGTTAAGTGGCTTCATTCCCCACTGCCTTGATTCTCCGTCGCCGATAATATGCTGACCTGCCTTTTTAAAATCACCTGAATTGGCAGGTCTTTCTATTTCACTTAAATGAATATTGGGATTGTTGACCTCACTAACATTGTGAATATTCATCAGCAGCTTGGGCTCGATTCCCTTCATTACTTCCTGGATGGTTTCCTGTGGCACCTCCAGTTTTTTATATTTATTTGCCCCAATTACGGAATGGCGGCTGATAGGAGTTACGCCTTCAATATTCCAGTCACTGGTTTTCTTTTTATCAAAACGGCAGGTGTTACAGATCCATCCCGGTTTGCCACTATAGCTTTGTACTTCACCCCACTGATCTTTTCGTGCCGTTACCCGAAACACCTCATCGCCTCTTAACCATAATGTTGCTTTACCACAACATTCCGGGTTTTTGCAGTTGCGGTGTGCATCCACAGGTTTCGTAAACCATACCCTGTTCTTAAACCGGAATGTTTTATCAGTTAATGCCCCCACCGGGCAAACATCGATCATGTTCCCACTAAAATCATTTTCAATTGCTTTGGAAATATAAGTGGAAATAGCTGCGTGATCGCCTCTGTCGACAATACCATGCACTCTTTTATTGGTGATCTGATCTGCCACGTACGTACACCGGTAACAAAGTATACACCTGGTCATGTGCAACTGAATGAACGGGCCAATATCTTCTCTAACGAAAGTTCTTCTTGCGAATTTATAACGGGTACCTTCCTTGCCGTGGTCGTATCCAAGATCCTGCAAATGACACTCGCCCGCCTGGTCGCATATCGGGCAATCCAAAGGATGATTGATGAGTAAAAATTCTACCACGCCATTTCTGGCATCAGTGACTTTATCGCTGGTGATATTTTTTACGATCATGCCATCCATTACCGTTGTGCGGCAACTGGCCACCAGCTTTGGCATCGGCCTTGGGTCGGCAGTTGAGCCGGCAGCAACTTCTACGAGACAGGTGCGGCATTTGCCACCGCTGCCTTCCAACTTGCTGTAATAGCACATGGCGGGTGGGGCAACGTCACCGCCTATTGCACGGGCGGCATTTAATATTGTTGTACCCGGGGCTACATCGATGGTAATATTGTCGATGGTAATTTTAAAATTAGCGGGTAGATCTTTTTTTATCTCGTCAGGCATATCATTATATTTCAAGCAAAGCCCGCAATGGAGCAAAGACGCAAAGTTTATAGTTTATTTACTATTCTGTGAATCCCATTTTTTATCAAAGGAACATTGAAGTTTATCAGCATCCCGGGTTTAATATTTGTCAATTTTAAATAAGTCAACACTCGTTTGTAATGGATATCTGCCAGCGCTTCTACCAACTTAGGTTCGATTATCCTTTTATTTTCAATAATAATATCCCCTCTAAATCCAATCTCCATTTTGATTTCTTCATGAATAAAAGGAATACCCTGCTGTCGTGGAAGTGGAATTCCGGATTTTCTTAATTCATAACAAATTATCTCTTCATAAACACTTTCAAATAATCCTCGCTCAAATTTTTATGGATCATCACACATAAATCAAATACAACTTTCGATACTTCTTTTTCTGTCATAGCACACAATTTTTTCACATCTTAATTCTTTCCGACCTGGCCTTTTTGCGTGCAACCTACACCGCGGCCGGCACATAAACCGGATCCGCATAATGCGCCAAACCATAATTCTCCGTCCTGCATTTTTCCGGATTTAATACATGCCACTCAAATTCATCACGGAAATGCCTGATCGCTGCAGCTACCGGCCAGGCAGCGGCATCGCCAAGCGGGCAAATGGTGTTTCCTTCAATCTTTCGCTGTATATCCCAAAGCAGGTCGATATCGCTCAACTGTCCTTTTCCTTCTTCAATATTCTTTAAGATTTTTTCCATCCAACCGGTTCCTTCGCGGCATGGACTGCATTGTCCGCAGCTTTCATGGCGGTAAAATCTTGCTAAGGTGTACGTGTGTTTTACTACGCATTGGTCTTCATCCAACACGATAAATCCTCCGGACCCCATCATGGTTCCGGTTGTAAATCCGCCATCACTAAGGCTTTCATAGTTCATAAGTCGCTTCTCTCCCTTAGCGGTAGTAAGTAATAAGTTGGCAGGCAAAATGGGAACAGAAGAGCCGCCCGGAATACAGGCTTTCAATCTTTTACCATTTGGAATGCCTCCACAATACTCATCACTGTAAATAAATTCTTCAACGGATATGGTCATGTCTATTTCATACACGCCCGGCTTATTAATATTGCCGCATGCACTCATTAATTTTGTTCCGGTAGACTTTCCGATGCCGATTTTTGCATATGCGTCTGCACCTTCATTAATGATAGGAACGATTGCAGCGAGTGTTTCTACATTATTCACCACGGTGGGCCTGTCCCATGCGCCTTTTATTGCCGGGAAAGGTGGTTTAATTCTTGGATTTCCTCTTTTCCCTTCCAGGCTTTCTATGAGGGCCGTTTCTTCGCCGCAGATGTATGCTCCCGCCCCGCGGTGTACATACATTTCGCAATCGAAACCCGTACCTAAAATATTTTTACCGAGCCAGCCATTCTTTCTAGCTTCAGCTATGGCTTCTTCCAGTATATCGGTAATCCAGTCATATTCACCACGGATATAGATATAACTAACGTTGCTGCCTAAGGCATAAGATGAAACAATCATGCCTTCAATCAATAAGTGCGGAATAAATTCCATCAGGTAACGGTCCTTAAAAGTACCTGGCTCACTTTCATCTGCATTGCAAACCAGGTGACGCGGTACCCCTTCAGGCTTGGCAATAAAACTCCATTTTAAACCGGTCGGAAAACCTGCGCCTCCGCGACCACGTAGACCACTCTTCTTCACTTCTTCAACGATATCTGCAGGTTGCATTTTTAGCGCTTTTTCTACACTGCGGTATCCTCCCTCACGTCGGTACACATCATAAAAACGGATGCCCGGTACGGTTGCATTATGTAATAGTATTTTCCTGCTCATTTATTTCTCAGTTACGTTGAACTATAATTTATTTTTTTTTCAGGTCGTGATTGAACATCCAGTTAAACCCAAACTTACCGGTAAGCATTCCAAGTTTTGCACCCAGAATGTAATCCCGCAATGGCATCGTTACTTTAGCGTCCTCTGATAGACTGCAAAAATTGTTTCAATACTTTCAACATCCTGGAAATTTAAAGACATGCTGAGGCTTATACCAGTGGTTTGAAGCTGACCCGGCATGGAATCTGAAACCATAAAGCTCAAATCCCCTGGTTTGAAAGTCGCATACATTATTTTGTCATTATGATCCACCGGACTTTCCATGGGAACTTCATCAAAACTTTGTTGAGATACGACAGTGCCACTCAAAGCCTTATTATAAAATACGATCGCTTCGGCTGCATTTTCATTAAACATCAGGTATGGCACGATTGCGTCCATAAATTTTATTTAGTTTTTTGTTAATGTGTACCTGCTTCCCAATTCGCCCAATATCCTGTTGCCATTTATGTCCAGTTGCCTCATTGCCGTATCGGTCAAACAGTACTTTACTCCTGGCGAATTTTTCATTCCATCCAACTGAATGGTGGAATCGTTGATCCAAATAAAATTACCTTCATTCATCTCCATTTTACTATCCTTTTTTCCAAGATATTGTGAAGAAATATTGTAAGTATCGTTTTTATTTATTCGTATCTCAGTAACAATACCGGCGCAATCCGGGCACGGAAAAACACCCCTGTATACTCCTTTTGCTTTGATAGATCTGTTGGTAGCCTGGTTGCTCTCGATGGCGGCAGAGGTCATGTTTGAATCGGTAATAAATTTCATTGTACCAGCCGAATCTGTACTGGTGGATTCAGTGCTGGCTTCCGGCCTATTACAGGCTGAAAGTCCAAACACAAAACACAGTATAAAAAACCTAATGCTGTTCATAATAATCAGTTTGCTGTTGATTTGCATTCTTCAATAATAGAATCAATTTTTTCTTTTGTTAGGTGCTCCCTGTACGTTTTGCCAAACTGCATCATGGGGGCGTAACCACATGCGCCTAGACATTCCACCGTTTTTAAAGTGAACAAACCGTCAGCTGATGTTTCACCAACCGCAATATTTAATTTCTGTTTTATGTAAGCAATGATTTCATCACTGCCATTTAGCATGCAGGGCCCCGTCTGGCAAACTTCAAACAAAAACTTACCGACAGGCTTTAAATTGTACATGCTGTAAAAGCTGGCCACTTCGTATACCTCTATAGGTTCAACACGTAATAAAGACGCGACATAATCCATCACCGGTACGTCCAGCCATCCGCCAAAAGAAGTTTGCGCCAAATGAAGCACCGGCAGCAAAGCACTTTTTTGCTTTCCCTCGGGGTAACGACTTATGATTTCATTAACCGTATTTAACTTCTCCTGTGAAAATTGAATCTCCATAACTCTTAATCTTAATAAATAATGCTCATTTCCGGCTTTCCTACGCATCCAATTCTCCGGCTATCAAATTCAAGCTACTCATTGTTATAACCGCATCACTGAGCATACCACCTTTTATAAGTTCAGTATATGCCTGGTAATAAATAAAACATGGCCTGCGGAAATGAAGCCTGTAGGGCGTTCTGCCACCATCACTGATCAGGTAAAATCCAAGTTCTCCGTTTGCACCTTCTACAGAACTGTATACTTCACCAACAGGCATTTCAATTTCGCCCATTACAATCTTAAAATGGTAGATCAAAGCTTCCATCTTCGTGTATACGTCTTGTTTAGGCGGTAAATAATAAGCCGGCGAATCAGCGTGAAACACTTCTGCTTCGGCGCCTTTAAATTCCTTAACTTTTTTATAAGCCTGGTTAATGATGCTAAGGCTTTGCCACATCTCTTCATTGCGCACCAGGAACCTGTCGTAACAATCTCCTGTTTTCCCCACCGGGATGCTAAAATCAAAATCCTGGTAACTGCTGTAAGGTGTGTGTACCCTGACATCATAGTCTACACCGGCAGCCCTTAGATTGGGACCAGTGAAACCATAATTCATAGCTCTTTCAGCAGAAATGGGCCCACAGCCGATGGTCCTCTCCATAAAAATCCGGTTTCGGGTGAAGAGCTTTTCAAATTCTTTTAACTGTGCCGGGTAGCCGTGCTTTTCATCCAGGAACTTATCCAGCTTTTCAAAAGCGGTCGGGGTGAAATTTCTTTCAAAACCACCAATCCTGCCGATATTGGTTGTTAGTCTTGACCCGCAAATTTCTTCATATATCTCATAGATGAGTTCGCGAAACTGCATGAGGTACAAAAAGCCGGAATAAGCACCACTATCAACACCTACAATCGAATTGCAGATAAGGTGATCGCTGATGCGGGCGAGTTCCATGATAATGATACGTAAATAATCTACTCTCTTTGGAATGCTTACACCTAATAATTTTTCGCAGGTGATATGCCAGCCCATATTGTTGATAGGAGAAGAACAATAATTCAAACGGTCAGTGAGTGGCGTGATTTGATACAAGGGCCTTCTCTCAGCAATTTTTTCAAAAGCACGGTGAATATAACCTACTGTTGAAGTAGCCTTTATGATGCGTTCTCCGTCCAGCTCCAGTATATTTTGAAAAACCCCATGCGTAGCAGGGTGTGTAGGCCCAAGGTTGAGCGTTGTAGTTTCTTTTTCTAAGCTACCTTCCGGTAATAAAATATGTTCGCTCATAATTAAGTCAAAATTCTAAAGTAAAACCCAAAAAATCTGCTCAAAAAACGGATCCGTTAATGCCGGGTAAGCTTCCCGAATTACCTTCCAAACATTTCATCATCTTTATCAATCCTCGTCTGGTCTTCGAGGGGAAATTCTTTTCTCATCGGAAAATAATCCATTTCATCCACATTCAACACCCGTATCAAATTGGGATGGCCGAGGAAATTAACGCCATAAAAATCATAGGTTTCTCTTTCCATCCAGTTAGCTGCCTGGTACAAAGCAGAAGCACTGTAAACTTCAGGGCTGTTTATGTCTGTAAATATTTTAAAACGAAGGCGGATATTGTCAACGAGGTTGTGCAGGTGATAAACCACCGCTAACTCGGCGCCGGTGTTATCAGGATAATGCACTGCCTGCAGGTCTGTAAGAAACCTGAAGCGAAGGGTTTCATCATCAAAAAGAAACTGGAGTACTTTTAGATTTATTTCTTTGAAAGCCGTAAAGGTTAACATGCCGTAAGGCTCCTCCCAGTTGGTAAGCTGTTCGGCAAACTTTTCCGTCAACTTCTCCTTTATCGTATCGTATGTCAAACCCATGTAGCTTTAAGCGTTTAAGCACCAGCATTTAGCCGATGCATTGTATTTTTATAAAATTCTGTCACTAACAGCTATTGGCGTTTTACTGCCATATTATTGTATGCCGTAACTGTTCATTAAATCCTTGTATTGGTCGCTGTGCCTTCTACGCAAGCCTTCAGCATTAACAAGGTCCTGTATTTTCATAAAACCATCAAGGATTGCTTCGGGCCTGGGGGGACAACCGGGTACATAAACATCGACCGGTATCACCTGGTCAATTCCCTGTAAAACAGAATACGTATCAAATATACCACCACTGCTTGCACACGCTCCTACAGCGATTACCCAGCGTGGCTCTGCCATCTGCACATAAACCTGTTTGAGTACGGGGCCCATTTTTTTGGCAATGGTTCCCATCACCATGAGGAGGTCGCATTGGCGGGGAGAAAACCCAACCCGCTCAGACCCAAATCTTGCGAGGTCATAATGACTGGCCATGGTAGCCATAAATTCAATACCACAACAACTTGTAGCGAAAGGTAAGGGCCAGATAGAATTTTTCCGGGCAAGACTGACCACCTTTTCAAAATTGGTAGCCATATAGCCTTCTCCCATGTATCCTTCAGGAATCCCTTCGAATTTTACCGTATTATTGAATTGAACCGGACGTGCCATATTTATTTAACTTTTTGAGTGCTGGATTTTTTAGTTTATGACCCGTTCCGAGGAAAGGGAAACCTTGAAATACTTACTCGTATTCAACATTTTTTTTACTCCTCCCACTTTAAAGCCCCTTTCTTAAAGATATAAATGAAGCCGGCTAAAAATGAACCTACGAACAATAAAACTGCCGCAAACCCTTCCCAACCGAGCTCCCTGAAATTTACTGCGTAGGGGTAAAAAAAGATTACCTCCACGTCAAATAAGACAAACAGGATAGCCACGAGAAAATATTTAATTGCCATGGGCTGTCGGGCATTCCCTTGAATCTCTATTCCGCTTTCAAAATTCTTCAATTTATCAGTTCCCTTTCTTTTTGGCCCCAGTGCATCCGAACCTATTATAATGGTAGCGACCAATCCTAATGTAAAAATAATCTGCAATACGATTGGCAAATAATTCTCAGCATTGTTCACTGCTATTTGTAATAAAAAGAATGGCATACCGGTATACTTATTAATGGTGTGCAAAAATAAGACAGCATCATTAATATACAATGCTGGAGCTCAAAATAAAACGATTATAAAGCCCGCTTTGTTTAACAAAGCGGGCTTTATATTATCAATTTTCAAATTGCACTCATTTATTTCGCCTTAGACTTCACCGCTGGCTTAGCAGGAGCATTCGATTTTTTAGGAGGCGTTTTGGGATCATTCTTGCTTATAAAATCCCTGTTACTTATCAATTGAGTATCAGCCGGATCAAGCGCTATCGCCTTATCTACGAAACTCAACGCAGTTTCCCGGTCCTTTTTTACGTTATAATGATATTCGATAAAAAATTTATAAGCACCAATTAACTGCACTTTTACTTTTTCTTTATCCGGTGCCGATTCACCAATCTCTACAGCCTTTTGGTAGGCTGGAACCGCAAGACCCAGTGCGCCTGTGCTATCAATGCCTGCATTGGACTTTCCTATCATATAATAGCCAAAAATGTCTTCAGGAAATTTTTGCGTATACATATTAAAAATTGCTATAGACGAATCAAACTGGGCAGCACGGAAATAATCATATCCTGCGTAATACAAATCAGTTTTACCTACATTTTTCTTAACCGACAACACCTTTCGAAACCAGCTTGCAGCCTCCTTGTATTTCTTTTGGTTTTCATACGCTACCGCTATTGCTTTGAGATAAGTAACCTTATTTGCTTCTATACTATCAAGAGCAACTGCTTTGTCTATGTATCCGGCAGCTAGGTCTTCGTTGCCTGCGAATCTTAACAATATCAATGCATAAGTGGAATAGTCGCCACCTCCCAATTTTGTTGTGTCTTGTCTTTTAAAATATTCCTCAAAGAAGGCCTTTGCGTTTGTAGAATCTTTGAGCTTATCATAGGCATACGCTTTCAACCCATATAAATTCGGATAAGCAGAAGGTCCTCCAGCAGCAATACATTCGTTTGCAGTTGTAATGGCCTCATTAAATAAACCCTGGGCATATTTTATGGAAGCCCTTAGATAGCAGGCTTTGGGAACATCGTCCGAATTTGCGAGGAATTTCTCAAGATATTCTGCAGATTTGGGAACGTTGATTGCATAATTGTACTCGTACAATGTTTCGTAAACCGGGGCAAACGTGGGATCCTGAGACAACGCATCGGTGTAATACTTCATAAAGATAGGCTCCTGTCCCTGCCCCTGTGTTTGATAAACTCTTCCAATCTTGTAATTGGCCCTTGCATACTTTGGATCCAGTGCGAGTGCGGACTGGTAAGAAAGAATTGCATTACCACCATCCTGGAACTTTCGATAAGCGTCTCCCAGGTTAATAAAAACGTCAGGATCATTGAATTTTTTCACCTGGGTAGCCTGCTTAAGTTTGTCAATTGCATACGCGGGATCGCCATTTTTTTGGTAGAAATTACCGTTGGCAAAACCAACCGCATTCAAAACGGGAATGCTTTTACCCTGACTCAGTGAAATGGCAGCTTCAAAATGGTTACGGGCGTCTTGCGTTTTGCCTTCGATCAACTCTATATGGCCAATACCTGCCATAAGAAGCGGGCTGTTTGCGTTAGCACTGAGCTTTTCCTGGTACATGGTTTTAGCAGCTTTTATATCCTTGTCTGATCTGTCATCAGGCGCAAGTAAGGTTTGCCCCATCCAGTATGCTGCCTCTTCATTATTAGGATTTGCCGTAAGTAGTTTTTGAAATACCTCTTTTGCAGATTTGTAGCGCTCTTTAAATAAAAAGTTTTTCCCATCCTCAATGCTTTGAGCAAAAATACCGCTTGCAAAAAACATTGCAGTTATAAACAGCACTCCAATTTTGACTTTCTTCATGTTTCTGATTTTCATTATAGACTTTGCAATGTTATAAAAATATCTAAATAAACAGTTAAAATGCGGACTTATTTTGAAGGTAATTTTTCATTTATTTTTACGTTCCTGAAAGCAAATCCCATCACCGGTCCGAGATAAGCCCGTTTAAAGATTAGTTGCCCCCGCTCATATTTTAAGAAATCAATAAACCCCGTTCCGAGGCCATTAAAATTTTCCTTTACTATGTAATACAAACCACGTACCAAAGGGTATCGCTTCGACAGGATGCTTACCTGCATTGGTTTTACGTAAGGTGAATCTACACATCCGTTACATTGAATGTAAGCGATTTTTACCCTTGTTAATTTATTTAACTGGGCTGTGTCTTCTGGATTTCCTATCCAACTTATTCCTACAAATCCAATGGCGTTTTCGTGCCCCGCAACATACTCAATTACTTCGTTACTGCTTTTTGTAGCCCTCACAACTGAAGTGTCAAATTTTGCACCCTGCAATACAGAATCACTTATAAATCTTACTGTACTCGTTGCATTTAATCCGTCAAAGACAATGGTTTTATCGCGGTTAATTTTACCTGTCAGTTGATTTTTTAAACGCTCCGTTGTAAAAAGAGTATCCGTGCTTTTTGAGTTCACTATAATTGCAATCGCATCCGATGCAATATCGTTCCAGCCTACTGTATAACCCAGTGAGTCTTTAAGATACTTGTCTTCCTTATCCGAAAGCCCTCTGGTGACAATGACCATACGATTAAGTGAATCCCTGAAAAGATCTTTCAGGCAATCAGCCTCACTTTTATAGGTGGCAATGATATGTGTGCCGGGAAAGGAAGATTCATACACTTTGATCTGCGCCTCGATAACAGGTTTGAAAGATTCATCAACACTTATGTAAATGGTACCGTGTGTTGGACTGTCGACTGCGGATTTTTTTTTCGTTTTATTTTTACAATCTGTGAAAAGCAAAAGGTTCAGAAGAACCAATACAATTGCTGACTTATTTGTTATCATCGCTCTTTTAAGTAATTTTTCTTGTAACCCCGGTATATTCTGAAAGAACCATAAAATATACAAATTGCGCCAAATGCTTTCATGGTGGCGTCATCGAAACGTGCTTCCAGCCCTGTGTTGAATTGTTTGATGAATATCATGAAAATTCCCATAGCCAGCCACAAAATTCCCATACCATAATCCATAATACTTCGCATCCGGATAAGGCCTCTTTCCCGCTCAGTGAGATTTTTTTTTTCAAATTCCTGCAAAGACATATATCAATTTTTTAAACCGGTCCATGAGAACGCAATTTAATGAGATTATTGCTATAATCCTGTTGCCATAAACTCTACCGGGATGCAATAATACACCGAGACGTTTTCACCATGGGATTTTCCGGGTATCCATTGCGGCATTTTTTTAAGTACGCGGATTACTTCATTATTAAAAATGCTGCCGCCATCTTCAATTGTCTCAAAACCTTTAAGAACCCCATCATAGCCTACAATAAATTTAATTTTAACAGCGATGCTTTCGCCTTGTTCAATGTCTGTTGGATTGGTTAAATTTCTTTCTAGGAATTTCTGCAAGGCTTCCATACCTCCGGGGTAAGCGGGCATAATATCCGCAGTATTTAAAGGGATATTTTTGTCAATTGATTTTTCCCGTTCTGGCAGGGAAGGGGCGGCTGTAAACGGAGGTAATGGATTTGCTCCCAATTGAACATCCCGCGGAGCAGGATTATTTCCCGGAGAAACAGGCGCCTCAAATTTACCTCCATCTTTCGTAATTACAATAGGCCCGGCAGCCGTTACAATAACTGGTTTTTGTGGCGCCTGAGGTGCAGTTGGGGTTATTGAAACTGCTGGCTTTTTGAAAGATTCTTTAGGTTTTTGTTGATCGATTGGCGGCTTAAACACGTCCACTATCCAAATATCTTTTACCGGGATGTTCATTCTGATGTTATCCGTTTTCAAAAAAACAAAAAGTGCGAGCGCTATTGCAGTTAAAAACATTATTCCAAGGGATTTGTATATTCTTTCGTGGTAATACTTTCGAATTGGGTATGCGCCATAAGCCTTATTTCTATTTTCAAAGAGGATGTCAAGGAGAGTTGCCTTTAAAATGTAATCCGGTTTCATTTTTTTGTTTTTGAATAAGTAATATTGTTTCAAAAAACATGCGCAGCTTTTTCCTGAGATGCCGCCGACGTCCAAATCCATAAAGCCATTTAATAATTAAAAATGTCCGTTTGTTTATGCGGCTGTTCCGGCTAAAAGTGAACAACTTATATTTGCGACATGAAAATTTTGATGGTATGCCTGGGAAATATTTGCCGTAGTCCCCTGGCGGAAGGCATTCTGCAGGCGAAAGCGCGCCAGGCGGGGCTCGATTGGATAGTTGACAGTGCCGGAACCAATGGTTTTCATACCGGGGAAGCGCCCCATCACCTAAGCCAGAAGGTTGCATTACTGAATGGCATTGATATCAGTAAACAGGTATCAAGAAAATTCGTGAAAGCCGACCTTGAACGGTACGATAAAATATACGTTATGGCTGCAGATGTCCTGGACGAAATGAGCATCATACTAGGTGGAAAAGGCCGGGGTAATAAAGCTGAATTATTTTTAAATAGCATTTATCCCGGTCAAAATATGGATGTAGCAGATCCCTGGTATGGTACCGAAGACGGGTATCATGATGCGTATGCGCTAATTGACGAAGCCTGCGATGCAATCATTGAGCAATACCTTACACACGAATCAAAAACGGAAAAAGTATAATGGCAAAACCATCCATACCACAGGGTACGCGTGACTTTTCTGCAGAAACTGTGCGGAAGCGAAATTATATCCTCACAACTATCAGAAATGTATTTGAATTATATGGTTTTCAACCCCTGGAAACACCTGCGATGGAAAACCTGGAAACCCTTATGGGAAAATACGGGGAAGAAGGTGATAAACTGATCTTCAAAATACTTAACAATGGCCTCAGCGATCCAAAAAATATTGAAAAAGCCAGAGATGGTTTCGAAAAATTACTTGAAGGAAAAAATACAACAGCACTTACCGAACGAGCTTTAAAATACGACCTTACTATTCCATTTGCCCGCTACATCGCCATGAATCACGGTCAACTAACGTTCCCCTATAAACGATACCAAATGCAGCCTGTGTGGCGAGCCGACAGGCCGCAGAAGGGAAGGTACCGTGAATTCACCCAATGTGATGCGGATGTGGTGGGAAGTGCGTCGCTTTTAAATGAAATTGAACTGGCCAATATTTATCACACTGTATTTGTTAACCTCGGGTTGCAGGAATATGAGTTGAAGATCAACAGCAGGAAAATGTTGGCCGCATTGGCCGAACTTTGTGGCGGCCCTGAAAGAATGACGGAAATTACTATTGCGATTGATAAAATGGATAAGATCGGACTTGATAAAGTAAAGGAAGAATTGGTACAACGCGGTATGAATGCAGATCAAACTACGATCATTGAAAGCTATCTTAATATAAGTGGGAGCAATGAAGAAAAATTAACAGCGGCAAAAATAATATTTGGGGAAAATGCATCGGCTGAAAAAGGAATTGAAGAACTTTCCTTCATTCTTTCCCAAACAAAAAACATTAGAGTCGCTATAGACTTTACCCTTGCCAGGGGATTAAACTATTATACCGGGACGATCTTTGAAGTGAAAGCGCCAATGCAGGTTAAGATGGGAAGCATCGGCGGCGGTGGACGCTATGATGACCTCACCGGTTTATTTGGTGTTCCGGGGATAGCAGGCGTTGGTGTCAGTTTTGGTGTCGACAGAATTTACGACGTGTTGGAAGAATTAAAACTTTTCCCGGAAAATTTACAGGTCAGCACGATGGCTCTTTTTTTAAATATGGGTGAAACGGAGAGCCTTTTTTCGTTTCACATTGCCCAACAACTCCGCAAGGAAAATATTGCCTGTGAATTGTATCATGAGCCTGGTAAAATGGACAGGCAGTTCAAATATGCTGAGAAAAAAAACATCCCGTATGCCGTTATCATAGGAAGTAAGGAAATAGAAAACAGCAATGCCGTTGTTAAAAATCTAAAAACCGGTGAACAAATAGCTGTGCAGCTTGATGAATTAAGTTTATTTCTTTTTAGCGATAATAAACAGGTTACAAAAAAAGATTTTAAGTATTAATCAAAAACAATTTTATGAAACAACGTTTTCGCTTCCCTTCACTGGTTTTTATTGCCGCAGTAATTGTACTTACATCGTGTAGTAAAACTAACAAAGAAGGACGATTTATTCCTAAAACGGCTGCAGTAGCGGTCATTGTTAATGGCAAATCTTTTTCTGCCAAACTTCCGTGGGAAGAAGTAAAACAAAATGAGTTATTTGAACAACTGTATTCCGACAGCAGCCTCGAAGCTTATGTAAAGACGGCACTGGAAAACCCGGAAAATACCGGGATCGACACAAAAAAAAACCTGTTCTTTTTTGTTGAAAAAGATTCTACCGGCGGTTATGTGGCATTTGAAGGAACAATCAAAGATGCTGCAAAATTTAAACAGTTTAGCAGCAGTGTTACCAAAGCAACAGAATCGGAAAAAGGGGGGATTCATTTTCTCAGCAATGAAAAAATTACTGCTTCCTGGGACAAGGAAAAGTTTGTTATTGTTGTGGATGCCCCGGAAATGAACGATCAAAATAAACCGGGCGCTTCCTCCGTAAAAAGAGATATCGTAGCTGTTGCAGGCGGAATCTATTCATTATCAGAAAGTAACAGCCTTGCGAAAGATGAAAAGTTTACTACCCTCGTTGGTTCAAAAGGAGACGTGCATTTCTGGATGAACATTGGTGCGTTAAGTTCCGGCAATGCAAGGAATTTTTCAATGGAAATGTTGAATTTAAATAAACTTTCAGAAGGCTCTTTTATTACTGGTGTTGCTAATTTTGAAAATGGCCGGATCGACATGGATATCAGGTCTTACTCTGGTAAGGAGATGACCGACATAAATAAAAAATTCAGTGATGCAAAGCTAAATACAGATATGATCAAACGCATACCGTCCAAAGACGTGGCGGTACTTGCTGCAATAAGCTTTAAACCGGAAGGCCTGCGGGAATTTATCAAGCTTACCGGACTGGAAGGTTTTATAAATTTGGGCGCCGGGCAGTTAGGATTCACTTTCGACGATTTTATCAAAGCAAACAAAGGCGATATTCTTTTTTATGTTTCTGATATTAAAAAAGACAGCGCCGGTAAAATGGGGATGAATGCTTTGTTTACAGCCTCCATCGGCGATAAAAATTCATTCGGCAAATTGATGGCAGCAGGAAATAAATTTTTAAGTAAGGAAAAAATGGGCGCCACTACACCTGTCTTTTTCTATAACAGATCTGATAATTATTTTGCGCTGGGAACTGAAAAATTATCCGTAGATAAATACATCAGCACCGCGAACAATAACAGTTTTGACTTCATTGATAAAGCCTCTGGTTCAACCTCTCTGTTTTATTTAAACTTTAAAACGCTCATGACCGGTTTTAACAACCAGTTGGCAACTGATAGTCTGGACAATATTGTTTTTCAAACAACGATAAACACCTGGGAAAATCTGATAGCAACCGGTGGCGGATTTAAAGATGGAGCAACTACACAACATATAGAAATAAACCTGGCTGATAAAAGTACCAATAGCCTGAAACAACTGAATAAATATTTGGGTATTTTGGGAAGCATACAGCAACAGAAAAAACTAAAAAGAGAAAAATGGATGAGCGACGCCACGTCTGAAAATGATCCGTCAGAAAGTGTCAGCCAGGAAGAAAAAAAGTCAAAATAACTCATATTGAAAAAAATAATACAAAGCCGTCATACCGTTCATTGTGACGGCTTTTGATTTTACAAGCAATGACTATAAACATAGTAAATGTAATTCCGGTCTTTTTAGAAAAAGAGAAAATCGAAACATCCGCAATCTGGAACAAACGTGTAGCCTTTAACAAAGGAGAAAAGTTGCAGATCATTGCTCCAAGTGGAAGTGGTAAAACGTCTCTCATACATTTCATCTACGGAATGCGAAAAGATTACCAGGGAGAGATTGTGTTTGGCGAAAAGAATATCGGCACATTTTCCGCTGAACAATTTGCTCAACTCCGCCAAAACACCCTTAGTATAATTTTCCAGGACCTGAAACTATTCCCGGAACAAACAGTTTTCAAAAACTTAGAAATAAAAAGAACGCTTCATCCCTTTCAATCGGAGAGCCAGATTGTTGAAATGGCAGCAAAACTTGGTATTGAAAATAAATTAAACAGGCTTGTAAAAACCTGCAGCTATGGAGAGCAGCAACGCATAGCGATTATCAGGGCTTTACAGCAACCGTTTGACTTTTTAGTGATGGATGAACCGTTTAGCCACCTCGATGAGAATAACCGAAAAATCGCTGCAGAACTTATAGAAGTAGAAGCCGCGAAAAGAAAGGCGGGATTAATATTAGCAGATTTGAAAAGGGTTGAATATTTTAATGCGGATCGTATTTTACATTTATAAAAAGAGATAGCTGATCACCATCACAGCTATCTCTAAAAAGGGCTTAGCATATTAAAATGGCAAATTCTTTCAAAACCATCGCAGCCTTCCTACATACGGGACAGAACAATACTTCCAAATTCTTCAGCTATGTCGGCTTAGGTATTGGCGTGTTACTGCTGTTAACTTCTTTACAACTTTATATTGATATCAATCAATTATTAAAAGACAAAAATCCACGTAAAAATGGTTACGATTTTATTTCGATTACAAAGGAGATAACGGACCAGAATATGGGCAATGACAATCGTTTTTCAGTTGCGGATGTGGAAGACATGAAAAAACAGCCTTTTATTAAGGATGCTACCGCTTTAATAAGTAATCAATTCCGGGCCAAGGCCAGTGCCGGCAAAATAATTCCTTTCAGTACAGATCTTTTTTTGGAATCGGTTAAGAACGATTTTATTGATACCGTTCCCCCGTCTTTTTCGTGGCAGCCCGGTCAACAGGATGTGCCGATTATTTTTTCTGCGGATTTTTTAGAAATGTACAATGTATTTGCCCCGGCACAGGATCTGCCGCAACTTTCTGCCAGCAGCATAGCTGCAATAAACATTACGCTGGAATGCTATGGCCCCGCCGGCATACAAAATTTCACCGGGCATATCGTTGCTGTAAGTGACCGAATTAATTCTGTACTGGTCCCTGAAAATTTTTTACAGTGGGCCAATCAATCTTTCGGAAACGCACTAAGCACGCCTGCGTCACGCGTTTATTTAAAAACAATCGACGCTAATAACCCTGATCTTCTTACTTACCTGCAGCAAAAAAAATACCATGTAAATAAGGACAAAACAAAATTTGGAAGGGTGAAACAAGTGCTACAAGCTGTTGTGAGTGGCTTGGGTGGGTTTGCGATCCTGGTAATATTATTGGCTATGATGTTGTTTTCATTTTACCTGCAATTAATGATCGCAAGGAGTAAGGATAATTTGCAGTTATTGATCACGCTGGGCTATTCGCCTGATTGGTTAAGCAAAGTAGTTGCGAAGAAATGGATAGTGGCCTACGCAATTATTATTGTTTCCGCTTTATTGTTAACCGGCCTTATTCAATACCTGTTCCAACATTTTTCGTTGAACGGAAAAGATGAGCTTTCTCCTTATTTACACAGCAGCGTAACGTTATTGGCTGTATTTTTATTGATTTTAAGTATCGCTGTTAATTACCGCCTCATAAAAAAATCATTGGCAAGTCTGTGAGCAAATATATAGGCGTATTGAAGCCCAAAACATATTTACCTGATTCAAAAATCTTCGAGAATCACACTTTATTTAGAATTGACTTATTCACTTATTACAATCCTTCGTAAATAACCGCCGCTCCCTGCCCTACGCCCACACACATTGTTGCCAATCCGTATTTGCTTTTTCTTTTTTTCATTTCATGAAGCAAAGTGGTTGAGATGCGGATACCACTGCATCCCAAAGGATGTCCCAATGCGATAGCACCTCCATTTACATTTACCTTTTCCAGGTCCAATCCAAGATCGTGGATACAAGCAATACTTTGAGATGCAAAAGCTTCATTCAACTCTATCAGGTCAAGATCTGCAACGGTTAAGCCTGCGCGCTTCAAAGCTTTTTGTGTCGCTGGTACGGGCCCAATTCCCATTACAGCCGGATCAACACCGGCCACGGCCATACTTTTAATTTTAGCCATTGGTTGTAAACCGTATTTTTTAACCGCATCTTCACTGGCCAGTAAAATCGCGGCAGCACCATCATTAATTCCGCTGCTATTCCCTGCCGTTACTGTACCATCTTTCGTAAAGGCAGGTTTCAACTGGCCCAGTTTATCAAGGGATGACAAACGCGGATGTTCATCATTTTCAAAATCAAACATTTCCTTTCCTACGGGGATTTGCATTGGGATAATTTCATCTTTCCATTTCTCCGCCTTTAGCGCCGCTGCATATTTTTGTTGGCTTTCCATCGCAAATTCGTCCTGAGCATGTCGGCTGATATTCCATTGCCGGGCCACATTTTCTGCCGTTTCCCCCATCGTGTAAGGATAATAAAGATTGGATAATTTATTATTGATGAAGCGCCATCCCATGGTAGTATCGAAGATTTGTGCGTTCCGGTCAAATGCAGTAGGGCTTTTGGGCATTACGAACGGTGCCCTGCTCATACTTTCCCCGCCACAGGCGATTATTAATTCTCCATCACCACAGGCAATGGTTCGGGAACCATCCATGATGGCTTGCAATCCACTTGCACAAAGCCGGTTCACTGTTGTGCCGGCAACACTCACCGGTAACCCGGCTAATAAAGCTGCCATGCGGGCAACGTTGCGGTTATCCTCCCCGCTTTGATTGGCAGCTCCGGCAATCACGTCTTCAATCGCATTAAGATCCAGGCCAGGATTCAATATAAGTAGGGCTTTAATCACATGTGCCAGCAGATCATCCGGCCTAACACCTGACAATGCGCCACCGTATTTTCCAATAGGTGTTCTCACTGCTTCAACAATATAAACTGGTTGCATGGTCATTAATTTTACTTTATCGGCCTGCAAGATAGAAATTTTAGCGGTAGCCGTAATTCATACCTGGTTATGTAGGATTTAATACGGAATGATGAATTACATTAGATCTTACATAATCCTCCTAACCGCCACCCATTGGGCCTGGCCCATTTGCCCCGTTTCCCGCTCTGCCGCCAATCATTTCGTATCTTCGCAGCATGTCAACGATTAGGAATATCCGTGCGTTTAGTTTACAGGAATTAAAAGAATATTTTGAGTCGATCGGGGACAAAAAATTCCGTGCAATCCAGGCTTATGAATGGCTATGGAAAAAGAATGCCCGCAATTTTGATGAAATGAGCAATTTACCGCTTGGCCTGCGAAGCAAACTCGCAGAAGACTTTGATATGAATGCAATAACGGTTGACGCAACCCAGCTCAGCAATGACGGCACTCTTAAATCCAGGTTTAAAACTTTCGACGGGCACCTGATAGAAGGTGTGTTGATTCCCACAGAAAAACGTAACACAGCCTGCGTTTCTTCGCAGATAGGGTGCAGTCTTACCTGCAAATTCTGTGCAACCGGTATGATGGATCGTAAAAGGAATTTAACCTTTGATGAAATTTATGACCAGGTTGCTATGCTGAATGAGCAAAGCGAAAAGCTGTACGGCAAGAAATTATCCAATATCGTATTTATGGGCATGGGTGAACCATTGCTTAATTATAAAAATGTTTTGAAATCAATTGACAGGATAACTGCTGCAGATAGTATGGCCATGAGCCCAAAACGTATCACGGTTTCCACAGCAGGTGTTGCAAAAATGATAAGGCAATTGGGTGACGACCAGGTAAGATTTAACCTGGCACTTTCCTTACACGCACCTAACGATAAAAAGCGGGATGAAATCATGCCTGTTAATGAAACAAATACCATTGAACTTTTAATTGAAGCATTAAATTATTTCTACGATAAAACAAAGAATGATATTACCCTTGAGTATATCTTATTTAAAGACAGAAATGATTCTATTAAGGATGCCGATGACCTGGTTAAAATCTATCGACAGGTGCCTACCCATCTTGTAAACGTAATAGAATACAACCCAGTTGCCGGAGCTGAATTTATTAAGCCGGCGGAAGATACCACGCAGCTTTTCATAGATCATCTCGCGAAAAATAAGGTAAATGTAAGACTGCGCCGCAGCCGTGGAAAGGATATTGATGCGGCCTGCGGTCAACTTGCCAATAAAGACAAACTTATGGCCTAACCTGATATGGCTTAAATATTGCATTTATTTTATCTTAACAGGCATACCTTAAACGAAGTGCCTCGGTCAGCGTCTATGCTGCCGAACAGTTAAAAAAAAGACAATGAAAAAATTACTACTATCAGCCTTTACAGTTATTGCGATAAGCCTTTCCGTGGCTGCACAGGATACTGCTTCTGCAAAAAGGCAGGATAACAAAAGCCTTAAATCAGCGTACAAAGCTGGCAGGCAAGATAAAAGGGATAAGATGAAGGCATTGAATTTGTCGGAAGACCAAAGGAAAGAAATGAAGGAAAACCGGGAGGAATACAAAACTAAAATAGCTGTCGTAGAAAATGATCAAAGTCTTACAGAAGTGCAGAGGAATGAAAAGAAAGACGCTTTAAAAAAAGAACAAAAATCAAATACACAGGCGCTTCTTACACCTGATCAGAAGGCAAGGATGGCGGCGGCCCGAAAAACAGACCGGCAGGAAAAAAATGAGAACTCCGAAAAGAGAATGGAAGAACTAAAAACCAAACTTTCATTAACAAATGAGCAGGTTATGCAAATGAAAGCGCTGAATGTAAGGAATCACAAGAAAATGAAAGATATCAGGAATGATAATTCCCTCGATGAAGCAGCCAAAAACAAAAAAATCGAAGAATTTAAAGCTAGTTCGGAAGAAAGACGTAAGGCAATTCTTACAGCCGATCAGCTAAAAAAAATGGACGATACGAAGAAAGGCCATAAACTTAAAGGTGTAAAAAGAGCGGCAAAATAAAGCAACTATATTAATACTTACATGATACAAAAAAGGACACAAAATTCTATTGTGCCCTTTTTTATTTTGAAAAGGCGCAGGTAAACATAGACCCTGACTATGAAGGCGACAATGTGACTAAAGTAAGGTGGAACGTGGGTAGCATGCGTTAAAAACGTTACCTTCATTGCTGATTACTGTTGCAAAACAGCATAAACCTACACACATGAGCCAGTCGCCATTCCAGAAATTTGTATCTCCCAAAAAAAATAGTGTTACTAAAGAAGAGATCCG
>JACMPR010000176.1 GCA_014377385.1 Ferruginibacter sp. | reverse complement strand
TATCACTGACATCGGTTTTAAATAAGACTCCGTTCAACAATGCCTTCCGGATCGTTCCCGGCTTATACAAATAATTAGGTGGAATAAGTTTTACAAAAAAGGAGGAGGCTGTCTTGTTTTTAGTAAGCCTTGATAAGCCCTTATCTAATCCTGAAAAAATAAAAAACCGTCTGAAGAAATTCAGGATTTTTGTTCTTGTCGGAATTACCAGGTGATAAGGCGTGGTTTTATTCATTCAGAAAATATTATGCTTGTGTTCTTTTATTGGATTCTAAAACAAATTCTATGATATTGTTGCTGACCGGCAGCCAGGGCCGCAATAATCCCGCGGCATCACATAGGCTTCTTTCCTTTTACAACAGCAGCTTTAAATTTACCTTCATAAATATAACCTCCCCAAACACCTGCCATTCCATATTTCTTAAACCAGTTTACAACTGTTTTTATTTTTTGTGGCTGATCGTATTGCGGACTAAACATATCAAAAGTATCCAGCACCACCATCTCCCTTAGTTTTTCTTTGCTAAGGTTTGCGGGTAATGTTCCGTCAATATCGCATATCGGGAGGAACCGGTTTGTAAATTTTCCAATACCAATTTTTGAAAAGAAACGGTATGCTTTGATCAGGCCGTCTGCATGCTTGTCGATTTTTTGATAAAGCGTTGCATTGTCCATTTTTTTGGTAAATGGGCGCAGGATGTATTTGGCGTGAAGCTTCGTCCACCAACCGCTGATGGGATAAAAATCAACCACCAGTTCTCCTCCAGGCTTCAGCATTTCTACCAGCGAAAGAACTGTTTTTTCTACATCCGGGGTATGTTGCAACACACCAAAGCAAAATACTTTATCAAATTGTGCAGGTGCAAATGGAAGTTCGTAAACACTTGCCTGGTAAAGCTGCAGTCTTTCGTGGGGACCATTGTTTTTAAAATTCGCTTCCACCGCATTGGAGTAATCTACGCTATACAAGTTGGCTTTTGTATGATCAAGGACTATCTGGGTAAATCGCCCGGCTCCCGAACCAACTTCTAATACATTTTTTCCCGACAGGTCTTCCTTATCCCAGCCTGTTTGGGCAAAAAATCTTTTATAGCTCAGCTGAATATCTGTTGATTTATCTATTTGCGTACCTGCAAAAAGGTTCCATTGGTAGCCGAAATTATCTGTGTAATTATTATCATTTACAATTTTATACGCACCATTTTTAAGGGGAAATCTATTTTTATCTGCGTCGAGCAGGCCATCAACAGTTACCTGTAACGGTTTTTTGTTATATGGATTAACTAAGAGTATCTGCGACATTGTTGTTTGGTAATGCTAAGATATAACGGAAAATTGAGGTAGATGTTTCCCCTGATGCCGCAAATATTTTATCTTGTAACTTAAATTTATCCGGCGAAGGTATACATACAAAAACTTTGCTTTACCCGGCTATTTTACCCTTTTTACATTATTATTTTCCAGCACATACTCCTGCCCGCTTTCTTTGCAGGTTGCGTTATTGTAAGAATCAAACTTTAATTTATGTCCCGATTCGCTGATCCAGCCGGTTTGCCTGCCGGGATTTCCGACGATTAATGCATATGCTTTTACCGGTTTAGTTACCACCGCACCGGCGCCGATGAAGGCATAAGTACCTATCTCATTACCGCAAACGATAGTTGCATTGGCCCCGATACTGGCTCCTTTGCGGATAAGCGTGTTCTTAAATTCATGCTTCCGGCTGATGGCACTGCGTGGATTGATCACATTTGTAAGCACCATACCAGGCCCTAAAAAAACATCGTCTTCACAAATCACTCCTTCGTAGATACTAACATTATTCTGCACCCTAACATTGTTTCCCAAAATTACTTTTGAGGATACAACTACATTTTGCCCGATTATGCAGTTACTGCCAATAACGGCACCTGACATTACGTGTGAAAAATGCCAGATTTTTGTGCCTTCCCCAACCTGGCAGCCTTCATCCGCAAAAGATGATTGATGTACGAAGTAATTCATTGTGATTTTATTTTGTGATCATTTTTAAATATTCACCATACCCGCTTTTACTTAAAGTGTCAGCAAGTTTTATGAGTTGTTCTTTTGAAATAAAGCCCATTCTCCAGGCGATCTCTTCCGGGCAACCAATTTTCAACCCCTGTCTTTTTTCAATCACTCTTACATATTCACTGGCATCATTTAATGAATCAAATGTTCCGGTATCAAGCCATGCAAAACCGCGATCCAGTACCTGGACTTTCAATTTTTTATTTCGCATGTATTCCTTGTTCACGTCCGTAATTTCATATTCTCCCCGCGGGCCTGGCTTAATATTTTTAGCAATTTGCAGCACGCTGTTGTCATAAAAATACAGGCCCGGAACAGCATAATGGCTTTTAGGTGCCAGCGGCTTTTCCTCGATACTCAGCACATTAAATGCTGCATCAAATTCTACTACGCCATATCTTTCAGGATCGCTGACCGGGTAAGCGAAAATAACGGACCCTTCAGGATTGGCGGCCTCTTGCAACAGCCTGCTGAAGCCACTTCCATAAAAAATATTATCACCCAAAACCAATGCAACAGAATCGCTTCCTACAAATGTTTCGCCAATCACAAATGCCTGTGCCAGGCCGTTGGGCACTTCCTGCTTTGCATACGAAATATTGCAGCCCCATTGGCTACCGTTACCCAGTAAACGCTTAAACTGCGACTGGTCTTCGGGCGTTGTAATTATTAAAATATCATTGATGCCGGCAAGCATGAGCGTACTCAACGGATAATAGATCATTGGCTTGTCGTAAACAGGCATCAGCTGTTTACTTATTCCCATGGTAATAGGATACAACCGTGTTCCAGAACCGCCTGCAAGTATAATTCCTTTCATTTAATACTTTTGAACTAAAGATAATAGCTGTGAAATTCAATCCTTCTTTTAATTACTACTTTCCGTACTGATGCTCGTAATAACCCTGGTAATCGCCGCTCGTTACATGCTTAAGCCATTCTTCATTGTCAAGATACCAATCAATTGTTTTTGAAATACCTTCTTCAAACTGCAAAGAAGGCAGCCAGTTTAATTCTTTTGTTAATTTCGAAGCATCAATGGCATAGCGCATATCATGACCTGCCCGGTCCTGCACGTAGGTAATCAATTTTTCGCTGCTCCCCGTTACTCTTCCAAGCTTTTCATCCATCTGGCGGCATAGTTCTTTTACCAATGCAATGTTTGTCCATTCATTGTGCCCACCGATATTATAAGTCTCGCCCACTTTTCCCTGGTGAAAAATAAGATCGATCGCACGCACATGATCTTCCACGTACAACCAATCCCTTATATTTTCTCCTTTACCATAAATAGGCAAAGCTTTGTTGTTTAAAATATTGTGGATACAAAGCGGTATCAGCTTTTCGGGGAAATGGAATGGCCCGTAATTATTTGAACAATTGGATATTTTTACCGGCAATTTATAGGTATGATAAAACGCCCGCACGAAATGATCAGAAGACGCCTTGGAAGCTGAATACGGACTCCTGGGATCGTAACTGGTATCTTCTGTAAAAAAACCTTCTGTACCCAGAGAGCCGTACACTTCATCAGTTGAAATATGATAAAATACTTTGCCCTCCTCGTTGTCTTTCCAGAGGTCTTTTGCTGCCTGTAATAAGGAAACCGTACCCAATACATTTGTTCTTAAAAAGGCAAGCGGATCAGTGATCGAACGGTCTACATGGCTTTCCGCTGCACAATGCAATACGCCGGTAAACTGGTGTTTTTCAAATAGTGTTTTTACAAAGTTGAGGTCAGTAATATCTCCTTTTACGAATTCATAGTTCGATTCCTTTTCAATATCCTTCAAATTTTCAAGATTGCCGGCATAAGTCAGGTTGTCGAGATTTACAACATGGTACTGGGGATATTTCCTCACAAAAAGACGCGTCAGGTGCGACCCAATAAAACCTGCACCACCTGTTATTAGAATTGGTTTCATAAAGTAATTGAGGAACAAAAGTACAAAAACAGATTGATGGATATAACTGCAGGTTTAAGCTGTATCCGAATCCGAATAGCTAAGATACCAGTTTTTAATATCCGCTACCAGGGTTGCTTTGCCAGCGTCAAAAACCCTTGCGCCAACAAATAATTGCTGTGGCCTAAGTTTCTCCGGCAATACATAATAGCCGCTCTTCCGGTAGGCACTATAATTAAAAGAACCGGGTAAGCTCCAGGCTAACACCACATCCGTATGTTCTTTCCTGAATAATTGCGTGGCGAATTTTAATAATTGTTTCCCGGTATTGTTAT
>JACMPR010000175.1 GCA_014377385.1 Ferruginibacter sp. | reverse complement strand
GTTTATAAAATGGTTTGCAGATTTTGTAAAAATGAGCTTAAGGATGTATTCATTGATCTTATAAACTCACCTGCCTCGAATTCTTTCTTAACAAAAGAAGAACTTAATGATCCGGAAGTTTTTTACCCTCTGAAAGTTTTCACTTGTTCGCACTGTTTTTTAGTTCAGATTGATGAATATAAAAAATCTGATGCGATTTTCGATAGTAATTATGTGTACTTTTCCTCCTACAGTAAAAGTTGGCTTGCTCACGCAAATCAATACACTACGATGATGGCCGAAAGGTTTAATCTTGGTGATTCTTCATTGGTTATTGAAATTGCAAGCAACGATGGATACTTACTGCAATATTTTAAAGAAAAAAATATTCCTGTACTTGGAATTGAACCCACAGCAAATACAGCTGGCGTAGCAATTGAAAAGGGAATTGAAAATGTTGTTGACTTTTTTGGTGTTCGATTAGCTACAAAGCTTGTGAACGAAAATAGAAAGGCTGATCTACTGCTCGGCAACAATGTTTTGGCGCATGTACCTGATATTCTTGATTTTGTTAGAGGCATGAAGATTATCTTAAAAGAAGAAGGGGTAATAACGATGGAATTTCCACACCTTATGCAACTTGTAGATAATAACCAATTTGACACTATTTACCATGAACATTTTTCATATCTGTCCTTTCATACGGTAAGAGAAATATTTATGGCCAATGGAATGGAATTGTTTGATGTAGATGAGATACCCACTCATGGCGGTTCTTTACGAATTTACGCAAAACATCAGCATGGCATGAGTCATCCAATATCAAAGCGGGTAGCTGAGCTTTTAAAAAAAGAGCAAGACAAAGGGCTCACTTCAAAACATTATTACGAAGGTTTTCAGGCGAAAGCATTAAAGGTAAAAACAGATGTCCTGGATTTCTTAATTCAGCAGAAAAGAGCCGGTAAAAAAGTGGCCGCTTATGGCGCAGCAGCAAAGGGAAATACACTTTTAAATTATTGTGGTGTAAAAAATGATCTCATAGAATTTGTTGTAGATGCCAATCCCCACAAACAAAATAAATTTTTACCTGCCAGCCATATACCTGTTATCGGCGAAGAATTTATTACAGAATTAAAACCTGATTATATTTTTATTTTGCCATGGAATTTAAAGGATGAAATAACCAGTCAATTATCTTATATAAAAGACTGGGGCGGCAAATTCGTGGTTCCTATTCCTTTCCTACAAATCATTGGATAAGATGACAAAACTTCTTGTAACGGGGGCAACCGGATTTATTGGGTCCTATGTAGTTGAGTCGCTATTGGAGAAAGGAATAAATGTTGTTGCAACTTCTTCTGATAGAAACAAGGCCAGTTCTAAACTTTGGTTTAGTAAAGTAAATTACAAAGAATTAAACCTCAAACTTTTTGACCCGTCGGTCAATTATTTCCACTTTTTTGAGGAACCTGATGGCATTATTCACCTGGCATGGGAAGGCCTCCCGAATTATAATTCCGAGTTTCACATTGAAGAAAATCTACCCCGCCATTTTCTATTTATAAAAAATTTGCTGGATAACGGTATTCGTAATATCACAATAACGGGTACTTGTCTTGAATATGGAATGATGGAAGGCCAACTGAGTGAAGAAATGGCATGTGTTCCTTCCAATCCCTATGCGATTGCCAAGTACGAATTATGGAGGCAATTAATGTCTTTAAATTTAGATGTAAATTTAAAATGGATAAGGCTATTTTACATGTATGGCAAAGGCCAAAATCCAAACTCATTAATTTCCCAACTGGAAAAGGCTATTGAAACGAATGCTTCTATTTTTAACATGAGTGGCGGCGAGCAGTTACGTGATTTTTTACCTGTAGAAAAAGTTGCGGAGTATATCGTTGCAATCGCCTTGCAAAATAAAATTACGGGGATTATCAATTGTTGCAGCGGAAAGCCAATTAAGATTAAAGATTTTGTAAGTGATTACTTAAAAAGTATGAACAAAAATATTAAGCTTAATTTAGGTTACTATCCGTACCCTAATTACGAGCCAATGAATTTTTGGGGTAATGAATCCAAATTAAAATCAGTTTTAGCAAATCTATGATGCTAAGTTTATCATACAATGAAGTGAGTGAGTATGTATGCCGTCAACTCAATAATTTTTTTCCCGATAAAAAGAGGATAAAGTCTGTTCAGTTAAATAATTTTGTAAAAATTGCTCTCGACCGCTTGAACTATTGTTTTTCAAAGGTGGATAATTACCGGTACAATAATGGCTCTGAGCCGATTTATAATCACTTATATTCGGATCATAATATTGTTTTCTACTGGTTCTTAGCAAATACAGTGTGGGAAACTTCAAAAGATGAACAGCTGTCGGCGAAATTATATTATCTGAACAAAATAATGCATGGGTTTGATTGTATGTTCGATACTGGTTTGCCGGATATTTTTTTGATATTTCACGGTGTAGGTACCATGTTGGGAAAAGCTTCCTACGGTGATTATTTTGTTGCAATGCAAGGCTGCACTGTAGGATCGAATAATGGAAAATATCCAGTATTTGGAAAAGGTGTTTCCTTGACTGCTAACTCTTCCGTAATTGGTAATTGCATTATTGAAGATAATTGCAGCATTAGTACAGGAACACTTGTGTTTGACAGGAGTATGGCACAAGGGGAAATAGCATTCATTAATCCGGCTTCCGGACTTTTAGAAGTCAAAGCTTCCAGGGTAAGTTATGCGGAACAATTTTTTAAACACCCCTATCAATAATAGTTGCACCTATTCCAGGCTTTTTACTACAAACGGGTGGATGATGGGTTAATAGTTAAAGTCATTATGGAAAAATATACGATTGTAATTCCGGCGAAGAATAATGTTGCAACGCTTAAACACACGATTAATACTTGCTTACGTCAAGAATACTTAAACTTTGAAATTCTTATTAGCGATAATTGCAGTAACGATGGCACCTATGAAATGATACAAAGATTAGCTGATCATCGAATTAGATACATAACTACGCCTTATCCAATGAGCATGACGCAAAATTTTGAATTCGCGTTATCCCATGCCACGGAGGGATTTATCATGTGTATAGGTGCCGATGACGGTTTGATGCCCGATGCAATTAATTATGTTGATAGTATTGTTGAGAAGTATGGTGTTAAAGCAGTGTCTTGTCAATATGCACACTATTTCTGGCCAAACGTTCCGGTCAGTGAACATGGTAAGCTGACATTAAACGGGGTAGGCGTTTACAGGAGCGGGGTAGAGATTCGCAATTCTTCTGAATGGTTGCAAAAGACTTTGGCATTTAAGACTGCTCTATATGTTTGTGATCTGCCCAATCTTTATTATGGTTTTGTGCATAGAAGTGTCATTGATCAATGCATGAATAATAATGTTTATTTCCGCTCAATCACACCTGATGCTTACGCTGCTTTTGCTACCGCCGTTACTATTGATAAATATGCTTACTCACTCCGTCCATTTTGTATCGCAGGCATCTCAGGGAAAAGTAATGGATTGTCTCAGATGTTGAATGGAGATATTGCAAAGGATTTTATCAGCAACAGTACTCACCCAATTCATAACGACTTTGTCTTTAGTCCGGCTTTTGAAGTAATCATGGGAGAGGCTTTTTATCAATTGAAGGATGCTTTCCCTGAAAAATGCGCTAAATTTCAGATAGACCTTTCGGATATGCTAAGACATGCTGTCCGAAATGCCGGTGGCAAAACGTTGGACGACGTTAACGCAGCCGCAAAGAAAATGGCAGCACTTCATGGGATTAATTTTCAACAAGTGAAAGACAGCAGGCTTGATAAATTACGCAGATTTGGTAATCGAACACTTAAACTGTTTCGTGCTGTTCTCACAAATGGCAATTGGTACATTGGAATGAAAGATTCTGCCATCTTCTCAATCAAAAATATCGAAGACGCTGCAACTGTTTTGGCAGTATTTGCATCAGCAAATGAAGGCAATAAATTCGAAACCGTTAAACAACGATTTTGGAATATGGTAAAGAATAGGGTAACTGGCACAAAGTAAAAACTGTTTTTAAATCTGATGAATGCATTTTATCATAAATTGATAAGTATAAAAAGGTAATTAGTTTCTTCCAGGATGGCCAAAAAATATTCTATCATATTACCTGTTTATAATGGTGGACAGCATGTCAAAGAATGTGTCAATAGTATCCTTTGTCAAACTTATGCAGAGTTCGATTTATTGGTTCTTGATAATCACAGCAATGATGGGACATCCGAATGGTTGGACTCGTTGAAAGATTCAAGGATTAGTATTTACAGAACTTCCGCTGTATTACCCATTGAACAAAATTGGGCGAGGATATCTATGATAAGAAAAAATGAGTTCATGACCATGATTGGCCACGATGATATTCTTCTGCCAAATTATCTCAAAGAGATGAATTGTCTAATAAAAAAGCATCCGGACGCAAGCTTGTATCAAACGCATTTTTCCTTTATCGATGAATTTGGACATTTTAAAAGCCACTGTAAGCCGATGAGCGAAATTCAATCCGGGCATGAATTTTTAGCGTCCCAATTTACCGGTACAATCGACAGTACTGGCACGGGTTATTTAATGCGAAGTGCAGACTATGATGAATTAGGTGGGATTTCTTCAAACTATGTAAATCTCATTTACGCGGATTATCAATTATGGTTACAACTTAGTTTAAAAAAATACAAGGCTACCAGCGAAAAATCATGCTTTCGTTACAGGGTACATGATAGTGTATCAAAATTGACAGATGGGGAAAAATTTCAGGCTGCATTTGGAATATATGTACATTTTCTTACAGCATTATGTAAGAAAGATGGTAAAGTAAATGCAGTTGTTAAATACTATGGTTATGACATGCTGATGACAGTATGCGAAAGCTTAGCGCATCGGATATTAAAAATACCAAGAAAGTTGCGAAAAATAACGGTAAAGGAACACATTAATAAATTTAGACGGCATGCATCAGAACTCATACCCGGTCAGGAGTTTGAGCCCTTGTCAAAATTTAAAATTAAAATTGCGCTATTACTCGACCAAAATATTGTAGGAAGGACTTTATTCTGTGTGTATAAAAAAATATTCTAAGGATTTAGTCAAGCCTTAAGTACCTCCTGTATGTAGAACAAAAATGTTCCCTGCTAAATTTCTCTACCGCTATTTCCCTGCTTCTCATGCCCAGTTGTAAACGAAGGGCGGGATTTTCTGCAAGCATTGAGATATAGCTTACTCCTTCTTTCACGATTCCCTCCTCGTCCGTGGCACTTATCAACAACCCGTTTTCCATATGATGGATATAGTCTGGTATAGCGTTAACAGCAGTTGATACAACTACTTTTCCATGCGCCATCATCTGCATTACAACGATCGGTAAGCCTTCAAAAGCAGACGTCATGATCAATACGTCCGCCTCTTCATAAATGGCCTTCATTTTTGCCTGGTCGCTGATGTTACCAAAGAAACTGCAATAGGGAAAGTCTGCCGGGTTGATGATCTTTTCTACATCACCCACAAAATTGAACCTAACAGGTAAGGACAGTTGATGTACCTGTTTTGCAATGGCTGCAGTTAGATGAACTCTTTTTTGAGGAGCGCCCCGGCCTATAAAATAAACCTGTAAATTTTTGTTTGCAGCAGGTTTGTAAGTGGGAATGTCGATGGCATTGTCTGTAAAAAATAACTTCTCATAATACCGCGCTGGCAGATTATTCTGCAGGTACTGGGCTGCTGCTTTTTGTTTAAGTTTTTCCGTGCTGAATATCCGAAGGTCAACCCGGTCGATAAAACCGATGGAGTAGGGCAGCCAGATATCTAAATGTGATAGTTCCACGCAATGCACTTCTTTTTTGAGATGTGGGATCACTTTATAAAAGTAGATTGTTTCACCACCGAAGACCACGGTTTTGTTCTGGCGGTTTATCCAGGTAGCCAACAAACCCCGAAAAAAAAAATTGACAAAATGAAATAATTTGTTATCAATATATTTATGAATATCGAGGACCCGAACGCCTTGCAAATTGTATTTATCCCTAAACTGATTGTTACCCGGCTTTTTGGAGAAAATAACAAGTGGATTTTTGTCCCGCAGGCAATGCAGCAGGTCAATATTTACCTGTGGGGACCCGCCGATATCTCCATTAGAAAGAAATAAAAAAACCTGGTGCGGTGTTTTTAATTTAAAGAAATATCCTGCTATCCTTCCCAACAATACAAATGGGAACATCACTGCCTGCTCCAACCACAATTTTCTTTTCGCGTAAGTGTAAGTCATGGTGCCGGAAAATATTTTTGAAGAACCCCGGACAGGTAATCCGCTCCAAAATTAATATTAAATTTTCTGAAATATGGTTCAACGGCTTGTGTTGGTATCTCCGGACTGTTGCCTTTGTTTACCAAAGTGTAGTTTCCTTTTTTCCTGAGATGATTTTCTATAGCCGATATAATGAAGGGAACAGAATAATTTTCGGGGTTGGCAATATTTATTGTCTCATTTTTAGATGAACCGGTTTGCAATATGTCATTACAAACGGTGAACATGTCATCAATGTCAATAATATTGCGACTGGCATTTCTCCAGCTTTCAAAATGTTGTCCCTGGCTGATGTTTTTAATAAAAAAATTTACTAGTGTCGTGGTATTCGTTGTGTTACCAACGGGGTTGGATAGCCGAAAAATAACATAGTGTTTGTGAAGCGCCGTTATAAGCGCCTCCATCTCCCTCTTATGCTGCAGATACCCCGAATTTTTCAGAGATTCATCGTACATGCTGCACGTGCCGAAGTAAACCAGTTGTTTGTCTGCGTGCGCCAAGATGGTGGCTGTGAGTAGTTGCCGCTCCCTTTCGAACGCTCCGGAAAGGGCGTGGGTAGAATCAGAAACGCCCGACGCAAAGATCAGAAAGTTATCCTGATCCAGGTAGCTTTCAAATGCTTTTGCAATCATTCCCGTTCCAATCACCATAAGTTTAAACGTTTAGCAACCAGATGTTGATTCAGCTTCCCTGTCTTTGTTTTAAAGGGCGGAGATTGCTGCCTTCCTGCCAAAGGCTATTTGCTTTTGTGAACAGCCAGGTTGATGCAAATTAATTGGTACCACCCTGATAAAATTGTCAATATTAGCGCTATGGTTCCTTCAATTATTTTCATTATTTCGCATTCTTAATTTCCGCATCCATCATTTCTTTTACCAACATAGCCAGATTATACTTCGGTTCCCAGCCAAGCAGTTTTTTTGCTTTGCCTGCGTCACCTATTAGTTCTTCCACTTCGGTCGGACGAAAATACCGGGGATTGATAGACAGTATTTCCTTGCCTTCAGGCAGTGAATACTTTTTGTTGTTGCATTTTTTCACATACCCTTTTTCGTCTATGCCTTTGCCTTTAAATTCTATCTCAATACCCAATTCTGCAAAGCAAAGTTTTGCAAAATCTCTGACGCTTGTTGTAATGCCTGTCGCCAACACAAAATCGTCGGGTTTATCATGTTGCAGCATCATCCACATGCCTTCCACATAATCTTTCGCATGACCCCAATCCCTTCTTGCATCCAGGTTTCCCAGGGTAATTTTATCGATCTTGCCTAATGCCACCTCTACGGTGCCGATCGCTATTTTTCGTGTCACAAAACCTTCACCCCGCAATGGGCTCTCATGGTTAAAAAGTATACCATTCACTGCAAAAATATTGTAGGCCTCCCGGTAATTTACGGTTATCCAATATCCATACAGCTTTGCTACGCCATAAGGTGAGCGGGGATAAAACGGGGTTGTTTCAGTTTGTGGTGTTTCCTGTACTTTTCCATATAACTCAGAAGTAGATGCCTGGTAAAATTTTGTTTTATTTTCCAGGTTCAATATCCTGATAGATTCCAAAAAAAGCAGTACGCCAACACCATCAGCCGTGGCGGTATATTGTGGCGTTTCAAAACTCACCTGTACATGACTTTGAGCGGCAAGGTTGTAGATTTCATCCGGCTGAGTTTGTTGTATTATTCTTAGGATATTACTGCTGTCTGTAAGATCGCCATAATGTAGCGAAAGCCTGTCTTTGTAGGCAGGATCAAAGATCAAATGATCAATCCTGGCCGTATTAAGCATCGAGCTTCTTCTCCTGATACCATGCACCATATATCCTTTCTGCAGTAAAAATTCTGTAAGGTAAGCACCGTCCTGCCCTGTAATTCCACTTATTAAAGCGGTCTTCATAATCTTCATAATTTAATTAACCGCAAATCTATTATAAAGTTGCCAAATAGAGGGGATTAGGCTGAAATAAGAAAGTACCAGGCTTAGCAGCTGAGCGAATCAATAAGTATATCTAAACCGGGTTTAGCATTATCGCAGCCATCATATTGGCGGTATGAAAATAATATAAACATGAAACAAATTGATCCCATCAGGTAACAATAATTTATTGCTCACAGTTTGCAACAAGTAGCTTAGCCGACCAGTAGTTTAATAAGTCGGCGAGCGTGCTTTCTATAGGGATCAGGGGTGTCCAGCCTGTTTCTTTTCTGATCTTAGCATAAGAGCCAAATACCTGTTTATTCTCTGATGGATGAAAGCTGTTGGGATCCAGCACGCAATGTATTCTTGTTCCGGTGATGGCTTCAAATATGCGAAGGAGATCTTTTAAAATCACGGGTTTGTTTGAGCATATATTGTATACCTCTCCTGATTTACCTTTTTGCAGCAACAGGTAATATGCTTTCACGACATCTCTCACATCGGTAAAATCACGGGTGACTTCAATATTCCCAACGGAGAGCTCAATTTCCTGCCGGCCCATTTGTTGTTGCCTGATGATTTGCCTTGCGAATGACGACAATACAAAATCTGAACTTTGGTAAGCACCGATATGATTGAATGACCTCGTGTGAACGATATCGAGGCCATAATTTTTCGTGTACAGCTCCGCGAGGTTTTGCTGCATCACTCTTGAAACACCGTATGGGCTTGCCGGGTTTGGAGAAAGTGATTCAACGATCGGCAACGCTGATTCTTCAACAATTCCGTATTCTTCTGCAGAACCAACAGATAATAACCTGCAATTCAAGTTAAGTGTTCGAAGGCTTTCAATGATGGCAGTAAATATCCCTGTATTTTGACGAATGGTTTCTGCAGGGTGTTTCCAGCTGTAAACCACACTGCTCCTTGATCCAAGGTGTAAAATATAAGCAGGGCGAAATGATGCGATCAGTTCTTGGAGTTGACCACTGTTCAATAAATCCATTTTGTGAAAACGGCAACACACATTTGGAAATTCGTTTTCGGTGAATTCAGGCATATTACGGTTATAGATACCCGCAATTATAAAATGATCCGGCAAGCCGGAAAGTAATTCAACAAAATGCCTTGCCACAAAGCCTGATATACCGGTGATTAGAATTCTCATTGAATTGACTGGTTGAAGCGAAGTTGATCGTTTTTACCGGGTTAAAATATCCGCGGCTTTACGGGCAATATTGCCCCAATAAAAATGATCAAAAAATGCCTGCGGAATATTTTCATTTTCGTGCTCATCAAATATAGCATTTGTAAAATCAACCCAGTTGCCATCGGCCACAATTTGTAGTTTTTTACCCGTTATCACCCGGCTTACACCTATGGCACCGCTTTCCGTGCTCACGCAAAATAAGTTTGCACCCAAAGCCTCTACGAGTTTGGTCTTTATTCCCCCACCGTCGGTTACAGGATTGAGGAAGCAATCTGCTCCCTGAAAATAAATGCTGATATCATTTACAAATCCCGCGTAAATAATATTATCCTGGCTGTATGCTTCCAGTAACTTATAACCCGGTGGTAAATTTTTTCCACAGATGACAATCCTATACCTGAACGACAAGTTTTTAAGTAGCCTGGGATTAATTTCTTCCAGGATAATATTTAGTGCATCCAGGTTGGGTTTGTAATCCAGGGTGCCATTAAAGAACAGAATTTTTTCAGCCGGATCAATTGCATGTGCCTGCTGAAGGTGTTTTTTGGCAGTCATGCGTTGGCGTTCGGACGGTATTTGGCCAAAGTCAAATCCATAAGTTATGGTATGACAGCTGCCTGGGGTGAGCTTAAAAGTACGGATAGCAAACAAGCGGTCTTCCTCAGTGATAAAGAAATTAATATCCGCACACCTGTGCGTCATCTTTTCATAATGTAACAATATGCGCCACCACCATTTTCCGGTGCTTTTAAACCTGAGGGCTTCTATGTTATGGGAATGCAGCACCAGCGTGATATCACAGCAGCTTTTGAGCAGCATACCCAACCAGCCAAAATACGGATGCTCAAGAATGAGGTGCGTAATTTTTTTTGTGTGGATGATATTTTTCATCCTCGTAAATAAAACGGGATTGATATACCGCATGCGCGAATTGCCGAGCAGCGGTAAATATGAAGCGGCTGAGGACGGCGGGAAAGCATTGTTTGCTGTTGATATGATGGTTACTGGTAATAGCTTCGACAGGTACTCGTAAAAAAAAGCTATCCCTTTTTGTCCACCCATTTTTGCAGGATATACCTGGTAGGGAACAATTGCTGCGATATTGATGTCAGGCCTCAATGAATGATCAGGTAAGTCGATAAATTAAATGAATAATGTTTTTAAAGAGTTATTGATTTTCGATTAATTCGTTCGTGCCGCAAGTTGTACCTGTCAACGTCATTTGCTGCCTTGAGATTCCTGTAGACTCAACTTTTTTGACTAGTTACTACCTTGTCATTTTTTACATTATTTTTTACAAAATAGACAATAAAGCCAAGCATTAAAATTGCCACCAGCCAGGAAGCAATATTACTGATGTTATCTCCGGTGTAATAAGCAGCAGGTTCAAACTTAAACTCAATGGTATGTTTTCCTGCCGGCACTACCATCGCTCTTAAAACATAATTTGCTTTAAAAAAGTCTGCAGGTTTTCCATCAATATAGGCTTTCCAGTCCTTATAAAATATTTCACTAAACACCGCTACATGGGCAGCAACGGATGTTGTCTGGTAGCTGATGGCATCGTTGTCAAATGCTGTCATTTTAATGGAAGCGCCGCTGTCTGCAGGAAGATAAGCTGTTACCAGGTTCCTGTATTTTTCTTCAACGATAGCGGTATCAGCAGGTTCAAACTGGTCGAGTGCTTTCATTTCTTCAACCGGGCCTTTCACAAATTTCACTGATTTTACAAACCAGGCATTTCCAAGAGCGCCGGGGTTTCGGGAGGCCACAAGTTTATCTCCCTGCTGCTGTATTACATACTTTCCGTTCAGCATATTGATCACTGCAATGTTGGGTGAACGATTCAGCTGGTAGGCCATCAGGTCGTCATATATACCCATTTTAGCCGGGTGATAACCACCGATTGATTTGTGGTAGTACGATGTTTTGGATTCCTCGAGGCTGGCCGTATTTAATACCCTGAAATTCGGATCTTTATCGGCTAATATCATCCTGTCGGCATCAGACATAGGAAATTCATTTGCCTCGTATTTTTCTTTGCTGTCAAAACTTTTTTCATTCAGGTATTTTGCCCCGAAACCTAACAGGTCAATTGAAGACGCAAGGGTAATACCGATCAGCAGAAGGGTAGCATTCACTTTTTTCTTCAGATAGAGTGCAATGATTACGGCCGCAATCAATACAAATATAAAAGAGCGGATGATATCAGCCATTAATAATGCAGCCCTGTCTCTTCTTAAGGCACTTACCAGTTCCCTTGCTGTTTTTTGAGCATCGGGATTTCCTTTCAGGTTCATGATCATTCCCTCGTACAATTGGTTGTCGCTTTCCGGGCGATACGACTGGTTCAGGCCGGCCAGCTTAGTTTCGAATGAGGCATCTGCTGTTTTATATAATTCATTAAACCTGGCAGTTCTCTCTTTGTTCTCTTTGCTGAAATCGGTACCTGCGTAAAAAAACAGGACCGCAGCAAATACCGCTGCAGTCGCCATAGCACCCAATTTGAATTTTTTCCAGCTTTCCGGATCAATGTTTTCAACAAGTTTATCGAGTACCAAAGCCGCAATAACGGGAAAGAGTAGCTGTGGAATTACCAGCGTCATGGTAGGAACCCTAAACTTATTATAGAGGGGTAAATGGTCAAACATAAAATAGTTAAAACCCGGCAGGTGTTGCCCCCATGAAAGGAGGATGCCGAAAATACAAACTGCCAATATCCACCACTTGTGCTTGCTATCAAGGTAAAACATACCGAAGAAGAACATAAAACAAATGACAGCACCAAGATAAACAGGCCCATTGGTAAAAGGCTGGTCACCCCAATATAAGTCGCGGCTTTGTTGCAGGGCATAATTTGCGGCCTGGTCCTCGGGAACATTTAATTTGTCTGTAAAATATTTTGCAAGGTTCGACTTTTCATCCAGTTTTGGGAATATGTACTGCTCACCATCTCTTTCTGCGTAATGCGTGCCATAACCAGTTACCCCCGGGAACATAAGGCTAAACGTTTCGGCCCGTCCATAGCTCCATTGAAAAGCGTATGCTTTGGATAAGCCGGTTGTTTTTCCATCTTTAATAACATCGTCTTTTTGGGTGCTGCTGTCCATTACCAACTGTCCGCCACGTTTTGAATCTTTTGCATAATCGTAGGCGGTAAGAAGCACAAGGGCATTTGCCGCCAGTCCTATCACTCCGGCTAACAGGATCAATCCGAGGCTTTTTGAAAGATGGGCAGCTTGTCCTGTTTTCAGTAACCGGATTATATAAGCGATGGTCATCCCGGTGAGTATAATGAAGAGGTAATAACTGATTTGCTGGTGTTGTTGCCCTATCTGGAGCGCAGTAAATAAAGTTGTGAGGATAAATCCACTGAGGTATTTTTTATCAAATATCAGTATCACCGCACCGATAACTGCGGGAGCGTAGCCAAGTGCAAACATCTGCGTGTCGTGCCCGGCGGTGATAATAATGGAGGAAAAGCTGCAATATGCAAATCCCAATGCGCCTACGATAGCAGCATATGGCCTTATCCGTAAACACATGCATAAAAAGTAGAAGGAAATACATGCCAGGAAGAAAAAATTCATTGGCTTCGGCAGCCACAGTTGAAAGACCTTATTAAGCGGCCCTAATGGAGACCAGGAGCCTTCCATAAAAATCTGGTAAGCCGGCATGCCACTAAACATACTCACGGCCCAGAGCGGATAATGCCCGTTTTTTTCTTTGTATTCCGAGGATTGATGGCTCATGCCCAACCAGCCCGTTATATCACTCTGTTTTAGAACGGTATCTGCCTCAAGCGCAGGTTTGCAATAAATGACAGCCACCAGCAGAAAAATAGCTACAGCAATAAGGTGGGGTAACACAACCCGGAAATTAAAACGCTTCATACTGAAATATTGTGCAGCAAAATAATGCTAATTATTTTAATTTGACGGGATTAGAAATGAAAGAAAATTTTGTGTAGAAAATTCAATTTGAATAAATGCTAAGAATGTAAAACTAAAGGGAAATGGCTTGCACGTTTAGATCCAGGTAAGTGCATTCTTCCTTATCAAGCTTCTTTGCGGTAGATGGTACTGAGGTTTCATGCTATAATTCCGGCTTTGCCGCTATTTTACGTGCTCATCGAAACCAGTGCTACAGACAGTAACCCGGTTAACAGCCCTGTACCTACACAGATCAACTTGAAATAAAGAATTTCTT
>JACMPR010000174.1 GCA_014377385.1 Ferruginibacter sp. | reverse complement strand
TGGTGCGATTAAACGGGGTAACAGGGAAATCATTGTTGAAGCAAAAGATGGTGTTGTACGTAAATATCTGGTTCCGTTGAGCCGCCAGATCCTTGTGCAGGACGGTGATTTCGTGAAAGCGGGTGCTTCATTGAGTGATGGACAAACTGCTCCTGCAGACATACTTGCCATCAAAGGTCCATTTGCTGTACAGGAATACGTGGTAAATGAGATCCAGGAAGTGTATCGGTTACAAGGTGTGAGGATCAACGATAAGCACATCGAGGTAATTGTTCGCCAGATGATGCGTAAGATTAATATCGAGGACGCTGGTGATACAAAATTCCTGGAGGGAGATACAGAAGACAGGCTGGACTTCAACGTAGAGAACGATTATATCTATGATAAGAAAGTGGTGACGGAACATGGCGAGAGTGGTAAATTGAAAACCGGCCAGATCGCAACGCTTCGTGAGATCAGGGAAGAAAATTCAGTGTTGAGAAGAGCAGATAAAAAACTGGTTGAGTACCGCGATGCACACCCGGCAACTTCATCTCCATTATTACAGGGTATTACAAAAGCTTCGTTGGGAACGCATAGCTGGATCTCTGCTGCATCATTCCAGGAAACTACCAAAGTGTTGAGCTCAGCTGCAATACAGGGCAAGACCGATGAGATGCTTGGATTGAAAGAGAATGTTATTACCGGGCATCATATTCCAGCAGGTACAGGTTTGCGTGAGTTTGAGAATATGATCGTTGGTAGTAAGGAGGAATACGAATTGCTGATGACAACAAAAGAAGCAATGAGTTTTGATGAAGAAGAGTAAATGACTGGCTGATTTTAAAATTGGCAAATGATAATATTAGGAGTAAGGTGAAAATCTTGCTCCTTTTTTTATGTTTGCACAAGTCGGATATAAACCGGATGTCACCCTGAGCATGTCTAAGGGTTATTAGATGTGAATCTTTCTTTTGGACCCGGCTTCCACAAGCTCCGCCCGACACATTAGACCAGCTTCAACAAACGGAGTCCGACAACTTTTTTTGGTAGTTTTTTTTCAGCTTTTTGAATTGCAATGTTTAATTTGTAAGATTATATGATAAAAATGTTTTCTCTTACTGTGAAACTGTTGTTGTTCACCTGCATTGCATTTTCCCAAACCAACAGCATAACGGGTATTATTATAGACGCAGATGACGGGCAATCGATAACCGGTTGTAATGTGTTCATCAGCAATACTACCAAAGGCAAGGTAACCGATACTTCGGGGAGATTTACTTTGTATGACATTCCGCAAGGCAAATCCTACGAACTGGTGGTTTCAAGTGCGGGCTATGAGACTTTTACCTATGCTTTCTCTTCCACACAGTTGCCTTTGAATCTAAGGATTAGTTTTAATAAAAAAATAGTGGCGATGCAGAATGTCACCATTCTTCCGGTTGAAATTGATGGGTGGAAAAAATGGGGATCTTTATTTTTAAAAAGTTTTCTTGGCACATCAGAAAATGCGTTGGAATGTGAAATTGAAAATACGAAGATCATTCAATTCAGAAAAAATAAAAAGGAGAACATATTGGAAGCCTCAGCCGATGGATTCCTAATCGTAAAAAATTACAGGCTCGGTTTTATTATCAAATACCAGCTTGAACAGTTTGTTTATGATTTCAAAAATAAAACACTTACATACCAGGGTTATCCTTTGTTTGAAGAGATGGAAAAGGAATTTCCTGTGCCTCTAAAATTTGGCAGGCGAAGATTAAAGGCGTACAATGGATCCCTTATTCACTTCTTCCGGAGCTTATATAGTAACAATTTAAAGGCCGAAGGATTCGAGGCGAGACGGATGGTGAGGACGATTACCTATGATACAATCATGAACGATATCAGGCATTCAAACCTGGTACTTTATGACAGTGCCGGCAAAGAAATGAACCTGCCGGCCCATTACATAAAAAAAGTGGAGAAGGATA
>JACMPR010000173.1 GCA_014377385.1 Ferruginibacter sp. | reverse complement strand
AATGCAAGGTTTGAACCGCAGGATACTACCGTGGATAACCGGTTTTTCGTGATGGAAGCAGTTGATTGCCAAGCACTGAACAGAACAAAAGGTAGCTGGTATGCGGCAGTGCCACCATTGTGCCGTTGCCACACAGGCTTAACACCAGCAGATTATTTTGGAAGGGTATTGCTGGCTCATCTTCCCCAAGGCGCAAGAGTAGGCATCATTAACGTTGCTGTAGGTGGTTGTAAAATAGAGTTGTTTGATAAAGATAATTACAAGGCTTACGCAGATACAGCGCCTGTTTGGATGAAAGGGATGATAAAAGAATACGATGGCAACCCTTATGCACGCCTGGTGGAGCTGGCAAAACTGGCGCAAACCGATGGTGTTATAAAAGGCATCCTGCTGCACCAGGGAGAATCCAATACGGGCGATACAAACTGGGCACGCAAAGTAAGCCTTGTATATACCAATCTTTTGAAAGACCTGAATTTAAAAGCCGATTTTGTACCGCTGCTGGCAGGCGAGGTAGTGAATGAAGCACAGGGCGGCATTTGTGCAAGCATGAATCAAATCATTGACAGCCTGCCGCAAACCATAGCTACGGCTCATATAATATCATCTGCCGGCTGCGCAGTTGCACCTGATCATTTGCACTTTAATGCAGCAGGTTACAGGGAGCTTGGAAAACGCTATGCGGCAGCATTGCTGCCTTTGTTAGGTTACAAAATAAAAGAATAATAACGGCTTTCAATTCTATCAATATAATACTTTACAAAATGATTCTGCCAAAAAAAACGCTCTATGTAAAATCGTATTTCCTGTTTGCCATTGTTGCTGTTTTTATAACAGGCAGCCTGCGGGCACAAGATTTTATAAAGCATTCGCCGCCTGGTTTTGATTCAATGCAGCGCAATATCCCTCATGGCAAAATTGATACTATCACGTATACTTCAAAATCGGTAGGCGCATCAAGAAGGGCTTTAGTTTATACACCGCCCGGTTACGCTAAAAAGAAAAAATACCCTGTGCTTTACCTGCTGCATGGCATTGGTGGCGATGAAAAGGAATGGTACTTGCAAGGCCATCCCGAAACCATATTGGATAACCTGTATGCGCAAGGGAAAGTTGAGCCGATGATAGTGGTATTGCCCAACGGCAGGGCAATGAAAGATGACCGTGCCACAGGGAATATTTTTGACAGCGCCAAAGTGCAGGCATTTGCAACATTTGAAAAAGACCTGTTACAGGATTTGATACCTTATATCCAGCAACATTATCCGGTGTACACAAGCAGGGAACAGCGGGCTGTTGCAGGCTTGTCTATGGGGGGCGGGCAGTCGTTAAACTTTGGTTTGGGCAACCTTGACCAATTTGCCTGGATTGGTGGCTTTTCTTCTGCACCCAATACCAAAACGCCTGAAGCTTTAGTGCCAGATCCGGCGAAGGCTGTGCAACAGCTAAGGCTGCTTTGGATATCGTGCGGCGATGAAGATGGCTTAATGAGTTTCAGCAAGCGCACGCATGATTATCTTGCAGCGCATAATGTGCCGCACATCTTTTATGTAGAACCCGGAGTACACGATTTTAAGGTTTGGAAGAACGATTTGTATATGTTCTCCCAACTTCTTTTTAAACCGGTTGATGCATCGCGCTTTAATCAATACAGCTTATTAGGATTGCCGCCCGAAACCAATATCCGCAACGCGAAGTATCCGCAGGTTTTGCCAGACAGCCGCGTCATGTTTCGCATTAAAGCACCCGATGCACAGAAAGTTCAGGTTGACCTTGGCAAAAAATATGACATGGTGAAAGATACCAGCGGTTATTGGATGGCCACCACCGATTCTATCAGCGAAGGCTTTCATTATTATTCTGTGCTGATTGATGGCGTTGCAGTTTGTGACCCTGCCAGCCAAACCTTTTATGGTATGGGGCGCATGGCAAGCGGTATAGAGATTCCATTTGCCGGAGGCGATTATTATTCGCAGAAAGAGGTGCCGCATGGCGATATCCGCATCAAAAAATATTTTTCTTCCGTAACCCGATCCTGGCGTGTGATGAATGTCTATACACCTCCTGGCTATGATTCCAATGTGACTGCAAAGTATCCGGTATTGTACCTTCTTCATGGCGGTGGTGAAGACCAGGATGGTTGGGCAATGCAAGGCAAAACAGATTTTATACTGGATAACCTCATCGCCGGAGGCATAGCCAAACCAATGATAATAGTAATGCCTGATGCTAATCTGGGTACTGGTGGTTTTAGTACATCCGGTATTGAAAGTGCTATGAAGATGTTTGAGCGTGAGATGAAAAATACAATTATACCGTTTGTTGAAAAGAACTATCGTGTTCTGAACGATGCGAATCATCGTGCCCTTGCTGGCCTGTCACTTGGGGGTATGCACACACTCTATACAGGCATCAACAATACAGATATGTTTTCTTTTCTCGGCGTATTCAGTTCAGGATGGATTGTGCCAATGATGAACGGTTTCGCTGATAAACAATATAGTTTTTTAAAAGAGAATGCAAATAAGGTTAACGGCAACTTAAAAGCCTTGTGGATATCCCAGGGCGGTAAAGAAGATATTGCTTATAAAAATGGGCAAATCATGTTAAGCAAACTGGATGAACTCAACATCAAACATACTTATTACGAATACCCGGGCGGCCATGCCTGGCCAGTTTGGAGAAATGATTTATACCATTTTGCACAGTTGCTTTTTCAGCAGTAATACTAAGGATAAACCGCTATCAGCAGAGTAGTTATAAGCTTTCGTTTGCTCAAAATTATTAACAGCACAAATAATATAACGATACAAAAACTTGCACATGAAATTAAAACGAACCATTATTTTTTTTGCAGCATTGCTTGCGGTGCAAACCTGTTTAGCCCAGCCTGCTATAATTGAAGATTTTAAGCCTTCCACGTTAAACCAGCCGGGGCAAATGTATCCGCAGGTTAATTCGCAGGGCTACGCACGTTTTCGCATAGTTGCCCCTTATGCCGATAGTGTTAAGGCGAGCCTGGGATTGGGTGGAAGAGGCGGAACAAAGCTTACGAAAACAGGAGACAGCACCTGGATGGGCACCACGGATGGCCCGATGGATGAAGGCTTTCATTACTACCACCTTAATTTAGCTGGTGGCGTTTTTAACGACCCCGGCACCTTGAATTTTTATGGCTCTACCCGGTGGGAAAGTGGCATTGAAATACCGGCACATGACGAGGATTTTTATGCGCTTAAAAATGTTCCGCATGGCAATGTTCAGCAGGTGCTTTTTCCTTCTAAAAGTACCGGTACATCTCGCCGGGCATTTGTGTACACACCGCCCGGGTATGAAAAAGATAAAACAAAAAATTACCCGGTATTATACCTGCAGCACGGCTGGGGGGAAGATGAAAATGCGTGGGCCAACCAGGGGCATGCTAATTTAATTATGGACAACCTGATCGCAGCAGGCAAGATAAAACCATTCCTCATTGTAATGACTTACGGAATGACTAACGAACTAAAATGGGGCCATCTTAAAGAATTCAAAGTCGATGCCTTTCAAACTGTACTGGTCGATGAATTGATCCCTTATGTTGATACCAAATTCCGCACGATAGCCGATGTTGCTCACCGTGCCATGGCGGGGCTTTCTATGGGTGGTTTTGAAACCCATTCTATCACACTAAGCAAGCCGGGTGTATTTTCCTATTATGGCCTTTTAAGTGGCGGTATTTATACAACGGAAGAACTAAAAGATAAGATAAAACCAAAGCTCATTTTTATAAGCTGTGGCAGCCGCGAAAGCCCGGGCGTTATAAAAGACGCAGCATCTAAATTAAAAGAGGCAGGTTTTAATGTTGTTTATTATGTATCTGAGAATACGGCTCACGAATTTCAAACATGGCGCCGAAGCCTGCATGAGTTGGCACCACTGCTGTTTACGAATTAATATCCATTGCAATAAGCATTGTAATCTTAGTAGTAGCCCTCATTTTCTACAATGGCAACGTAAACAAAAAAGTAAAATTCTATCCTAACAAAATATAAAAAGGCATTGATAGTATGAAGTTTAAAACAAGAGAAATGTTGAATCTGAAAAGTTGTTTAATGATGGTGCTTACAGCAGGTTGCATCACTCAAATTGCCATAGCGCAAACGCCTGTTATTACATTGAATTTTACAAAGCCCGGCGCTACTGTCAGTCCTATGTTATATGGCCTAATGACAGAAGAAATTAACCATTCTTATGATGGGGGTTTATATGGCGAGCTGATACGCAACCGGATATTCAAAGACAATAAAAATACGCCTGAAGGCTGGAGCCTTGTACAAAGTGATCCGGCTGCAAAAGCCGGTATAAAATTAATTGCTGCTTCAGAAGAAAATATTCCTCTTGATGAACGGCGCCTTGCAATAAATGGGTCACTTTCTACTTGTTTACAACTCACCGTAGAAAAAGCTGGCGGACGGACAGGCATAGCCAATGAAGGATATTGGGGCATCCCTATAAAGCCTTCTACTGCATACAGCACCTCATTTTATATAAAGGGAACAGACCGCAGTGAACCCTTCCGCTGGCCATGGGAGGCAAAACCTACCACGCCAACACTGCCTTTTATTGAAAACAATACGGCAGGGCCTATTGCCATAACATTGGAAAGCATGGATGGGAAGACAGTGTTTGCATCAGGTACAATCAATCTTGAAAAAAGCAATTACTGGAAAAAATATGAAGTAACCTTAACTACAACTGCCGGTATAAAACCGGTTAAAGAAGCCCGTTTGGTGATTACTACAAACCGGACTGGCTTGTATTATTTCAACCTTGTTTCTTTATTTCCACCTACCTATAACAACCGCCCTAATGGAAACAGGATGGATTTGATGCAAATGATGGTGGATATGAAGCCTGCATTTCTTCGTTTTCCTGGTGGCAATTTTTTAGAGGGCCCTTTGATCACTGATGCCTTTCCATGGAAAACAACTTTGGGGCAACTGGAAAGCAGGCCGGGGCACAAAGGCTCCTGGGGCTACCGGGCTTCTGACGGCATGGGGTTGCTTGAATTTTTGTTGTGGTGTGAAGACATGCACGCAGCGCCGCTGCTGGCTATATATGCAGGTTATTCATTACAGGGAGACCACGTTGATGCCGGGCTTCTTTTGAAACCTTACGTGGACGACGCTTTGGACGAAATAGAATATATAATAGGCGATACAAGCACCTACTGGGGAGCCAAAAGGGCAGCAGACGGGCATCCGGCTCCGTTTAAGCTAACCTATGTTGAGGTGGGAAATGAAGATTGGTTTGACAGGTCAAACAGCTACAATGGGCGATTTACCCAATTCCGCACAGCAATCGAATCGAAATACCCGCAACTAAAATGTATTTCAACTATCGCGGATGCGCAATACCCCGATATGAAAGTAACAACAGGCAAAAAGCCTGAAGTAGTGGACGAGCATTATTACCGCAATGCCTGGGATATGTGGGAGAATGCATCGCAGTACGACAACTATGACCGTAATGGCCCGAAGATTTTTGTTGGCGAATGGGCAACCCGCGAAGGAGCGCCAACTACTAATGTAAACGCAGCCCTTGGCGATGCCGCCTGGATGACGGGCATGGAGCGAAATGCTGACCTTATCATCATGTCGTGTTATGCGCCTTTGTTTGTGAACGTAAACACGGGTACCGCCACCGCTCCCAAAGCATGGCAGTGGGATTCCGACCTTATAGGCTACGATGCATTGTCAAGTTATGGTTCGCCTTCTTATTATGTGCAAAAGCTATTCAGCCATTATTTAGGAAACAAGATTGTACCTGCTACTGCCGTAAACCTGCCTGTACAAAAAAAGCCGCTTACAAAGAAAGACAGTACCGATGGCATCAAATCTACATTAGTCCCTGCCTTGTTTTACTCGGTTACCCTGAATGATACCACAGGGGCAGTATATCTTAAGCTGGTGAACACAACGGCTAAAAAACAAGCCATCAAAATAAATCTGGATGGCATTGCAAAAGTTGCTACAGATGCAACCATAATTGTAATAAAAGGCAGCAAACCGGAGGATACAAATTCAATCACCGATCCTTTAAAAATAGTACCGGTTAGCACAACCATACAAGGGATAAGCAAAAGTTTTACAAGAAGCCTTGATCCCTATTCAGTAAGTATACTACAACTGCACATAAGCAGTATAAAAAAGTAAAATGATTGATAAATATATTTAAAAAAGGCTTCAACAGTTTTTTTATATGCTTATTAATTATGCAGTATCAGCGTTCCGTAACTGAACTGGATATTTTATGGTTTTATTTAGGGGCTTACTGTTTAAAATATTTCAGAAGATAAATTGTGCTAATAAGTTCGATAATTATTCTTGTCAGACCCACCAATCAACCACCGGTAACAAGCATGATATAGCTTTTTTACGGTTTTTTTATTGAGTGACTTTTTTGCCCGCTAAGTATTGCCACATTACGGCAACTAAAATAAATTCACTGTATAAATTAGTGTTGAAGAAAATACCATCATACTCTTTCAATTTTCTCCCAACAGGATAAAAATAACTGTCATCAGATAAAATAGTATCATAAATATATTTATGTTAATTT
>JACMPR010000172.1 GCA_014377385.1 Ferruginibacter sp. | reverse complement strand
TATAAGATTATCGAACGGCGTACTTGCGGAGCTTACTAACCGCAGTACTGGTGCAGAAATATTTTTTGATACCAAGGTATGGAACGCGTTACCCGTGAGTTTTGGCGTACGCTATTCCCGCTTACTTGATACAGATCTCCGCAATCCTCTGGCGGTAAACATTTGGGAGTTCGTGCTTTTCAATTTTATTCCTTAGTGAATGTTGTTATAATCCGAAAAAGCTGCGTGTTTTACCTAACTCATGATTCTACAGTTCAACTCCTAACCAGTACCACTTTAGCCCTATCTGCCTTATATATCCGGTCGTAAAACTTAACAAGTTCGGCGTAGCTGGCAGCATTATACCGGCCGCTAAAATGTTCAATGCTGCGGTAATAATAAAGTTTATTGTCAACCAGTTTTACAGAACAGGAATAATTGCCGAATTTACTGAACAACATCACTGGTGGAGGCATAGCTTCCGGTGAAAAACCCCTGGGTAAAGCAATCTGCACCGAGTCTACATCTTTATATTCAAAACCAAGTTCGATGTCATATTTTCTTGCAGAATCCTGGCGAAGTTTTCTTCCCGACCTGCTCATTATATTTGGAATGATAAACATACGTTTACCCGTAATAGTTGCATAATTGCTCACGGTTATCTGAAGCGTTTCATCTATGCATGGAGGCGAGCTTTTTTCCTGCTTATAACTGAATTTATCAATGTCATATGTTCCAAAATCAAGCTGGCCATGGAGGTATTCTTTCATTTTTTCCCTGGATAGGCTGTGCATCATTTCGTGGATATCATCTTGTTGCAAACCCTGATAACGGGTATCAACTGCCACTTTTAAAGTACCATCCTCTTCCAGTAAAGCTTTTATTTTTCTTACCTGTAAATTGTCGTTTAATGTGTACTTCGGCGTATGCACAAGTTTTCCGCCTGTCTCATCAATGAGCAAGGCAGCGCGGTCATCGGTAAAATTTCCAAGATAACCAGCATGTTTTGTCTGACTGGTACATTCCAGCCAGATCGTATCCTTTTGCAGCGGCACACAAAGGATCACATGATTAAATTGTTGAGAAGGAAAATCTTCTGTAAGAAAACGACTGCCGTTTCCGGCACGTACCAATGCATAGTAGGAGGGAATACCTTCTTCTTTTAGAATGCTATACATATAATTTGTGAGCGCCTTGCAGTCGCCATATCCTTTTGTTGCCACTTCTTTTGCATCAAAAGGTTGCCAGCCGCCGATGCCTAACTGAATACTGATGTAGTGCGTATTTTTTTGCATATACTCATACAGGCGGGATATTTTTTCTTTTATATCCTTTATCGGATCGCCGATTAAATGAACGGTTTGCTTCACCTGGTCAGGAAGCTGATCCCTTCCAGCTTTTAAAGAGTAAATAAATTTCCCAAAATCCTGCCAGTTTACCATATTGCCTTTGTAGTCGTCCATTTGAAAATCACCTGGGCCTAGTATAACCATGGTAGTTAGTTCGTGCCACAACGGGGAGAAGCTTTCTTTCCAAACTGCAGGTAAATTGCTTGCGGTCCAGGTAAGCAGCCGGTCTTTTTTCTGCTCCGTTGCAACGGGGGTTTCATTATAATTAAATGCTTTGTATCGCACTTTGTAATCCAGGGGGAATTGAATCGTGAGCGTGCTTTTTTCAACAGCTATACCCTCGCGGTCCTGGGGAACCCACGCTGGAAAGAACAACGTGCTTCTATCGTTTATTTGTACAAAATACTCAATTGTGTACGGATAATTTTTAGTGTAAAAATTATGTTGTTTGTATCGGGCGTCACTCATAAGGGTGCCTTCATCCACACCGCTCAAATCTTGTGTATCTTTCTTTTTTATTTTTTTCAGCTGTTTGCCGAATGCATCATACAAATATCCTTCAACAGATTCAACGCTGCGGTGTTTATCATAATATTCCGAAAACTGTGCCCAGTCATCTCCTTTCTCATTTAAAATGGTAATGGCATAGTGTTCCTTTAATACCGTTTCTTTTGTATTAATTATTTCAAAATGAATTTCATGAATTCTTGTCACGGCATTTGCATTTTTTAAAAGAAAAGGAGGAATTTTGCCAATCGAAAATTCGCCATCACCGGCATGCAACGCACAGGAAAATATTAAAGAAATGCTAATTAAAAATGATTTCTTCACGAGCTTACTTTTTCTTTTTAAAAACAATTTGTTCGTTGTGTTTTTTTACCACCAGGTTGAAAAATTCCCGAAGCACATCGTATTCCTCCGGCGAATAAAAAGCTCTTTTCAAACAAATGCGGGATCGGAGAGAAATCACCCCGTTTGATTCGGAAACAAGGTATTCAAAAAATCCATCGTCAAATTCATTGAGTTTTACTCTTATTTGTTTTGGTAGTTCGTCCGTTATGTAACCTTCTGGAACATCCAGTTTTAACAGGTAAGTCTCATCAATAGTATAGGGCATTTCAATCGGGTAGCTGCGCTCAGCTGATTTAAATGGGTTTTCTTTCCATCCCTCCCCCAGCATCGGATTGAAGTAGCGTATGTCTTCTTTTTCTGAGTTAATATTAAAGTCGTAGTGAATGGCGAGTGGCTCCTCAAATACATCGACCGAGTCAATAGATGGATTGAATATGTCAATATCTGCGTTAAGTTGCTTTTTAATTTCCGAAAAAAAATTATCTTTTCCTTTTTCTTTGATGTGGTCACGCAGTGAATAAGATTCATAAAACCCCGGAGCGTAGTTCATTCTCCCGGTAAGGTTTCCTTTTTCATCATTAATGATAATTACGGAGCACAATTTAACTTCTCTCAGCGAATCAGAGTAAAATTCTATCGCTGTTGCATTTCGATTTATTACACGTGCATGTCCATTGTATGCATCATATTCAAGCCTGTTAAATCCCAGCCTTGTATGGCTTGCATCAAGATAATAGTTGCTTTTGTCAATTACCAATCTTGTTATAACATAATTAAACCTGTCGAGTAAAGGATAAAGCGCATAAGTATAACCGTGAGACTTTGTACTCAGAATTACCGGATCGGCGGTAAGCCCTGCTTTTGTCAGCATAGCGGTTAGTAACAGATTTATTTCAGCTTCATTACCGATCTTCGTTTTTAAAACAGACTTCAATGACTTCTCAAGTTTTATCCGGTTATGATTTACGCACGTCATATTGTCCCTTACATAAGTAAAAATATTCCTGGCCTTTTCCAATTCGGTTGTTGCGCCTTTTTCTGCATCCCTTACAACATCTCCCAGCCAACCATTATCACGGAATAGTTGAAATCCGAAATCCTCATCCTTGAGCAGACCCTCACATGCATCAGGCCAGCTACTCATCACATTTTTTGGGGTAAAAGGCGCTGCATAACCTGCTAGCTGAAATTCAATCTGGGCAAGGTGATTATTAATAGTGGAGGTGTATTTTTCTTCCTTTAAAGCTGGAACATCCTTCATTACCCACCTGTAATCGGTAACCCCTGCACTAAAGTTTGACCGCTGCGTGGCCTGGGTACCGTTTACTTCCGAAACGGCATAATTACCCCTGCTGTTTGTCTCGTCTTTTATGTAAAACGGCTGGTAGCCCTGTGCCAAAGTTATATACCTGTAGAATTCAGGAATGCCGACTTTATATTCGCTCCACAAGCATGGATAGCTTCCCTGGAATTTCCATGGTTGAAGATTAAATATAAAGTCGGAATGAATCTTATACTGAAACTCGATGATGGCACCTTCCTTTATATTTGGGAAAGTGAATTTTTTGGTGACCCAGTTTTTGTTGATCTTATCTTTAAACACAGATGATTTGTTATCGAGTTTGGTTTCTACAACCTCGCCATTTTCGAGTGTATAGGTTACGGCTTTAAGGCTTTTTAGTTCCTCCTCTCCATCGTTTCCTGTGTAAAGACTTATAACAACATTGGCAACATCATATCCATTTTTATTGATGATATGCACCCTGCGAAACTTTGTGAATTCAAGAGAGAAACTTCCCTTATCGTTTCCTACTATTTCTGTGGATCCAATATCAGCTATTACTATGGCATTCGCATTGCTGTCGATAGAATAAAACTTTTGCTTAAAGTCGTCTGCCGTTATTTTGCCAAATTTTATCTTTGATTTTTCCTGGGCAACACCTATACATGCGTGCAGGCACAGCGTGGCAGCGAAGATTAATCTAAAACTCATAGCGGGTGATTGGTTTTGGTATATTAATGGTAATATTAGGTAAATTAAATTTTCCGGCAATAGGGTGAAACACCCTATTCTTCAAAACCCTATGACTAACAAAATTGCTGAGGTAGGACAGGGAGGTACAATCAATTAAAGCTCCTGTTGAAAAAGCTGTAATTGCGCAGCGACGAAGGAAAACTTTCCAATGGCAAATTAAATATGAAATAGCCAAACGGATCATTCGAAAAAGAATCCATAAAACTTTTCCCGGTTCCAAAAAAAATCTATTTTAACAGTAATTAAAACTACCTACCATGCGAATAGTAAAAAAAATTCTTGTTCTGCTGCTGGCACTGGTTGTTATTTTGCTGATAGTGGCTTTGTTTGTAAAAAAAGATTACAGCATACAAAGGGAAGTCAGTATCAATAAACCTAAAACGGCGGTGTTTGATTATATCAAATACCTGAAAAATCAGAACGAGTTTAGCAAATGGGCAAAAATGGACCCTAACATGAAAAAAAAATTTGCCGGAACAGACGCCACTGTTGGTTTTATATCCATGTGGGAAGGTAATGGCGATGTTGGCAAAGGTGAACAGGAAATTAAAAAAATATCAGCCGGCGAAAGCGTCGATTATGAGATCCGGTTTATTAAACCCTGGAAATCGGTAGCCCAGTCAAATATGTCGACAGAAGCGATCTCGGAAGACCAAACAAAAGTAAAATGGTCATTTAGCGGATATATGCCATATCCATTTAACCTGATGCGTTTGTTTGGAATGGAAAAAATGATTGGCAATGATCTGCAGACCGGGCTTGACAACCTGAAAGCCATCCAGGAAAAATAATTGTTATTTTCTGATATAGTTGCATAACCAGCATCAATCTTTATTTGAGTTTCCCGGCAACACCGGGTAAGTACTCAATTTTTTGAGGTTAGATTTTCGCGGACAATCCGCCGGCATGCAGCATTTATTGACTCGCCGGATAGTGAAGTAAAAATTGAACAGGGGTTCAATAATTGAAGAAAAATCATAGTAATAATTTCCACATTTGAGGAAGAATCAATTTCTGCGCCTCGCAAGCATATAAATTTGTATGCTAAAACTGGGACTCGCATAAAATTTAAAATGGATGAGCTTGAGAAGGATTTAATGATCTAATAAAATCGTTCTGTGATCAATCATTCAATATCATATCGCCCTTTACGCACTGCCTTTAAAGTTTTAAAGTGTACCATAAACAAAACTTTACTAAAAAAATATTAAAAAGCTTTGATTTAAATAAAACGCGTTCTATCTTTACACCGAACAGCGGATTTCAATCGCTCAGCTTACCCACTTTACATCCACCCATCTTCTGAAATCGTAACCACTTCACATTATTCCAGATCTATAGAATTGCTGCTTTTT
>JACMPR010000171.1 GCA_014377385.1 Ferruginibacter sp. | reverse complement strand
TTTATTATAAAGACCTTTTGTTAGGTACTACAGGACAACGAAGAGCCCCGGTATTGGACGGGGCTTCTTCATTTTTTAAGTTGCACTTTATAAGCATGATAATGGAGTGGCCTGTGTGCGTGATGACAACAGAACCACATATTTTGTAGCCCAGCATCTGAGTAAAATAAGAATACTGAACTTATTTCCTATACCTACACATCAATAGTCCAGGCTCGTGAACTAACCTGTTATTATTAATCAGAGCAATACGATTGCCGCCGAAAATTGTGTGATGGCACCAACAAATAATCCCATGTAAATATCTTTTGGTTGGTGGCTTCTTATTAATAACCGTGACGTACAAACGAACCCGGCAATTAAAAGGGCTAGACAGAGTGGCCAGGTCATAAGCATAGAATTGGACCGGAATATGACAAGAAAAAATCCAACCAGGCCTCCCATACCGATGGCATGCATGCTAATTTTAAAATAAATATTTACAATAAGGGCAAGTGAAGACGCCAGGAATATGCCCAGGATATATGTAGTTAGCAATAATGGATATTGTGGTTGCTGTTTAAAAACAGTGTAGGCCCAAAAAAAGAAAATACCGGAAGCAATGTATGGTATAATTCTGTCTTTCTGTGAACGCAGGTATAAAGATTCGATGAAGCCGACTGCCCTCAGTAACAAGACACTTATTATAGGAAAAAAAACAATGTTGAGTCCTACGATCAGCATCGTCTGCTTTTTTTCCATGTAAGAAAAACCTGAAAAAGCTGCAGGATGAACGTATAATAAAAACAAGGTTACATAAACCGGAATAAAGACCGGGTGGAAGATATAAGAAAATAAGCCGGCAAATATTTTTGCGGCTATACCCGGGGGGGCTATAATAGCGGGTTCCTGCCCTTCATCTGATTGTATGGTAAATCCACTATCCATTTTACTGAAAATATGTAGAGCCTGTTATAATATCTTACGCAATCTTGCGACAGGAATATTTAATTGTTCCCTGTATTTGGCAACCGTTCTTCTTGCAATGTTATAGCCCTTTTCCTGGAGCATCTCGGTAAGTTTTTCATCGCTGTAAGGATGCTTTTTACTTTCCTCGCTAATGAGGTCTGTCAATATTTTTTTTACTTCCCTGGTACTCACTTCTTCACCGCTATCTGTCTGCAAACTCTCACTGAAGAAAAATTTAAGGCGATAGCTCCCAAATTCTGTTTGTACAAATTTGCTGTTTGCAACCCTGCTCACTGTTGAAATATCAAGGTTTGTACGTTCGGCAATGTCTTTCAATATCATTGGCTTAAGGTCCGTTTCATCACCGGTAAGAAAGAATTCATGTTGGTAATTCATGATTGCTTCCATAGTATTGAGCAAGGTATTTTGCCGCTGCTTGATTGCATCGATAAACCATTTTGCCGAATCTATTTTTTGTTTGATGAACAGTACTGCTTCCTTTTGCTGCTTATCTTTCTTGGTTCCTTTATCGTAATCTTTCAGCATGTCCCTGTATCCTTCACTGATTCTTAGTTCGGGGGCATTTTTGCTGTTTAAGGTGAGTTCAAGTTTGCCATTATTATTGGTAATGAAAAAGTCCGGGATCACGTAATTCTCTCCTTTATTTGTGTCTCCCACCAATCCACCTGGCTTGGGATTTAGCTTAACAATTTGCGCAATGATCTCCCGCAATTGTTCGTCATTCAGGTCAAGCCCCTTCTGTATTTTTTCATAGTGCTTTTTGGTAAACTCATCAAAATATTTGTCAAGTACTTTAATTGCAATCTCAATATGTTTACCCTGGTCTACTTTCCTTTCCAATTGAAGCAGTAAACATTCCTGTAAATTTCTTGCACCCACGCCTGGAGGATCAAATTGCTGTATCTGCAAAATAATATTACCTATGTCTTCTTCGGTGGTATCAATATTTTGGCGGAAGGCGAGGTCATCAATTATAGAAGCAACTTCCCGGCGGAGGTAACCGTCATCATCCAGGCTGCCAACAATCTGTTCAGCAATTTTTTGTTCATGGTCACTGAGTTTAAGCATACCAAGTTGTTGCAGCATCAGTTCATTAAAACTCGTTTCAACCTTGTGCGGTATTACCCTACTGTCATCAGCTTCAGGATAATTATCGTCTCTTAATTTATAATCCCCAACATCGTCATCACCTTCGTGAACATAATCACTTATATCAATATTATCATATTCATCTGCACTGCCATCCTTTTCGAAATCGTCCTCTGTTGTATCGGCAAATTCATCCTTGTTTTCAAATTCGTCTTCGTGGCCTTCCTCCCCCTGTTCGAGGGCGGGATTTTCTTCCATTTCTTCCTTTATTCGTTCATCCAGGATGGCAGTAGGTACCTGCAGCAATTTCATTAACTGAATTTGCTGGGGTGATAACTTTTGCAGCATTTTTTGCTGTAAACTCTGGTGTAATGCCATACTGTTGTCCGTTGATTTATATTTTGTATTTTAAACGCTTTTTTTAAAAGTGCAGAACACTTAAGCCTGTAAAAACGTAAATTTACAATAAACGTTTACTTTATTATGAAAGATAAAAGGAAAGTTTTGATTTTTTGCATGATTTTTGTGGCAAATGCCGCCTTTTGCCAATATTCTCCCAAAATAACTGTCCATTCATTCATAGGTCATGTTGAGTCCTCAAGAAAAATACACCCCTCTGTACCTGGCCTCTTTTTGGCAGTTTTACCTGGGAATTTTTCCACTACCCAATTAGGTTTTTTTTGTAAACAGGAATGGAAGTTCGAATCTGCGACCCGCGTGCCTTTTAAATTCAGGTTAGGTAATATGGGTTATTGTGACTGGATGGAAGGAAAGAAACCTGGAGGCTTGTTACCCTTGCGGTAATTCCGGGTTGTTAGATTAAATATCATGGGCCGGAAATGACTAATTGTTATTACCGGACAACCACAGGTAACGGTGCCGGCTGTTTGAAATAATTAAGCCGGATGCTATCACTCCAGCCATTCATATTTTTTTCGAAGGATTTACTGCTGTAAAATATCATGCCCTGGAGGTTGGGGGTGTTCCTTATTTTTTGTATTTGTCGCGGCAGCTGTGTCTTGTCTCTCCATGCTGCGCTGCTGTTGGCCCGGTAGACCCCTAAGCCGATGTAACAATTTTTTCCGTAACTATGTTTACTCCACCAGTCTACCAATACTTCAAAGGGTGCGGCATTATGCCCGAATTCCCAATATAATTGCGGCGCGACGTAATCGATCCAGCCATTTTTCAACCACAATAAAATATCAGCATACAATACATCATAATTGGTAGGGCCCGCCTTTGTGTTGCTGCCTTCAGGATCTTTATCGACATTCCGCCATACACCAAACGGACTTATTCCAAACTGGCAGTTTTTGTTTTGTTCTTTGATAGTTCTATACAGCGAAACAATGATGGAGTCTGTATTGCTTCGGCGCCAGTCTGACTTGCTTAACCCGTTCCCGTACTTTCTATAACTGCCATCATCAGGAAATTCCTTTCCCGAAATCGGGTAAGGATAAAAATAATCATCAAAATGAATGGCGTCAACCGCATACCTGCTAACAACATCTTTTACAACTGCGGTTACGTATGCCTGTGCCTCCTTATTCCCCGGATCAAAATATGTTTTATCTCCATAAGTTAAGAACCAGCCGGGGTGAATATTAGTTATATGAGAGGCAGCCAGGGATGATGTCCTGGTATTGAAAACTGCCCGGTAAGGATTCATCCATGCATGAAACTCCATCCCACGTTTATGCGTCTCTGTTACCATAAACTCCAGGGGGTCGTAATATGGCACGGGCGGCAATCCCTGCTTACCGGTAAGCCACTGGCTCCAAGGTTCAAAGGGTGAAGGATAAAAAGCATCTGTAGCCGGTCGGATCTGCACGACCAGCGCATTGATGCCATTGCGTTGATGCATTTCCAACAGTTTAATGAAAGTTTCCCGCAATACTTCGCTGTTGGTAGTTGGATGTTCGGGCCAGTCGATGTTATCAACTGTAGCTACCCATACGCCTCTAAACTCGGGCTTCACCATGGACTGCCCATCGCAATTGGTAATTGGTAATAGATTGAAAAAAAGAAATGTGGCGGATAGAATCCAGCGGTATTTAAACATTTGATGAGCGGATTTTATCTAGTAAGGTATTCAGCGCTTTTACTTCAACTTCAGAGAGCGATCCCATCACCGCATCCATTTCGGTTTCATGCTGATCGAGTTTTTCAAGCAATTTTTTTCCTTTATCTGTTATCAAAACATCCACTAAACGTTTATCATTGGCGCAGGTATTTTTTTTAACGAGATTTTTCAACACAAGGCGGTCAACAATGCGGCTGGTATCACTCATTTTATCCAGCATACGTTGCCGTATCTGTAGCGTGGAGATGGGTTTTCCGGCACCGCGTAAAATACGAAGTATATTAAACTGCTGGCCGGTGATTTTTTCTTTATCAAAAAATAGTTTCATTTTTTCATTCACCCAATTATAGGTATAAATAAGATTCACGAGGCCTTTCTGATAGTCATTTCTAAATTTCGACTGCAAAATATCCTCTTCAATACTCATAAAATATGCATTAAGATTTGCAATAATAAAAAATAGTCTGGCAACATTAGTTGTTGAGCCAGACTATTTGAAAAAATTAATAAAAGTTAACAAGATCACTACACTTATAATAAATTGCCGCCAGCTCTTTTATTAGCCTACGCGATACCTTATTTCATTAATTATTGTAATAAAATTTCTCTTCTATTATCTGTCCATTCTTCCATCTTTGTATCGCTAACTGGGTATAATTTCTTACCCCATAATCCTTGTGCGTATAATCAAACCACCATTCAACTGCCGCCAACCCATCGCTAATAATGGTATTCACTACTTTTGCTCCCCTAAACTCCGTTAGACCGTTTACAAAGTCCTCTTCAAATTGCCGGTTTATTTCTTTTCCAACCCTTTGCGGATAATCATTGTCCTGCATTATTACTTCTTCCGCGTAAAACTTGTCAAAGGCGTCTAAAATTTTCCCTTCCATTATCATTTGGTTCAGCTCATCAACCAGGGTTCTTAAATCTTTCATAACTGTTATTTTAATGTTTAAACAACAAAATTAATGTTTAAACATTGAGAATTCAAAATATTCTTTATTCTAGCTGTTCTTTTGCAGTTATATCATCTTTTGTGGAAGTAAACTCATTCAGGTAGATTTTTACCAGGATGATAAAATAGCTCACCAGCAGCGGTCCAAATATTAGTCCCATGAAACCAAATAGGCCCAATCCCACAATTACACCCAGTACGGTTACCATTGGATGAACATTGCCCATTTTTTTTAATAAGCTTAACCTGGTGATGTAGTCAACGTTTCCCGTTACAACAATACTGTAAATCATCAGGCCGGTTGCCGGTAAACTTGCTCCGGTGGAGTAAAGGGAAATCACAATGGGCACCCAAATAATCATCGTTCCTACCAATGGAAAAAATGCAAACACGCCGGTGATGAATCCCCACATACCCCAATCTTTTACACCAAAGATCCAGTAACCCAACGCTGCGGTAAAACCCTGCACAATACAAATAATCGGGATGCCCAGGGCATTTGCACGGATCATTATTTTTGTTTCTGTTGCAAGCGATTCAATATTTTTTTGTTTCAAAGGGATAATACGGTTCAGGTATTTTTCTACTTCCCCTCCACTGACAAGCAAATAATATAACAGGAAGAACATCATTATCAGATTGGTTAGTATAGATGCCGTACTATTAAGCAGCCTGGGGATAAATGCAGAAATCTTTTGGGTAAGGGATTTTGTGTTTTCTTCCGATAATAACTGCACACCGGTGTACGTTGAGATCTTCGCTGAAAACCCCCGCAGGTCTTCCATAATTTTCTCCTGGTTAGAAATGATGGCATTTATTTTTGGTGAAACCATTTTCACACTGAAATACACCGGTATGGCTATAATAATTAAACAGCCAATGATGAATAGTAATGCCGTCCATCCTTTTTTCCATTTCTTTTTGACTGTGAGTCTGTAAAATAAAGAACGGGTAAGAATGTACAATGTAATGCCACCCATTAAACCCGGGAAAAAGATATACAATTCGCTCACGAGCAAAAAAGCAAGTAAAACAATGATTACCAGTAAAAGCAGTTGCCTTAAACGGTCGTTAAAGTTTGTATTCATCATGTTGGGTTGTAAAGCAGGATGTGGTATATAATTATTTCCAAACCGAAACACCCTCGCTGCAATTTGCACAAATATCTATATTCTTGCGGCTCTGCATCAATTCGCCGCGAAACTGTTTATAATTACTATTATGCCAGATATTTTTAAATGATTCATTTTTCAGATTGCCCAGCTGGTGCGTAGCATCTTTATCAAAACAACAGGGCACCACGAGGCCATCCCAGGTAATTACATTGGCGTGCCAAAGTTTCCAGCAGCGGTTTGCCAGCTTATTCTTCGCGGTAAAAGTACCATCGGGATTTTTCTTATACCTGCTGAATTTGTCGGTGGAGGGAATCAACTGGTTGGGATCATTTTTAAAATCATACACCTGGGCGGTTTTAAAACGCACGTCATCAACACCAATCTCTGCAGCCAGTTTTTTAATATCTTCTATCTGGTGCTCGTTGTGTTTTACTACCAGAAACTGAAAAAAAACAAAGGGTGTTTTGCTATTCAGTTCTTTTTTCCATTTTACAATATTCTTTGCGCCTTCAATTACTTTATCAAGTTTACCTCCTACCCGGTATTGCTGGTAAACTTCCTGTGTTGTTCCATCAATTGAAATAATAAGCCGGTCAAGACCACTCTCAATAGTTTTACGTGCAGCCTCATCCGTTAGGTAATGGGCATTGGTTGAAGTAGCGGTGTAAATTCCTTTGGAAGCAGCATATTTTACCATATCTAAAAATCCAGTATTTAAATACGGTTCGCCCTGGAAATAAAAAATGAGGTAAAGCAATTGCTTGTGTATGTCATCAATGGTCTGTGTAAAAAAATCTTTTTCCAGCATTCCTGTAGGCCTGGAAAAAGCCCGGAGGCCACTGGGGCATTCGGGACAGCGAAGGTTGCAGCTTGTCGTTGGTTCAAATGAAATTGAGACAGGTAGTCCCCATTGCACGGGATTCCTGGTGAAACGGCTTATATAAAAGCTACTCAAAACCTTTAAGCCGTTCCATAATCGTGGGAAAGTGAGCTTGCTTATTAAATTAATAGTATCGTGTCGGTTTAGCCGCGGCATACCTGCAAAAATACTGGTATTTTACCTGGCAACCATCCTTACATTATTCAATAATAAACGCAGATAAATTTTCTGTACTGTTGTCTTCCAATACAGCTGCGCTACCTGTAACATTTTTAAAGCAAAGTGTATTTTTGGCAAACGCCTCGTAATTGTGAAAAATCACATTTAGGGTGATGAAATTCATTACATATGCCCTTGTTTCGGCTGGCAGGTATTTTTTTATATCCCAGAATGTAGGTACTTTTTTTCCAGATCTTTCCATTGCATTCCATACATTTCCCACCCCACAATTATAACTTGCTGCAATAAGTAGCCAGTCGTTATCAAGGTTCCTGCTCCTGTCCTTTAGATACCTGGCAGCCACGTTGGTCGATTTATTAAAATTCTTTCGTTCGTCGACGGTAACATTCTTTGTAATATTTTTTTTGTTTGTCCTGGCCAATTTTGTTGCTTTCCCGACTGCAACTTTTGCTTTTTTGGGAATTTTTAGTCCATACTCCCGGGCAACCTCGTCCATAATTTGCCAGTAACCAACAGCTCCGGCCGGTGAAACTGCATTACCATTGAAGCCACTTTCCAGTGCAAGCAGCACTTTAAACTCCAGTGGAACCTGGTATTTTTTTAATATATTTTCTACTTTAGGGAAAATCTTTTTACTACGATTGTACGTCCGGATAAGATACTCTTTCCTTTTAGCGGAGAATTTTTCTACATAATCAATCGATTCCTCTTCATTTCCTAACAGAATATCCGGGTACACAATGTTAGCCTCTTGTAAGACCACCCGACTTTCCAATTTTTTATCAACTGAAGCCATCAATGCCTTGCGGCTTGTGTCTGTAGGATTTTTGCTGATATTGGCATAACTACAGTCGGCAACTGTTGTAAAAAAAATGCCCATAACAAGTGCCTTACAAAAAGTCTTTTTCAATGCTTTTTATTATTAATTATAAAATATAGGGGTAGCAACGGCGTTTTATAACAGTATTTGCTTTAACGCATTCTGAAAATCATTATTGCCTGTGACCCAAAAAACGCAGCAGCTTTATAAATCGTATTTTCACCTAAAATATATCATATGCGCTTTTTTATTTTTTTGTTGTTAGCAGGATTTTCCGCCTTTGCACAGCAAACGGATCAATATAAACAGGTTTGCAAAATCGTGGATATGGAAAGGGATGGACATGCGAGAATAATGAATGCTGCAAGTGGTACGCTCGCTTCAAATAATTTCGATGTAAAGTATTATCGTTGCGAATGGGAAGTTGATCCCGCAATCAGGTATATCATGGGAAAGGTTACGATTTACTTTCAAGCCACAGCAACAACTTCTTCCATTGTGCTTGATATGATGAGCCCGTTGATAGCAGACAGTGTAACACAGCGAGGAGTTTTACTTACGCACGTGCAGCCTGTTAATGCTTTACAAATAAGTTTTCCTGCAATGAGTGCCGGAACCCTGGACTCTGTAACTATTTATTACCAGGGTGTACCACCTGACACAGGCTTCGGCTCCTTTGAACAAACCACGCATGCAGGCGTTCCCGTTATTTGGACCCTGAGTGAGCCATATGGTTCCAGAGATTGGTGGCCCTGTAAAAATGGATTGGATGACAAAGCAGATTCCATCGATATTATAGTTACAGCCCCGGCAGCTTACAAAACGGCCAGCAATGGATTACTTCAATCAGAAACCCCTGCAGCGGGCGGCACCAAAACAGTCACGCACTGGAAACACCGTTATCCTATCGCTTCCTACCTTATGTGTTTTGCTGTTACCAATTTTGTAGTAGCAAATGATGCTGTACAACTTGGCGCAATAAACCTTCCGATGATTACTTATTGTTACCCGGAAAGTCAGGCCGGCTTTCTGGCAGGCACTCAAAACACGCTGGATGCCCTGCAACTTTACAACAGCTACTTTGGCGAATATCCCTTTATCAACGAGAAATATGGACATGTGCAATTTGGCTGGGGCGGAGGTATGGAACATCAAACCTCCACTTTTGTAGTAAGTACTGATGAATCCCTGGTGGCGCACGAACTGGGCCATCAATGGTTTGGTGACAAGGTTACCTGTGCCAGCTGGGAAGATATCTGGTTGAACGAGGGATTTGCTACTTACTTAGCAAGGTTTTACATGGAAAATAAATATCCTGCGGATATTATTCCTAACCGCATATCGGTTTTAAACGACATTACTTCTTCCACCGGCGGGGCTGTAAAAGTAGATGACACCACAAATGTTGGCAGAATTTTCAGTGGAAGACTCAGTTATAACAAAGGTTCATACCTGATTAATATGCTGCGCTTTCAACTCGGGGATTCAGCCTTTTTTAATGGCCTTAAGAAGTACCAAACGGACCCGGCTATACGCTATGGTTTTGCCAGGACGGAAGACTTGCAGCGAAACCTCGAGCAGGTGAGCGGCCAGAACCTTAGCAGATTTTTTGATCAATGGTTTACGGGCCAGGGATATCCTTCCTATCATGTACAATGGTCGCAGGCTGGAAGTAGTTCTGTAAAAATTAAAATGAGCCAGGTTACTTCTCATCCTTCCGTCGCCTTTTTTGAAATGCCCGTTGCATTAAAGTTCATGAATGCCACACAATCAAAAACGATTGTTGCTAATAATACTACGAACGACCAGGAATTTCTGGAAAACATTGGTTTTGTTCCCACAACTGTTATTATTGATCCTGAATACCAGCTCATCTCAAAAAATAATACTTTGGAGAAAATTATTGTGCACAATTCGGGGATACCAGGTGTAGAAGTATATCCTAACCCGATACAAAATCCATTAACGGTTTATCTCCATGATTTTCCGCAAAGTACAGCCAGCATTACATTATATAGTATTGCAGGCCAGCTTATCTACAAAAAAAATGTAAACCTGGTAAACGGAACGGAGCTTATAACCCTGAACTTTAACCAGCTTTTGCGGGGGGAATACATTTTAAAAGTAACAGCAGGAAAATTCAGGTACAGCAAACAATTGCTGAAATAAGATCGTATCATCAATGGCCAAAAGAAAAAAGCGGGCTTTATCACGCACGGTGCTAATTACGATCACCGTACTGGCTGGTTTGTCGATGACTGCCTACTACCTGAGTAATTTTTTCACAAGACCTTCTTTTGTTCATTATAAAGAATACGGAATTGATATACCCGGAAACTACAGCATGCACGGGATTGATGTGAGCAAACACCAGGGAATTATTTCCTGGAAAGATGTAAAAGAAATGCGGGTAAAAGATGTAAAAATTGATTTTGCATTTATAAAAGCTACAGAAGGCATTGGACGGGTTGATGAGCAGTTTAGGAGAAACTGGTTTAATGCCAGGCAGAGTGGAATGATCAAAGGAGCATATCATTTCTTTATTGCGAGCAAAAGCGGGAAAGCTCAGGCTGAAAATTTTCTAGAAACAGCGCACCTCGAAAAAGGAGACCTCTATCCCGTACTGGATGTAGAACAAACTTATGGAACTTCTGTTTCCAATTTGCAGCAACGAATTTCCGACTGGCTCATAATGGTAGAAAAAAAATACCGCGTTAAACCAATCATTTATACGAACGCAGATTTTTACCGGACATTTTTAGCCGGGAGGTTTGATGATTATCCCCTGTGGGTTGCCCATTACCTTGTGCAACACAAACCCCGCATAGAAAGGAACTGGTATTTTTGGCAACACAATGAGACAGGCCGGGTAAACGGTATAAATGCCTATGTTGATTTTAATGTCTTTAATGGGGATAGCCTGGATTTAAGGAAACTTTTGCTGCAATAAAACTAAATACTGGTAGCAACTAAACATTTAAAGTTTTTCACTGTTTTGAGTTGCGGACAGTGATCGCGTGCAGTGTTTTCTTAAAATCGAACAGGTAGCAGAGTTACTTTACGTTAAATAAAATAAATTGCCTTTATGGGAATGGAAGATGATACCAGGGGATTTCTTGTATTAATTGTGAATACGATATCCATGGTTTTTATCTGGTTGATGTTGAATGTAGTTGCGGGGATCTATTTTAATCTCGCCTTTTTTGAAGATAAACCGCGATGGGGAAATTATATTTATTACCTGGCTTTTCTAACAAGTCTTTTTTACCTTATCCGCTACCTGCGCCGAAAATGGAAATTATAAAGCGGCTACACTTAACTGCTATGGTCAGAAATAATCACCCATTTGTTTTTTATCTTTCTAAATATTAAGGTAAAATGCCCGCTAAGGTCTCCAGCCGTTCTGGTTAAGTTCCATTTACCCACCACATGAAAATAAATAACAGATAACCGCTTTATTCCAATGATGGTAAAATCAAGTTTACCCATTGCCACAGTATCCGGATAGCTCTTCTTGTAATTATCAAAAGTATGCTGCCAGCCACAGGTAACGCCGGATTTACCTATAAACATCAGTGAATCACTTTGCCAGTATGTCTGCATGAAGCGATCCAGGTCACCACTATTCCACGCATTCATCTGTTCGTTAAGGGTATTTCGAATGGCTAATTCATCCTCGCTTTGCGCTTGTGTTACACTGAAAAATAAGACGGCACATGCAAGAAAAATAAATCTTTTCATTTTACTTCCTTTTTAACAGGCGATTAATTAAACCATGACCTGCACTCAGAAGGCAAGATAATAAATTTCCTAGTGCGTATGGTGCTTCGACTGGCATTTACTCCGTGAGCATGACCGGTAATTCATGTAGTGGGCAGTTACAATCAGGATAACCGCAGAAATTAGAAAATAAAATTCAAACACGTGAAAGAATTGCTTGCTGATCAAAAAAACAAATCCAAGCATAAAAATTAATACCGGCTGGAAAGAATGGTGATGCTTTACATAACCATGGAACAAAGAATACACACCCACTGTAAAAGCCAGTGCGATCATCCCCCATTCAAAGAACTGGTTGTGAATGATATTTATGCCAAACAATGGAAGGGTTGTAATGATCAATGGAAGAATCGCACAATGTATGGCACATGCCAGCGAAGTTGCAATTCCCAACCCATCCCAATTTAGTTTAATATTCATGCAGACAGCAAAATTAATAAATTTGCACTACTGTTGCAGGTTTTAACATGAAGCAACATCATAAAGTTTCCACGCCTAACATTTCGGGCGTAAATTCGCGTAATATTTATGCGTCTTATGAAGAAGAAAATCTGGTGGGTGTACATACTTTTTTTTGCGGTGTTGCTAGGCGCCTTTTACCTGGCCATTTTTAGGGAACCAAATTTTGCAGCGTCCAAACTCGCGATAATCAACCCGGCCGTACCGGATTTTCATTTCGTGAACCAGGATGGAAAGATAATTACTCAAAAAAATACTGCAGAAAAAGTTTACGTAGCAGAATATTTTTTTACCAGTTGCAAAGGCATTTGTCCTAAAATGAATGCGAACATGCGAAGGGTTTTTGATAATTTTAAAGATGAAAAAGAATTTATGATTCTTTCCCATACCTGTATGCCGGAAACAGACAGTGTGCCGGTATTAAAAGCATATGAACAAAAAATGTTAACCGGCACGTTGCTACGCAATGAAGATGGTTCATATAAAATATCAAACGCCGGTGCAGAGAATGGCATCGTCGCTAATAAAACAAACTGGAACTTTGTAACAGGTGATAAAGCAGCGCTCTATAAAATGGCCAGGCAGGGATATATGATCGATAATGGAAAACCTGACAGTACCCAACTTATAAAAGACCAGTTTATTCATACACAATTTTTTGCACTGGTAGACAAGTATGGCCGGTTAAGGGGCATCTACGATGGTTTAAAAGAAGATGAAGTACAAAAATTGATGACAGATATTACAGGTTTATTAAAAGAAAAAGTGGAACCTGGCAGGTTCTTAAATGGATTTAGTAATAATCCTAAATGATAAAATCCATGAACGATAACTTTGATATTTTAACAAAGAACGGCCTTAGTGTAACGGAGGGAAGGAAAAAGATCCTCAAACTTTTCCTGGATAACGAAGGAGCACTGGCCCATGCAGATATTGAAAGACATACAGATGCAGCATTTGACCGGGTAACGGTATATCGTACACTACAAACTTTTGTAGATAAAGGCATCATTCACCAGATACCCACCACAGATAATTCTATCCTGTATGCTTTGTGCAGGCATAAGTGCGGGGCAGGGCAGCACTATGATGAACACGTACATTTTATCTGCAATAGTTGTGGTAAAACGATCTGCCTTGATGATGTTACTGTACCTGCCGTAAAACTACCAAAAGGCTTTAAACCTGAGCAGGCTGCAATGGTGGTTACAGGAGTCTGCGACGAATGCAAATAGATGTTGGTAATACGGATTAGTTGAAAGAGTCGGTTTGTAAATTATCAAACAGCAACTATCACCTATCGCCCATCTCGGCGTTTACAAACGCCATCAATCCCTTTATTTTTTCCGGGGAGAAGTCAAATTCAAGCCCGGCTACTTTGTACAACTCCGGTAGTGTCTTTGTTCCGCCCAGCGCAAGTGCGTTACAATAGTTATCAAGGGCTTGTTGTCTGTTTTGTTTGTATTGCATCCACATACCGATGGCACCAAGTTGAGCAATTCCGTATTCAATATAATAAAATGGCACTTCAAAGAGGTGCAGCTGGCGTTGCCAGGCATTGTGGCGGTAAGCTTCCAGACCGCTGTAATCAATTACGTCATCCTGGAATTCATGCAGGATACGGGTCCAGGCAAGGGTTCTTTCTTCTGGTGAGTGAGCAGGATTTTCATAAATCCAATGTTGAAATTTATCAACGATGGCAATCCATGGAAAAATAGTTATTACTCTTTCAAGCTGGTGTTCTTTTGCTCTTTTCAGATCGACATCATTGTCGAAAAAAGTATCCCAGTGGTCCATGCTAAAGAGCTCCATCGCCATACTCGCTACTTCCGCGATCTCCATTGGGTATTCTTTAAAGCCTGTTAATTCCAGGTGATGGGATAAAAAAGAGTGAATAGCGTGACCTCCTTCATGAACCATCGTGGTAACATCATGCATCTGTCCGGCAGCATTCATAAAAATAAAGGGTGCTCCACTTTCTGTTAAGGGGCAATTGTAGCCGCCAGGCGCCTTTCCTTTCCGGCTCTCCAGGTCAAAATGATCCATCGCCCGCATTTTCTTCAGGCATTCGGCGAAGAAGGGATTTAGTTGCCTAAAGCATTCAATAGATTTTTGCAACAACTCATCCCCGGTGTCAAAAGGATGCAAAGCCTGCATTCCATTCGGCTCAACCTCAAGATCCCACGGACGCAGTTTCTCAACTGCAAGCGCCTGCTTCTTCTTCTGGTATATTTTATTCACCAGCGGTAATACATGTAATTTAACGGCGTCGTGAAATTTGAAGCAATCTTCTTTTGTATAATCAAAGCGGCCCAATTCCTTAAACCTGTAATCGCGGTAATTATCAAAGCCGGCGTTCATTGATAGCTGGTTCCTTAAGGTCACGAGTTTATCAAATAGTTCATCCAGCTTCTGCTTATCTTCAAATCTTCTTTGCTGAATTTTATTGTACACTTCTTCCCGCAAATCGCGGTTGCTGCTTTCTAAAAACTTTCCGGCTTGTTGTAACGTGTACGCTTGTCCGCTAACCGTTATCATCATTGCGCCGGTGATCTGTCCAAACTGCTGCTGTAATACCGACATTTCTGCCTGCAGGGAAATATTTTCCACCCGGAATAATTCAATGCTTTTTCGGACGCTGCGCAGGTACGTATAATATTTCCCGGGATCAAGTTCATTCAGTACAGGAGATGCGATAAGCTTTTTATTCAACGCATCGGAATACGGCTGGATTTTGGGCTGTATCTCCAAACAGAAATAATTAAAGGCGTCTTCGAGTACCTTATTCTCTGTATCACAGGTCATTTTAATCTGGCGCCAGCAGGCATCTTCATTGATAACAGCTTCAAGTTCACTTTGGTCTTTTAACCATTGTTCCAGCTTTGTTTTATCAGCAATATCCCTGTCCATAAGATCTTTAAACCAGGGCTCCAGCTTTTTCCAATCTGTTAACTTAAAATCAGCAGGAAGAAAATGTCTCAGGGGCTTTTTGATATCTGCGCTGTACATGTACGTGAATGAGGCAATGAACGATAGAGAATTGGTTGATGACCAAATAAGTCGATGCACTTTAGATAACTTCATTTGCAGATTGACCTATTCATTCACCCAGTTATGCCATTTTGCGTGGCGAGTTTATTTTTTTTGGAGGCGCATTTTTAACAGCGGTGGTTTTTGGAGCGGCTGTTTTATTTGCAGTTGTTTTTTTCTCCGCAACAACTTCCGTTGAGTCATCGGTGTTTGCCTCAGATAATTTTATCTCCACACTGTTCTTTGATAATATGTCAAACCACTTAACCATTTTCTTCATATCGCTTCCATATACCCTGTCAAAATCCATGTCAGGATAAACCTCTTCAAAATACGCCCTGATTGCTTTCGCATCAGCCTTTCCATCAGGCAGCGGTTCTTTGCTGTTCTTCATAGCAGCGAATATTTCTACCAGGTTGATATTATCTTTTACAGTAAATATTTCGATGCTTTCCAGGTGAGAGAAACTATGCAACCTGTTACTCACAAATTTAGTGCTCTTATCTTCCAACGAGCGTACAATACCGCCGTCGGCTTTTGAAGAAATTAATTCATATAAACCACTTAATCCTGTTACTGATACTAATTTATTATACTCCATACATTAGAAATTTAGGGCTGCAAGATATTGTAAAAAGGCAATCTTCAGGTCATCGAAATTGTAAAGTTGCGGGATATTAAAAAAAATTTAAACAAAACGCCTGTTTTTTCAATTAACGTCGTCTAAAGAGTGACAGAAAAATAAATATTTATGATAAGAATTGGACTAATAGCATTTTTAATGATTTTGTTCTGTGCAGCGTCATCTGCTCAAACAGGAAGTATAAAGGGTGTCGTCAGGGATAATTCAGATTCAGGCGCTATCAAGGGCGCCACAGTTTCCCTTTTGTTACAATCAGACAGCAGCCTTGCAAAAAGCACTGTTACGGATGCGGGGGGGAACTTCCAATTATCTGATTTAAAAGCTGACAGTTTCATTGTCAAAATTACCTCCATCGGCTACCAGGAATACCTTTCATTTATTACACTAAATGAAAACCAGCGGGATCTTGGCAGGATAAACATGAGCAAACAGGGAAAAGACCTGAGTGGAGTAACCGTTGTCGCGAAAGCCCCTCCTGTTATTCAAAAGGGAGACACTTCTCAGTTTAGCGCCAGCCAGTATAAGGTAAACCCGGATGCAACGACAGAAGATCTTATTAAAAAAATGCCGGGCATAACGGTTGATAAAGATGGCACCGTAACTGCACAGGGTGAGCAGGTAAAAAAAGTAACCATTGATGGAAAGGATTTTTTTGGTGATGATGCATCTGCTGCACTGAAAAACCTACCATCTGAAGTAGTTGATAAGATACAGGTATTTGACAAACTCAGCGACCAGGCACAGCTTACCGGCTACGATGACGGGAATTCGGTAAAAGCAATCAACATCGTCACAAAATCGGGGATAAAAAACGGGCAATTCGGCCGGGCGTACGTAGGATATGGAACCAATGACCGCTACAATGCGGGGGGGAACGTAAGTTTTTTTAAAGGAGAACGGCGATTATCCTTTGTAGGTAATTTCAATAATATAAACCAGCAGAATTTTGGTTCGCAGGATCTGCTCGGGCTTACCAGTAGTGGCAATAGCAACAAGGGCGGTGGCTCACGCGGCGGCGGAGGTTACCAGGGGGGAGGAAATAATTTTTTTGTCGGGCAATCCAATGGTATTAATAAAACAAATGCAGTTGGTATTAATTACAGCGACAAATTGGGTAAAAAGGTTTTGGTTGCAGGTAGCTACTTTTTTAATAACAGCACTAATAATAACGCTTACAGCACCAATATACAAACGCTTGGCGAAGATCCACAATTCTCTACGCAAACAGGTACCGGCAATACAACCAACTTTAATCACAGGGTAAACCTCAGGTTGGAATATAAAATAGATTCTTCCAATTCCGTTTTCATTATACCAAGTATAAATTTTCAAAATAACAAAAGCCGTTCTTTCGCTTCCCTGCAAACTTTAAATAACCAACAGGATTCGGTGAACAGTTCTGTGGCAGATCTTTTGTCAAACCGGGAGGGTTATAATATCAGGAACAATATTTTATACCGGCATTCCTTTCCGAAAAAAGGGAGAACAGTTTCATTAGGATTTAATATGGCTTTTGCAAAAAATTATGGTGAAGCTACCACCGATGCCAACTATCGGTTTTATGACAGCCTGGGCTTTTTCGCCAAAGATTCTCTTCAGCAACAGTTTTCGGATAACCCTACCAGTGGTTATACCCTGGGAGGCAGCATTGCCTATACTGAACCCGTTGGCAAAAAAGGCCAGGTGCAGATTGAGTACAACCCTTCAGTCCAAAAAAATAAATCTGATCAGCAGACATTTTTGTTTGATGGAGACAAGTATTCAGTATTTGATCCCAAACTTTCGAATAAGTTTGACAACATTGTTACTATTAATAATGCAGGATTGAGCTATCGGCTAACGCCAAATAAAGATGAAATGCTTTCCCTTGGTGTAAGCTATCAAAACTCGCAGCTGGAAAGCCAGCGTATCTACCCTGATAAAGCGATCGTGAATCAATCCTTTTCTAATTTTTTACCTAATGCGATCTGGCGGAAAAAGTTTTCCACGAAAAGCAATATCCGGATTTTTTACAGGGCTTCTACCAATTTCCCTTCCGTAAACCAGCTCCAGGATGTTGTGAACCTAACAAACCCGTTAAGAGTAAGTGTGGGTAACCCTGATCTGAGACAAACTTCTACCCATTTTCTTGGCAGCAGGTACACCTATACAAACTCAAAGACAAGCCAAAGTTTTTTT
>JACMPR010000170.1 GCA_014377385.1 Ferruginibacter sp. | reverse complement strand
GGTTTTCCTGGTCTTTGGTAGAGGTAAGAAGGACTTTACTTGAAGGCATTCAATCCGGTAATATCCATACCTGTTATCAATAAATGAATATCGTGCGTCCCTTCATAAGTGATCACACTTTCGAGGTTCATCATGTGGCGCATAACCGGATATTCGCCTGTGATGCCCATTCCGCCAAGCATCTGGCGTGCGTCCCGGCAAATATTTGTAGCTACTTCGCATGCATTTCTTTTGGCCATACTCACCTGCTGCGGCGTAACTTTTCCTTCGTTCATCAACACACCCAGCCGCCAATTTAATAATTGTGCTTTGGTTATTTCGGTTACCATTTCTACCAGCTTCTTTTGCTGTAATTGAAATCCTGCAATGGGTTTTCCAAACTGGATACGTTCTTTGCTATACTCCAACGCAATGTGATAACAATCCATGGCAGCTCCTATAGCGCCCCAGGCAATGCCATACCTTGCTTTTGTAAGGCAACCCAACGGCCCTTTCAACCCTTTTACGTTTGGTAAAATGTTTTCTTTAGGAACTTTTACGTTGTCAAACACCAACTCACCGGTAGCGCTTGCACGCAAACTCCATTTGCCATGCGTGGTTGGAGTAGAAAAGCCTTCCATACCTCTTTCCACAATTATGCCACGGATATCTCCCGCTTCATCTTTGGCCCATACTACCGCCACCTGCGAAAAGGGAGCATTGCTAATCCACATTTTCGCACCATTTAAAATAACATGATCGCCTGCATCTTTGAAATTAGTGAGCATACCTCCCGGGTCACTTCCATGATCTGGTTCGGTGAGGCCAAAACAACCAAGCCATTCGCCGCTGGCCAATTTCGGAAGGTACTTATTTCGTTGGGCTTCGTCGCCATATTGGTAAATAGGGAACATTACCAGGCTTCCCTGTACTGATGCTGTTGAACGCACTCCACTGTCGCCACGTTCCAGTTCCTGCATCATTAACCCATAAGAAATATAATCGAGCCCGCCGCCGCCATATTGTTCAGGCACCGTTGGTCCAAAGCAGCCAAGATCACCCAGCTGTTTAACGATCTGCTGCGGAAATTCAGCACGTTGCGCATAATCTTCTATGATAGGAGAGATTTCTTTTTTTACATAATTGCGTACACTTTCCCTGATCAGCTTATGTTCTTCAGTCAGCAATTCGTCTATGTTAAAATAATCGGGAGATTGAAAGTTGTCGGTTTTAGCGGCCATACAAAAATTTATAGTTAATCGTTAAAAGTTTACAGTTACCATCATTTAAGCTAAACATAGCATTCGTCATAAAGTTTATTTTAGCATTTTGGGCATCTGAAAGGATCTGCATTTAAAATAAACTTGCGCATCGGTTTCGCCGAAACGGCCTTAGGTATGGGGTTTTGAGCATGAACCTAAGCCTATCAGATCCAATATTGATGTCAGGCTAATTTTCCGGTAGCTAAATAAAACGCAAATATAAATACGTTGAATCAGAAGATAATGTTTTGTTTTTGGGCTATTTGATGTGAGGATGAAGAACGGACGCCATTTTAAATCATCACAGGCAAATTAGCGTGCCTGAAGAATCCACCTGTTTCATATTGTAATAGATTGTAGTTTTGGATTAATTGGTATCATTCCAAATCTGGTCTGCAGGAAGTGGATAAAAAGCCGGTAAATAAGCATGGTAAATTATACTTACATAGCACTGGGCGATAGTTACACGATAGGAGAGCAGGTTACGCTTTTAGAAAGTTTCCCTTACCAGGCAGTACAGTTGCTCCGTGAACTTAAAGCGTTGCCTGTGGCTACACACCCGCATATCGGATTGAAAAGCACTGATGAATATCTCCGCATTGCCGGTCCGGAGATTATCGCCAAAACTGGCTGGACAACAGATGAGCTGGCGGCTGCGATCAACCAGTACCGGTTTTTACCGGCTTACGATTTTGTGAGTTTACTAATCGGCGTGAACAATCAATATCGCGGCAGAACCACAGCGGAATTTGAGGTTGAATTCATTCCACTTTTGCAAAAGGCCATCCAGTGTGCAGGCGGGAATAGAAAAAGGGTTTTTGTATTGAGTATTCCGGATTGGGGACTCACTCCTTTTGCGACCGGAAAGGACCGCGAAAAGATTTCCACAGAAATTGATTCCTACAATGATGTTTGTAAAGCTATGGCTGAGAAAGAGCAATGCGTTTACATTGAGATTACAACCTCTCAAAGAATGGATGCAGCCAATGAAGATTTCCTGGCAGCAGATGCACTCCATCCTTCCGGTAAAGAGTATGCGAAGTGGGCATCCAGGCTTGCAAATGCGATACGGCTCAGTGTGCAGTAGTTGTAGCAGCTTTGTTCTTCTTAAAACGTTCAGCGATCACCGTTAGCTGTTGTTCCGTGAGGCCGGAGGTGCTTTTAAGGATGGTTATAAATGCCACAACCTCTTCACCGCTTGCCGGGCAACCGATGCTTTCGCCCGGCTGGTCCATTGGGATGCCCTGTTTGCGTATATAACTATCGCCCAGCAATTTCCCATCCTTATCAAATATCAGCCAAAAAGGTAATCCTGCTTCTTCACCGTGGTATTTCTTTTTCATAAGGTCAGCCCCAGGGTTCTCCAGGTTCTTTTTATCTTTTGACTCTTCCACCGTGAGATGAACGGTTACATAGTTATCATCAAATAATTTTTTTGTTTTATCGTCATTCATGGATGCATCCATTTTGCGGCACCAGCCACACCAACTTGCATGAAACAACACGATTATATTTTTCTTTTCTGCAGCCGCCTGTTTATAGGCGGAGGTCATGATGGTTTCAGCAGTTGGAACAGTATTTTGAGCAAGGGCCATGTTTGCAGCAAATACAATAAGGATAGCCGTTATTATCAGTTTCATTGGTATGTTTTTTAAAAAAGGAATTTTTTAAACGAATTCAATGCCATCTAAAAAGAAGTTCACTTCGGTATTTTTAAGAGAATTTCATAAACATTGCGAATTTATTTTTTCACGCCGCCAACATTCTCACCAGGAAATCCAATACTTGCACGCAACAAATTACTGCAATTTTTTATACAATTTTAAAAGCGTTTCCATTTCTGCCTGGTACTGCAAAGCAATTTCCCTGGCTTCTGCCGCAAAATTTTCCTTTTCTCCGGCATATATAATTGCCCGCGATGCATTTACCAGCAATCCAACATCCTCATTCATGCCGTGTTCAGATACCTCGGCAAGGCTTCCACCCTGGAAACCAACCCCAGGCACCAATAAGAAATGATCCGGGATTATTTTACGGATATTGGCAAGTTCAGTTGCTTTTGTTGCGCCAATAACAAACATCAGGTTGTCTTTATTTCCCCAGGTACTTACCGTTCGTAAGACCCTTTCATAGAGCATTTCTTTATTGTTGTCTGAAACATCACGAGCCACATGGAGCATTTCAAAATCGCTGGCTCCTTTGTTACTTGTAAGGCCAAGTACGATCGTCCATTTATTTTCATATTCTAAAAAAGGACGGATGCTGTCTTCTCCCATATAGGGTGCTACTGTAATGGCATCGAAGGGCAAAGTTTCAAAAAAAGCTTTTGCATAATAAGAAGACGTATTTCCAATATCGGCGCGTTTTGCATCCGCGATCTTAAGGTGCGTTGATGGAATATAATGAAG
>JACMPR010000169.1 GCA_014377385.1 Ferruginibacter sp. | reverse complement strand
GTTGATATAGTTGCGCTCACCAAAAATCTTGCAGCTAACTTTCGTTCCGTAATAGAAAAAGCAGGACTAAAACTGATTGTACAGGCCGACACCATCATTCAGCCCATATATGTAGATAAGCAGATGTGGGAAAAAATTGTATTCAATCTTTTAAGCAACGCTTTTAAATATACCCTTGAAGGAAGCATTACAGTAGCTTTATCAGCAGAAAATGATTTTGCAGTTTTAAAAGTAACAGATACCGGAGCCGGAATTCCTGAAAACGAATTGCCCGAAATGTTTGAACGCTTTCACCGTGTACTAAATGTTAGAGGCCGAACGTATGAAGGCACCGGCATAGGCTTATCGCTGGTAAAAGAGCTTCTGAAAATGCATCAGGGTACCATACATGTTGAGAGCAAATTGAATGAGGGAAGCGTATTCACGGTAAGAATTCCTGCCGGTAAAAAACATATTGCCGATCATCAGATTTTAAAAACAGCTATTGATTCAGATGAAATCTCTTCTACCATATATGTAAATGAAATTGAAACACTATTTAATACCGGAAATAAAGAAATTGTAAAGACATCTTCTGCAAAAGAAAAAACTGCCTTTCCAATCGTTCTTGTTGTTGATGATAATGCCGACATGCGGGATCATATAAGTTCCATTTTATCAAATAGTTTTGATGTTATCACTGCTAACAACGGGATGGATGCGTTGCACAAGATGAAAGAAACCATCCCGGCACTGGTGCTATCAGATATTATGATGCCGGTGATGGATGGCATAGGCTTATTGAAAGAAATTAAAGGCAACAAATCCACAGCAAACATACCTGTCATTTTACTAACCGCCCGTGCCGGCGAAGAATCAAGAATTGAAGGATGGGAAACAGGCGCAGAAGATTATTTGGTAAAACCTTTTTCAGCAAAAGAATTATTATCCAGGGTACAGGCGCAAATAAAAATGGAAAAATTGCGGCTATCTCTGGAAGGCAATATGCGCAATTTATTTTTAAATGCACCTGCGCTTATCTGTTTGCTTCGGGGTCCGCAACATGTATTTGAACTTGCCAATGACATGTATCTGGAGCTTATCGGAAACAGGGATATTTTAGGAAAGGCGATACGGAAAGCGCTGCCTGAAGTGGAGGGTCAAGGCTTATTTGAACTTTTGGATAATGTTTATTTAACCGGTGAACCTTTTATTGGTAACGAAATGCCTGCGCAATTAGATAAAGGAAATGGAAAGCTGGAAGAAGTTTATTTCAACTTTGTTTACCAGCCGTCTCGTAACAGTGAAGGGATAATAGATGGGATATTGGTCCACGGAGTAGATGTAACCGAACAGGTTGTATCAAGAAAAAAAATTGAAGAAAATGCAAAGCAACAGGCTTTTTTACTTAAACTTAGCGACGCACTTCGTTCGCTCGGCAACCCCGTAGACATTGAAGAAGCAGTTACAAAAATAGCACTGGATTTTATGGACGCGGACTGGTGTCACTATGTTACTCTTGAAGAAGATAATCTCATTATTCAGCGTGGCGCCTCTCGTGATGGCTTTGCCTCCCTTGCCGGTGTGTATCCCATAAGCAGTTTTACACTGTTTAAAGATGTGCTAACCACCGGAATTCCTTCAATTATTAATGATGTGCATACCACCGATATATTAGATGAAGATTTAAAGCAGCTTTGCATACGGTTGCAGAATATTGCAATTGTTATTGTGCCGGTAATTAAAAACGGCAAGCCTGTGGGATTACTAGTGCTTGTGCAAAGCAAGCCAAGAAAATGGACAGATTCAGAGGTGCAGCTAACCATAGAAACAGCCGAACGCACATGGGCAGCTGTAGAAAGAGCGAAAGCGGAAGAAGCCCTGAGTAAATCGGAAGAAAAATACCGGTCCTTGTTTAATAGTATTGATGAAGGCGTTAGTACTATTGAAATTATTTTTGACGAGAATGAGAAAGCAATAGACTTTCGCTTTCTTGAATCGAACCCAGCCATGACAAAGGCAACAGGACTTACTAGCGAAATTCATGGTAAAACTGCAAAAGAAGTGCTACCGAATCTTGAGGAATTTTGGTTGGAGACCTATGGACGTGTCGTCATAACGGGTGAACCCATTCGATTCGATTATACCAGCGAAGATATTAACTCCAACTGGTTTGAGGTACATGCATACAAGGTTGGAAACAAGCAAAGCCGAAAAATCATCACCGTTTACAACAACATCACCGATCGAAAAATTGAGGAAGAGAAGCAAACATATATTCTAAACTTAAGCGATGCTATCAAAGAACTGATAGACCCGGTAGATATACAACTAACTGCCTGTAGAATATTGGGTGAGCATCTGAAAGTGAATAGGGTTCTGTATGGTGAAGTGATGGATGAAGAACAAATAATCATAAATAATAATTACGTAAATGGTGTTGCTCCAATCAATGCCACTTTAGATGCAGCGCAATTTGGCAGGAATGTAATAGATGCATTTAAACGCAATGAGAAAGTAATTTTTAGCGATATCAACACAGATCCCGGATATACTGAAGAAGAAAAACAAAGTTTTCTGTTTCTTGATGTAGTGGCAAATATCAGTATAGGATTGATAAAAGGGGGACGTTGGGTTGCCACATTTGGAATGCATTACAATGCTCCAAGGAATTGGACGGCAACTGAGATTTGGTTGTTGGAAGAGACTGCCGAACGCACTTGGGCTGCAATTGAAAGAGCAAAAGTCGAACAGGCGCTACGTAAATCAGAAGAAAAATACCGAAACCTTTTTACTTCCATTGATCAGGGCTTTGCACTATGCGAGCTGGTTCGAAACAAAGAAGGTAAAGGAATTGACTTCTACGTGCTGGAGGTAAATCCAAGCTATGAAAAGCAGGCAGGCGTAAACATGGAAATGGTGGTTGGCAAAACCATCCTGCAGTCTTTTCCTGCACTCGATAAATGGTGGATAGAAACCTTCACTGCCATAGTGAATTTTCACAGCCCTGTCGTTTTTGAACACTATTTTGAGAGCACACACCGCTGGTTTGCAATCAACGCTTACCCCGCAGAGAAAGACAGGTTTGCCATTTTATTTAGTGAAATTACCGAACGCAAACAAGCTGAAGCAAAAATTGCAGAAAGTGAAAACCGTTATCATAACATGATCTATTCTTCTCCTTCGCTCATTGCCATTTTTAAAGGCGAAGACATGATTATTGATATTGCCAACGATGCTATTTTGGAAAGTTGGGGCAAGGGGAAAGATATTATTGGCAAAACGCTTATCTCGGTAATGCCCGAGATAGTGGAACAGGGTTTTGAAGAAATGTTACTAAATGTTTATAAAACTGGTGAGCCTTTTCATGCTATTGAAATGCCCGTTACTCTTATTAAAAGTGGTAAGCCGGAGCTAATGCATTACACATTTGTTTACCAGGCACTTTACAATGCCGGGGGTGAAATAGAGGGCCTAGCCATTATTGCCAACGAAGTAACCAGACAGGTGGAATTAAATAAAAAAATAAAAGAAAGCGAACAATATTTCCGACAGTTAACTGATACGGTTCCTGCCATCATTTGGATTTCCGAACCCGATGGAAGCTGTACTTATCTGAACAAAAACTGGTACAGTTACACCGGGCAAACCAAGGCAGAGGCAAAGGGTTTTGGCTGGCTTGATGCTACGCATCCCGATGATAAAGATGAAAGAGGAAGAATTTTATTAGAAGCCAATGTACAAAAAAAGCCTTTCACTGCTTCATACAGGCTAAAAGTTAAAAACGGAGGTTACCGCTGGGTTATTGACCGGGGCAGCCCCAAGTATGGTGAAGACGGGATGTTTAAAGGAATGATAGGCACTGTGGAAGATGTGCATGAAGAAAAACTAGCCGCAGAAAAAGTACGTGATAGCGAAAAGCAATTCAGCACGCTTGCCAATAATATTCAAAACCTTGCCTGGATAGCAGATGGAGAAGGTTGGATTTACTGGTATAACCAGCGATGGTATGATTACACCGGCACAACACTGGAAGAAATGGAAGGATGGGGATGGCAAAAAGTTCATCATCCCGATCATGTAGAGGGCATATTAGAAATTTGTAAAAAACTTTGGATAACAAACGCACCTTTCGAACTTACATTTCCTCTCAGGCGGTATGATGGCGAATATCGCTGGTTCTTAACAAGGGGAGCTCCTATCAGTGATGAAAACGGAAAAATTATAAGTTGGATTGGAACCAATACCGACATTGAAGAGCAAAAGAATTTTTCAGAGCAGTTGGAAGAAAAAGTAAAAGAACGCACCATCCAGTTAAATAAGCTAAACGGAAATCTGGAAGAAAAAAATATCCAGCTTGAAAATATGAACAAGGAATTGGAAGCTTTCACCTACGTCAGCAGCCACGATTTACAGGAACCTTTAAGGAAAATACAAACCTTTGCAGGGCGGATAATCGCTACGGAAAAAGAACAGCTTTCCGACACCGCAAAAGATTATTTTACCAGGATGCAGGATTCTGCCACACGCATGCAAACGCTCATACAGGATTTACTTGCGTTTTCCCGCATAAGCACTTCGGAAAGGAAATTTGAAAAGACTGACCTTAGTAAAATTGTTGAAGAGGTAGCAGCAGAATTTAAAGAAGCGATGGAAGAAAAAAATGCAATCATCATATCAGGCGAAATGTGCGGGGCAAATATTATCCCCTTTCAATTCCGCCAGCTCATGCACAACCTCATTGGCAACGCACTTAAATTTTCGAAACAAGATGTTCCCTCACGCATCATAATAAATAGCGAATTCGTAACAGGTCCCAACTCCCCCTTTGCAAACCGGGATGCTTGCCATGTTTCCCTTTCCGACAACGGCATCGGATTTGAAAAACACTTCTCCGAAAAAATATTTGGAGTATTTCAGAGGCTGCATGGCAAAAATAAATATGCAGGCACAGGTATCGGGCTTGCCATCGTAAAGAAAATCGTTGACAACCACAACGGCATCATTACAGCAGAAGGCGAATTGGGGAAAGGTGCAGCCTTTCATATTTATTTTCCTGACTGATGGACGAGAAATTTTGAGCAAATTTATCGGTAACGTTCCGGGAGCCAACGCCTGAAACTACCGCACACGATATTGCAGGATTCATGGGTGCATTGAATAGTGAAGCAATAAATTCAAGCTTCATTGACCCGCCTATATGCAGACTTAAAACACTTGTGCTCCAAACGAACTGTAGCACTGCATATAAACATCGCATTTGCAAAATTCGGGCAGACGATGAAACTTCAGCAGCAGCAACATTGCAAGTTTAAGTTTATGGTTTAGTTGCCAATTCGCTAACAAAGGCATTTTACGTGCGACTTACCTGGTTTTGCAGTTTGTTCTTATTAATGCTTTTTATGAGCGTAAATATTGTTATTTATTTTCTTACTCCGCATTGATATGGAATGCCTGTTGTGATAACGACTTTTATCCTGCACAATAATTTATGTGCAACTTTTACAATTGCTATGTTGGTTTCTTTGTGTGCGTGTTTACGGTAATATTGTTGCCACGCTAAAGCTGTTCTTACTGCCACGCAACTGATTTTAATAAGCAAGACCTAAGTTGACGATTGCTACGGCGTGTTAGTCCAAGATCACTTTTGTTTTCACTGCTTTGATATATACCTGGAGCAATTCGTACAATTGAAGCAATTTAATTAACTGCTGCAAACCTTGTTATATCACTTAATTAAGCCAGTAAGTAGGCATGAGGCAGTATTTTACTTGATACCAGGCATTTATTAATACCAGCCTGAGAGCCACGCCAACAACTGCCGCAGGCTTGCTTTGTTCGTTAAAATAAAAATCCATTTCTTTATCGGGTTGACCGGGCGAGCAGAAGGAACATGAAATTCCACAGATTCGCCAAGCCGCCAATGTTATGCGCTGTCAATCACTAAGCGGTTCCTCTTTGGCCGTGG
>JACMPR010000168.1 GCA_014377385.1 Ferruginibacter sp. | reverse complement strand
GCTTTTTTAATGCTAAATCCTTTTTTCTTCCATCCCTCCAGGATTTCTTTGAATTTTTGCGAATACCGAACAACCTGTTCACCCTTATTATTTCCCAGCCCGTCTTCCAAAATTTTTAAGTCATCACCGCTGTGCAATGCATCCATACGCTGCTGCATAGATTTAAAATACCCTAACCATACATCTTTATGATTGAGCAACAACGTCAGCTGTTGCACTTCCGGGTGAACATTGTTGTCATGGTTGTAGGTAAGACTTTCAGTGCTGATCTTATCTAAATAAGTTCCGTTGTAGGGAATGCTGAGGTTTGTCTTTGCCCTTGTAACTGCCACGTATAACTGTCTTTTTTCCTCATCAGAATGCGGTATAAAGCCGTTGAGCAATAAGATCACATTATTGAACTCTTTTCCTTTATCATTGTTTGCTGTCATTCCCGCATGGTGACCTTGAATGAAACGCCAATTACCTTAATATTTGTTTGCAAAAAACATATGACCTGGATTATAATGGAAAATATTTTCCTCCCCCCTTTTCTTGCTGGAACAATAGCTGCATTGTTAATACGATTTGGTTTTACTGGAAAATTATGGTCTATATACGTAGCTTGAATGTCTAATACTGGAAATAATTAAATAAAAAGTGATTTATATTGGAAAATATTTTCTATTTTAGCTTTTAACTCTTGTTATAATGGAAAATATATTACCCCTACATCTCCAGGAAGTAATCTTTTCGTCAAGTATCTCAAAGTTGAGCAAGCAAATTTCCAAACTGGAAAAAGGGGGGAAGCTGAGAAAGATCGCTCCCCGGGTATATACCCCTAATTTTACCGACAGCCCGGAAACAATTGTAAGGCGGAATCTATTTGCAATTATCGGAACACTATACCCTGGTTCCTTGCTCAGCCATCGTTCTGCTTTGGAGTTTAAACCAACATCAGCAGGGCATATTTTTCTAACCTACACTTACACAAAAAAAATAAGTTTGCCAGGAATTACCCTTCGGTTTATAGAAGGGTATGGGCCAATAGCGGGCGATAATCCACTTTCGGGCGAACTTCATGCATCGCAAATGGAAAGGGCGTTATTGGAGAACATGCAGGTTTCCAGGCAAGCCGGTCCGGAATCTAAAACGATCACGCTGCCGGAACTGGAGGACCGGCTGGAACAGGTAGTTAGGGTAAAAGGAGAAGCTGGATTAAATGAACTGAGGGACAAAGCAAGAACAATAGCTGAAAGTGTGGGAATGCAAGCCGAATTTGACAAGTTGAACAAGCTCATCAGTGCCTTGCTTAACACGAACCCTTCCAAAAAACTATCCTCACCGCTGGCTGTTGCAAGGGCATTTGGCAATCCTTACGACCCTGCACGGTTATCCCTGCTTGAAAAGCTGTTTGTTGAATTAAAGCAAAAGGAGTTTAAAGAACTGCCGGAAAAAAATACAAGCAACCGATCATTCCGGAACTTTGCTTTTTTTGAAGCTTATTTTTCCAACTACATTGAGGGGACAGAGTTTGAACTGGAAGACGCCAAAAAAATAATTGAAACAGGAACCCCCATGCTCGACAGGGATGAAGATTCGCATGATATATTGGGAACTTATAAATTAGTAAGCAACCGGGAGGAAATGAATATTACCCCCGGAAATCCCGATGAATTGCTGACGATACTATTGTACAGGCATAAGGTTTTAATGAGCGCAAGAACTTCAAAAAAACCGGGAGCGTTTAAAGACAAAAATAACCGTGCCGGCGAAACTCATTTTGTTGACCACACACTTGTAAAAGGCACATTAATAAAGGGCTTTGATTATTACCAGGCCCATAGCGCCCCTTTTGCAAAAGCGGCTTATATGATGTTCCTTGTAAGTGAAGTGCATCCTTTTCTTGATGGTAACGGAAGGACTGCAAGAGTTATGATGAATGCAGAACTCGTAAAACAGGGGCAATCAAAAATCATTATCCCAACTGTCTACAGGGATGATTATATGCTTGCTTTAAGACGCTTAACAAGGCAGCAGGATCCATCAGCCTATCTTAGGATGTTGAGCCGGGCACATGAGTTCAGCTCAAATATTGCCGGTGAAGATATGGGAGTAATGGAAAAACACCTGGAAGCGTCCAATGCCTTTAAAGAACATGATAAAGCGAAATTGAAAATTATAACCTAACAGGTTTTCAAAACCTGTTAGGTTTTTCCAGGTCTTCCATTCATTATTAGGACGAGCTTCTATATCCCCGTCCGACCGCTCATCCGGGCGGGCTTCGGAGAGGGGCCGCGGGTGAGGTTGTACGGAATGTTCCTGGAGAAACACCCCCGACAGAAGATTTATGAATAAACAAGATGATGAAAGTAGATGACAAAACAATCATCCTGTTCATATTTTAATCCTGAAAATGGTGGTTCAGAACTCATTTATATCTCCTTTCCACTGCAGCCTGTAGCAGTCTATTGGCTTTCAGGATGTAGTTCATGAAATCTTCCGGTAATGTCAGGTGTTCATACACTTCATCATAAAAATGAAGGTCCATGCTATAGATGACAGTCTTTCTTTTTACAATCTTAAAACTTACGGCTGCTTCCAGTTCCATGGGCGTTACTTCGATTATGGCTTCACCATTGAGATAACGCATCCAGGAATGGTTGTAGCTTAACAGGTTTATTTGTTCAGTTGAATTCAGTTGGAAACCTTCCATGAACTCAGCCGGATTATCAGATTCAGTGCCGATCTTAAACAATAAGGGGCCGTCATCATAGTTGAATAGAGTAAAATCGGTCCAGATTCCACCACTTAAAGGTTCAATACCAAATTGCATACCCAGGGCATTCTGAAAGTTGTTGCCCAAACGCTTAAAGTAAGACAATAAATCTTCCTCCGAAAGTATTTTCATTAATGACACGATTTGATTTTTAGATCAAGCAGCTATTCTTATCTGAATAGTTTGATATAGTCTTCAAAAATAAACACGCGGTTACGTTTATAACCGGTTTGCTCAGCCAGAATTTTTAATTTTTCAAAGTCCCGGATAAGGCGGTGTACTGTAGAAATATTTACTGCTAAAGCAGATGCGATTTCGTTCGAATCTACAATAGGCTTGCTGTACAGGTACCGTATTAGCTCCATTGCCAGCGGAACCCGTTTGCCGAGCGTAATGATTTTCTTTTCTTCAACCAGCTTCCTTAATTTAATAATGGCATTAAACGTATCAATGGAGCTTTCTGCTGTTCTCAATACCCCGGTTAAAAAGAAAATCAGCCACTGTTTAAGGGTGTTTTTGTTTCTTACCAATGTGAGGTTATCATAGTAGAGCTGGCGGTGTTTTTCAAAAAAATCAGAAAGATATAAAGCCGGTTTATCAATAATCCTGTTACTTACCAGGTATAAGGTAATTAATAATCTTCCAAGCCTTCCGTTACCATCTAAAAATGGGTGAATGGTTTCAAATTGGTAGTGGGCTATTGCAATTCTGATAAGCGGCGGAACCTGCAACTCATCGTTGTTGAGAAACTTTTCAAGATCGCTCATCAGGTTTGGTAGTTCATCATGATTTGGCGGAATAAAAGCAGCATCTTTTAATGATGTGCCACCGATCCAGTTTTGGCTTGTCCTGAATTCTCCGGGCAACTTATGTTTGCCTCTCACGCCCTGCATCAATTTTTTATGTGTTTGTTTTAGCAAACGGGCGCTCAAGGGTAATTTTTGCAACCCATTAATGGCAAAATTCATGGCGGCTATGTAGTTATGTACTTCCTGCCAGTCATCCATTTTTTCAGGGTTGATATACGCTGCGTTTTGCAGGGCTTCCTCAATACTTGTTTGCGTGCCTTCTATGCGGCTGCTCTTCGTAGCTTCTTTGGCGATGTGCATTTTAATGAAAAAATCCACATCAGGTATTAATTTTGAAAAGGCATTAAGTTCACCCAATTTTCTGTCTGCTTCGCTAAGGAGGTTATTTACCCTGGCATCATTCACCAACCACTCATGATTGATCATTTGAGGCGAAAAGCTGCTGTAACCATACTGCTTTTTTAATATACCCGCTTTGTATTTGTCTATATTCATACCCTGCTCTTGTTGAAAATACTGCTGCGAATATAATAATTTATAATTGCAGATAAGTCATTTACTGCAAATACAGGAAATTATAATGGCAGAGGGATCGGGATTTCCAGGATGCAAAGATTGACAGGATGATGGGGTAGGTTCGGATTGGGATTTTCAATATGATGAAGCAGGCGTCTGAATCAGGATTTACAGGATGGGAAGATTTGCAGGATGTTGGAGTAGGTTCGGATTGGGATTTTCAATATGATGAAGCAGGCGTCTGAATCAGGATTTACAGGATGGGAAGATTAACAGGATGCTGAAAAAGCAAGACATAACATAAAAATTATTGGGTGGACTATGTAAGTACACAAAAACGCCAAATACAAACATCCTGTTGATCCTGAAATCTGTAAATCCTGGTGCAGACAATGGGATGAAGAAGCAGGTGTGGATCAGGATTTTCAGGATGTAAAGATTGACAGGATGCTGAAAAAGCCGGATAAAACATAAAAATAATTGGGTGGACTATGTAAGTACACAAAAACGCTAGATACAAACATCCTGTTGATCCTAAAATCCTGTAAATCCTGAT
>JACMPR010000167.1 GCA_014377385.1 Ferruginibacter sp. | reverse complement strand
TTTAGCCCAAAAAATTAACTTTTGACGGATTTACTCTTCGAGCTACCTGAATCAATCAGATTGTTCGGGTGATGTACAGTGTGGCTGAGGATTTGAGCGAAAATAAAAACAGGACAAATGGAAAAAAATCCAACTTGTCCTCTAAGGTTGCCCTTTCAGTACAATTTTCGAACTGATTTTTAATGGATTTAAAGAAACTGGCGAGTCTTGTAGCCTAAAAGATGGCATTTAAAGGCTCATTTTTCTATTGGTATAATTTAGTTGTGAAAGAGAAAATCGAAGCGTATGAAGAAGCTAATGAGTGCAGAGGCTAAACAAATTGATTTAGTGGATTACTTATCCGCATTAGGACACCGACCTCAAAAAGTTAGAAATAGCGATTATTGGTACTTATCTCCCTTACGGATTGAAAAGACGCCATCGTTTAAAGTGAATCGAACCAGGAATGTATGGTATGATCACGGTATTGGAAAGGGCGGCAATCTGATAGATTTCGGAATACTTTATTTTAATTGTACTGTAAGCGATTTATTGCAGCATTTATCGCAATATCAAAGCACCCCTATTTCTTTTTTCACCAGCATTCTCCAGCACACAATTTGCCAGCCTCAGCATCTTCCTTTGCTGATGAAAAAAAAGACATTCCTAGTGAAAATAAAATTATTGTACTTGAGGCGAGACCACTGGCTGAAATATCGCTTTTAAAATACTTAGAAAAAAGGCAAATCCCTTTAGCCATAGCGGAGAAATTTTGTAAAGAAATTGACTTCCTTTTATACGGAAAAATCAGAACAGTAATTGGTTTTCAAAATAATGCCGGAGGATACGAATTAAGGAGTGCCGATTTTAAGGGCAGCAGCTCCCCAAAAGAAGTAACTTTTATTGACTACAATAAAGAACAGCTAAATGTTTTTGAGGGCTTCTTTAATTTCCTGACTCACCAGGCAATGAATAAAGAAAACATTTTACCGCTGACAAATTTTCTTATACTTAATTCTTTATCCTTCTTTCAAAAGGAAAGGGATAGGATGGAACAGCACCAACAGATTCATCTTTTTTTGGACAGGGATTCGGCAGGGATAAAGTTTACCCAGCAGGCATTGCAATGGTCAAAAAAATTTGTAGATCAAAGCCATGTCTACAAAAAGCATAAGGACTTAAACCAGTTTTTTATTAAACAGCAGGAACAACGACATAAACAGAGTCACCGAATGGGAAGACCATTTTAAATTTCAGTAGCCAGCTATGTTTCGGTTAAACCGAAACGCTGGCTTTTCTCATCCGCCGGCTGGCGGATTCAAAAAGTATTGCAGCAGACACCAGAAAATTGTGAGACATGGAAACCGTAGCAGTGAGGATAAAAAATAAAGGTGGACGGCCCATAAAAGAGGTCAAGCAAGATAATTTCATAGGAGTAAAATGTACGCTCATTGAAAAAACTCTGCTACAAGAGAAAGCAAAAATATTAGGGTTAACCTTGTCAGAATATTTAAGAGAATCCGGATTGAAAGGACAAGCTGTCAGCAAAAGAAAAGCACTCCCGCAAGAAGTTTTGCAGCTTACCGGAACGCTGAATCACCTGGCTGCAAACCTCAATCAAATCGCCAAAAAAAGAAATGGAATTGAACAATTAGATGCACTGGAAAGAGCCGGCTTGGAAGTGCAATCCAGGGATTTAAAAAGACTTGCTGAAGCAATAAAAAATCACCTGAAATGATTGGTAAAATAGCCATAGGAAAATCTTTTAAAGGCTGTTTATTGTATTGCCTGAATGATAAGCTGCAAGACCCAAAAAAAGAGCAGGTAATGAAAGACAGAGCGGAGATTTTACTCTTTAATCAATGCTATGGAAATCAGAAGGAATTGATACAGCAATTTAATGAAGTAAGACAGCTAAATCCCAAGCTTTCAAAACCTGTTTTACACATTACGCTTAGCTTTGTTCCGGGAGAGGAATTACCTAAAGATAAACTGATTGAAATGTGCCAGGACTTTGCAATCGATATGGGATTTGAAAATAACCAGTATGTAGCTATTCACCATAAGGATACCAGCCATCAGCATTTGCATATTGTTGCTAACAGAATTGGCTTTGATAAACGAACCGTCAGCGATAGTAACAACTTTCAAAAAATTGCCGCTTATTGCCGTAAAATGGAATTGAAATTTAACCTGACACAAGTCCTTAGTCCCAGAAGATTTTTGCCTAAAGATCAGCATCAAATTCCCCGGCAGGATGAGCGAAAAGAAAAATTAAAAAATAGTATTCAAAAGACGCTGCAACAGGTAAGTAATTACCAGCAATTTGAGCAAGTGATGAAGGCACTCGGATACCAGGTTTTGAAAGCTCGGGGCATTTCTTTTATTGACGATAAAAAAGTAAAAATAAAAGGTAGTGAAGTCGGTTTTTCTTTAATGAAAATTGAAAAAATATTAGCGGTTAAACAAAATCATTCGAACATAAATAAACACGAAAACCTTCAACAAACGAAATCTCAAAACCTGGAAAGTAATGTGGGTAAAGTGTCTCCTTTGTTACCTCAAAAAATAGTACTAAAAAAACAAAGTCGGTCACCTGTTATTGACCTGCAAAAGAAAGTAACCGATTTAATCTTTCCCTTAATTGAACCGGAGAAAATTGCTGATCATTTGAGTCCTGAATTACTTAAAAAAAGAAGAAAGAAAAAACGACAAAGACCTCATCACTAATATAATTACTAAAAATAAAAAGTAATCCGATGGAAGAAGCTAAAAAAATAGAGGAGCAAGAAAGAGAAACGCTTGAAATTGTACTTAAAGAAATACTGGAAGAACAGCAGAAATCTGGTAAAATTAGTCTTGACCAGGCTGCAGCAATTGATGAGTTAACAATAAAGGTTAACAGCTTTAATGAAAAGCTGGAAAATCTTAAAATTATTGCACCTCCTGTAAGCACTAAATCCTTTGAAGAAATTTTTAAGAAAGTTATTTCGGATAGGCAATTAACGCCGAATAGTGAGCCCAAAATTGTGACCCGAAAATTCCAAATCCTGTTATTCCCCGAACAGGATGCTAAGTTGTTTTATAAAATAGTTTTTAGCCGCTGGTTGCTGTGGTTAACGATCATGTTATTTATTACCAACCTTTATAAATGGAGTGTGCATTGGAGCGACAATCAAAAGGAAATAAAATTACAAAATTCAGAAACAGACAGGATAAAAAAAGCGTGGGGTTATCTCTATTTCCAGGAAGGTAAAAGCATAAAACGGGTAATGGATAGCGCTTATAATAAAAGTTTAAAAACAAAATAAAAATCTCGATTTTGATCACGAAGTCAACTAAGAAAAATACCACGAGCAAATCCATTTTACTCTTCTGAATTCCCTGGAAACCGATTGTAAGTCTTATCAATGCGGCCATTTAAATTCCCACCTTGAGATAACCGATTATCAAATAGTATTAGGAGTTTTCCACAACAGCCAGAATTTGTAGAAAACATCCTATACGATCTCTTCAGCCAGTCGCCGGGATCCTGCAGTTTGGCTGCAGTGAAATTAATTTTAGATATAACGGACATGGATTTTAGCAAAGGTTACTTCACATCGCCACCAACGATGAGCGCAAAGTGCTCTGTATGCGTACGGTGGTTATAGGACATTTTAAGCAGCGGTTTTGTTGAACATAAACCAAGAGCAAAGAAAAAGAATCTTGTGGATTTTCTAGGTTGTAGTAAATATTTATTTATTGTTTGCGGATCATCACCTTACGATGGTTCGCCTAAGCATTCAACAATCGAGTATGGAACAGCAATCATTCAGCAGAGAAGCCTTGTACACTTTAGTCTGGTCAACATCCTTGCTCAGCCTGTCAAAGCAATACAACCTTTCAGATAATGGTTTCCGCAAGCTTTGCATCCGTATGGAAATTCCCCTGCCAAAAAACGGCCACTGGAAGCAGATAAAGTTTGGCAAGCGAACCATTCAGCCGCCACTACCTTACCCTTACAAGGATGAGGTCGAAGTCATTCTTGCACTTCGGCAGACAGCCAAAATAAATAATCTTGTTTCCCAATCCGCTAATAAAACAACTCCTGTCGTGCCGGAACGCCTGTCTAATCCGCACCCGCTGATCATCCGTTCCAAAGCTGCGCTGGAAAAGGCCAAACCTGATGGTTACCGATACCTGCATTTAGTCAGCTGCAATTTTGCGGCACTTGATATCAAGGTCACGAAGTCCAATATCGGGCGTGCCCTACGATTCATGGACAGCCTGATCAAAGCACTTGAAATTGCAGGGCATGGACTTGAACTCAACCATGGCAAAACCTATGTGAGGCTGGGTACGGATACCTTTCAGATTTTCCTGCGTGAAAAGACCAAGCGTGTGATCAATGAGCAAGAGAGCATTGGTTTTACGAAATATCTTCCTACGGGTATCCTTGCTTTCAGTGTAGGTATCGGTCACTTCCGGGAGTTCCATGACTGTAGACTTTCGCTTGAAGAGCAGCTGCCCGCAATCCTCGAACATCTCGAAGCAGTCAACCAGGAATGGCAGGCTTTAAGGCTCTCCCAGCGGTTGGAGGCGGCTGCAGAAAAAGAAAAGCAACGATTGCAGCTTGAGAAGGAAGACCGAAAGAAAAAGGAACTGACTGATTTTAATGACCTGCTGGGAAAAGCCGAACGGTGGCATAAAGCAGACAACCTTCGCCGCTATATTGATGAAGCGGAAAAGCGCACCGGTGCATCGGGTAGCATCAGTGAAGCGCAACGAAACTGGCTGGAATGGGCCCGGCAGAAAGCGGACTGGTACGATCCATTCGTGGAAAAACAAGGTGTGTTGCTGGGTGCATCGGAGTTGGGTTAAAAAGCTTCATCCAACTTAATAAAAATATTATATTTCAGATGTCTCCTATTAAGCCATTTAAAAATTGCCGGCCATGTATTTAAAAACTTTGCAGATGAAAAAGTTCCTTTCCATCAACGATATGGAGATCAGCTTTAATAAACGGAAGAGGAAGAAGAACTCAGGACAGTATATGTAGCCCTGAGTCGACCGAGGAAGATTTTGATGCTGGCGGTTCCCCACATGGATGTTGCTGTATGGTCGGGAAAATTTCGGGCAGAATAGAAAGCCTTCGGAAAACGAAGATTGGCACTTTTTTGCATATTTAGCTTCATTTAGTAGGAAAATATACTTATTTAATCCATTTTAGTAGGAAAATATTTCTTAGCATTAATAATAATAGGTAATTTGCAATGTAATTAGTAGGAGATAAATAGCAATAAATGAATGTTAATAGGAAATTATTACTAAAAATCTCAAAAACCTCTAATTAAAAGGAAAAAATGGCAGCATTAAGATTACAGGAAATTATAGCAGGCTCAAAAGACAAATCGAAAGAAATCGGTAAACTGGAAAAAGAAGGGCTTATAAAAAAGATTGCACCCAGGCTATACACTTCCAATATGGCAGAGGCTTCAGAAATCATAGTGCGACGCAACTGGTATCGCATACTATCAGAGTTATATCCCGAAGCTTTTTTAAGTCATCGTAGCGCATTAGAAAGAATGCCAACAAAAGAAGGTCATATCTATCTCACTCATAGCTATACCGATATTACTGCATTGCCCGGTATTACTATCCATTTTTTAAAAGGTCATGCACCCATAGCCGATGATGAATTATTTTTTGGAAATTTAAAAGCATCTGGCCTTGCCAGGGCTTATTTGGAAAATTTGCAGAGCAGCCGTGGAGGCGGGGAAGAAGTAAAAACATTCAGCCGTGAACAACTGGAAGAAAAAATAGAATCCTTTTTAAGGGTGAAAGGCGAAGGCGCATTAAACCAGATTAGAGACAGGGCTAAACAAATTGCCCCGGAATTAGGGATGGAAAAAGAATGGGCAGCATTGAATCAATTGATTACTGATATGCTGGGCACCGGGTTATCTAAAAACCTTGTAAGCCCTATAGCAAAAGCAAGAGTGCTGGGAGAGCCTATTGATGCAGACAGGATACAACTTTTCGAATCATTTTATGAAGAGCTGACAAAAAGGGAATACCCGGATTATACTGACAAAAACAAGGATATTAAATCGTACCAGAATTTTGCTTTTTTCGAAGGTTATTTTTCTAACTATATTGAAGGAACAGAGTTCACTATTGATGAGGCCAAACAGATTATCAGCACCGCTACTCCACTGCCTGCAAGAGACGAGGATTCGCATGATGTATTGGGAACTTATCAAAAAGTATCAAACAGAAATGAAATGTCCCTGCAACCAAAGGATGCTAATGACCTGTTGAAATTGCTGCAGGATAGACATGCTGTATTACTAAGTGCAAGAACATCCAAGAAACCGGGGCAATTTAAAGATATCAATAACCGTGCAGGCAACACGGAATTTGTTGACTGGAGCTTAGTGCCAGGTACACTTAAAAGAGGGTATGAATGGTACAGCTTATTACAGCATCCATTTGCAAAAGCAGCTTACATGATGTTTATGATCAGTGAAGTGCATCCCTTCCTGGATGGTAACGGAAGAATGGCCCGGGTAATGATGAATGCAGAACTTGGCGCTAAGGGTTTAGCAAAAATCATTATACCCACAGTTTTCCGGGAGGATTATATGGGCAGCCTGAAAAAATTCACTAAAACCAGAGATGGGGATGCTTATATAAGAATGTTATTAAGAGTATGGGAATTTAGCAGCAATGTATATGATACCGATCTTGACACAATGGAAAAATACCTTATCAATTGTAATGCCTTCTTATCTCATAAAGAAGGAAAGCTGAAGATAATTCCAAGGTAAAAGCTTCACCAATTGGTTTTATAAACTTAATTTTTTACTTTTTGCATAAAATGCCACGACTAAAAGAAAAAATTAAAATCCTTCATACGCCAACCACGCATGAAATCTTTGTATGCTTATCTGATATGCTCGCATATTCCAGGTTGTTATTAGAATACGGGCCTCCAAAACCCTATGCCGTTTAACACACATTATTAAGATAGGATGAGTATCGGAATATTAGGGGAAAGGTTAGGGAGTAGTTAAGGAGTGATTGTGGAAGTTTATGGAAGGGTTAAGGAATTAACTGGAACGCATTATTCAGATCAATTTGATCTATAAGAAATCTATGAGTCGTAGTTTAGCTATTTTAGTAGGGTTATTTTTTTACTATGCCAGTTTTTTCAAATGAACAAATCAGGATTTTTCTATCTCTTTTTAGGGGTAGAGAAGATGTATTTGCTGTTCGATGGGAAAAAGATGGCAGAGCTGGTTATATGCCGGCGTATGATTTGAATTGGGATGAGTTTGCAAAACATAAACTAAGAGGCGGCACATTAAAAGACTTTCCCAATAAACAGTTTACAAAACTTTCGCAACAAAGAATTATCAATCATCTCTCCGGAAAAGAAGTTATTGGACTGTACCCTTTATTAACAGATAATTCTTCCTGGTTTATTGTTGCAGATTTTGACGAAAGCATAACCAGTAAAAAAAGCTGGATAGATGAATGTCAAACCTTCATTGAAATATGCAACCAATATCAACTTCCTGCATATCTTGAACGTTCCAGAAGTGGTAAAGGTGGGCATGTGTGGATTTTCTTCAATTCAAATTATCCCGCTTACAAAAGCCGAAAAATTATTCTGCATATTTTAGAATTCGCAGGTATCATTTCCCCATTTGATAAAAACTCTAATTACGACAGACTATTCCCGAACCAGGATTATTTTCCGGCTTTCAGTTCTCTTTTTATAAATTTTTCCAGTTCCTTTTTGTTGGGCAATGCCACTAAGTACTTTGCTACAAATACCTTGTCATCTATTCCTGCTGTGGCAAATTCAACATGCTCCTGATCCTTATCCGTACATAGTAGAATGCCTACCGGAGGGTTATCACCGGGAACCATTTCGTATTTTTTATAATATTCCAGGTACATGTTTAGCTGTCCTGCATGTGTGTGGTTAAACCGTTCTGTTTTTAAATCAATCAATATATTGCAATGGAGCAGCCTGTGGTAAAATACCATGTCAATAAAATGATGCTCATTGTCGATGATGATTCTTTTTTGACGGGCTTCAAAACAAAAGCCTTTGCCAAGCTCCAACAAAAATTGCAATAAATGGTCAAGCAGCGCTTGCTCCAGGTCTTTTTCCGGTAGTACATCCTGCTGTTTTAAACCAAGGAACTCGAAAATATAAGGATCCCTAATGAGGTCGGTAAAATTTCCTGTGCCAGTTTTTTGCCGGACCATTGCGAGCAATTTCTCTTTGTTATCCGACAACCCTGTGCGTTCGTATAGCAGGGAACCGATTTGTCTTTTTAGTTCCTGAACACTCCAAGTGCCTTTGATGCATTCCAGTTCATAAAACAGTCTTTTTAGCGGATCGTCCAGGCGAATAAGCTCTACAAAATGAGTATAAGAAATACGGTTGAATAAGTCAGAATAGTGGGTATCCGGGATATCTAATCCGGGGGTTGCCAACTCCCGAAAGGAAGTTTTATTGACAATACCCCTCTTTTCAATCAATTCGGGGGTTAGTAAACCCCGAATTTGATTATTGGTGGTAACCAGTTTGGCCACTTCCGGATAAATCATATAAAACTGCCGGTACCTTCGTAATTCTCTTTCGTCGGAATTGGGTATTGACATGCCTTTCATTTCGGCAGCAATATTTGCGAGCAAGGCTTTGCCATATTCCGCACGATCTTTACTGTTTTGTTCAAACTCGAGTATATAAAAGCCAAAAAACCAATTGCGAATGGTAAGAGAGGTGTTCACCGCACGCATGCTCCCTTCCCGAAGTTCTTCGTTGATTTTAGAAAGGGAAATGATGAGTTCTTTAAAGTCCATGCTTATATGCTTGCGTTTATTTTTTCTTTCCATTCTGCCATCGGCAAAAAGTATTGTACTCCTTTAGTTATCAAATCAAATTTCAAAGCCCTGGCAGGGTTTTGAATGCGGCGCAACATTGGCTCGCTTTTACAATTGGTGATTATATACAACCAGGCTGCAACACCTAACTGCGCCAGGCGATTCATTTCATTTTCACTTACCATCACACTGCCATCCGATCCGGATCGTCCTTTTACCTCGATGTACCGTTTTAATTCAACGGGGCTAACGCTACGTATATCGTAGCCTTCATTATTTGCAGACACATCCTGTGGTCGCCAGCCAGCATTGCTTTCATAGTCCATGGCAACCTGCATGGCAATGGCTTCTGATTCATCATCTCTACTCATTCCGTAATGCCCAAGATACTCTACCTGTGTTAAAGGAACAATATACGCACAGCCCAATATTTCAGGCTCTTTTGGGCTTAGTTGTTCCATTAGAGACAGGCTTTCCAACCTCCCTTTTTTCTTTTCTA
>JACMPR010000166.1 GCA_014377385.1 Ferruginibacter sp. | reverse complement strand
TTCAACATGTATCTCGATTTTGCCTGGCGGTATTTTAAAGCAAAAAAATCTGCCAATGCGATCAATATCATCGCGGGTGTTACGACTTGCGTGATCGCTTTTGCAACCTGCTGCCAGATTTTGGTACTCAGTGTTTTTAACGGTTTTGAGGACCTTGTAAAATCCCTCTACTCTTCATTTTATGCCGACCTCAGGATCATACCCTCACACGGCAAAACCTTTTTGCTGACCCCGGCACAGTTCTCAGGAATAAATTACCAGGCCTACGTATACCAGTCGTCATTGATTGTTGAAGAAAACGCACTTTTAAAAAATGAGGACAACCAGTCGTTGCTTCGGTTAAAGGGTGTTGACAGAAATTTTCAAAAAGTAAGCGGGCTGCCTGGTAAACTTATCAAAGGAAAATTCAATACGGGTGATGCAGATAATCCGGCTATGATTGTCGGTTCAGGAGTTGCATACAGCGCAGGGATAAGTTTCAACGAAGCATTTGCGCCGCAGGAACTAACTATTATCTTACCAAAAAAAAATATCAGGAGCAACGATCCGCTCCAATCTTTAAGCGAAGGCAATGTTATTGCAAGTGCAGAATTTGCCATTCAGCAGGATTTTGACAATGGCTATGCGATCACAAATATTGACTTTGTAAAAAGGCAGATGAATCTGGCGCCGGATGAATTTACAGCGGTAGAAATTAAATTGAAGACAGGGGCCGACATAAATGACAGTAAAACAGCATTGCAACTGATAGTTGGGAAAGACTACATCGTTCAAACAAGATATGAACAGAATACCAATCTTTACAATACCATGCGTTTAGAGAAATGGGCCATCTATGCGGTGCTCACGCTCATTTTAATCATCGCTGCGTTTAATATGGTGAGTGCCCTTACTATGCTGGTGCTGGAGAAAAAGCAAGACATTGCCATCTTGCAAAGCATGGGCAGCACTGCCGGCCAGGTTAAGAACATATTTCTGACCGAAGGAATTTTACTGGGTGGAATAGGGGCGATTTCCGGGATTGTACTGGCAGTTGTCATCTGTCTTCTCCAGCTCAAATTCCATTTTATCAAGCTACAGGGAGGATCTTTCCTGATAGACTTCTTTCCCGTAAAATTAATTGCCACAGATTTTTTACTGGTGGCTTCAACGGCTATGGCTATTGCTGTAATCGCGTCCTGGTTTCCGGCACACAAGGCTTCCCGGCAGCCGTTGGATCTAAGATAACAATGTTTTAAAATTGTGGCTAAGAGTTATAAAAAGTGAATGTTTTGAAGATTTCAAACCGCCAGTTTCATGTTTTTACAAGCGATCATCAATAATCCCCCAACGTTTCAGGCAACTGTGCCAACGCTTTTTTTAGCTGCTCATCATTGGGTGCAATGCCATGCCATTCATGACTACCTTCCATAAAATCAATTCCTTTACCCATGATGGTCCTCATTAATATCACAACCGGTTTTCCCTTTCCCGTAAGCGTTTTTGCTTTTTCCAGTCCCGCAACCACCGCATCCATGTCATTTCCATCCATCTCCATCACCGTCCAGTTAAAGGCCTCAAATTTCGAATGGAGGTTATCCAGGGCCATTACTTCTTTGGTGGGACCATCGATTTGCTGGCCATTCCAGTCGATGGTTGCTATTAAATTATCCACATGTTTTGACCCTGCAAACATGATGGCTTCCCAGTTCTGGCCTTCTTCCAATTCTCCATCACCGTGCAGCGAATAAACAGTATTATCATCTTTGTTTAATTTTTTAGCAAGTGCCGCACCAATCGCAACACTCATCCCCTGACCCAGCGAACCACTTGCTACCCTTACCCCCGGTAAGTGTTCGTGTGTAGTCGGATGTCCCTGTAAACGGCTGTTTAGTTTGCGGAAAGTATTTAATTCCTGTATCGGAAAATAACCACTTCGGGCCAGTGAGCTGTAAAAAACAGGTGAAATATGACCATTGCTCAGGAAAAACACGTCTTCTCCTGCCCCATCCATCTTAAAATCGGGGTTATGCTTCATTATTTTAAAGTATAGAGCCGTAAAAAACTCGGTACAGCCCAAAGAGCCGCCTGGATGTCCGCTTTGCACGGCATGCACCATCCGCACAATGTCCCTGCGTATCTGAGTGGCTGTTTCGGTAAGGTTACTCATAACTGTGACATTTTGTATTTCTAAATTTTGTAATTTGCCTGCAAACCTACTCTAATTCGGATCATGTTCAAAGAAAAAAAGACTTTGGAAGCATGCCTGATAATAAGTTATGAATTAAACCGTTATTTTCATAATGTATTAAGGATAGTTGGCAAACAAAAGGTAGTTTTGAAGTAAATCCGGCTTGGCAAATCACGTTTTTGCTTCTTTTTAAATTCTTTATCCAAAACTTAATTAATACTTTTGTAAATACTGGAATAATAAATTCGGCATGGATAATATTTTACTTAGTTCGGCATTGGCTTTTATAATCACTTTTTTTGCTATACCAGTTATTATCCAGGTAGCAAAGGATAAGAAATTATTTGACGAACCCGACGAACGAAAAGTTCACAAGGCCGTGATACCAACATTAGGTGGCCTGGGTATTTTTGCCGGATTTATCATTGCTACCCTCATGGGAGTTCCTGCAGGCATCAGTTCCGAACTGCAATATTTTGCTGCCGCAGCTATCGTGGTCTTCTTTCTTGGAATAAAAGATGACATTCTCGTTTTGTCAGCAAGTAAAAAATTTATTGGACAATTGATCGCAGCAGGTATCCTCATAAAATTCGGCGGGGTTTCTCTAAATAATATGCATGGTTTACTCGGCGTTTATGAAATACCGCATATTGCCAGTCTCGCACTTTCACTTTTTACAATCATTGTTATAACAAATTCTTTTAACCTGATTGATGGCGTCGACGGATTAGCCGGCAGCCTTGGATTTGTAACAACTATCGTTTTCGGCTCCTATTTTTTTTATATCGGGGAACTAACTTATGCAGTGATGGCTTTTGCCCTTGCGGGAAGCCTCATTAGTTTTTTAATTTATAATTTCTCTCCTGCTAAAATATTTATGGGCGATACCGGCTCCCTGTTACTTGGCCTTGTAAATTCTATCCTCGTAATTAAATTCATCAATCTTGCGAGCTCCCCGGCTGTATCCTTTCCTATAGAAGCTGCACCTGCAGTGGGCTTTTCTATTTTAATGATACCACTATTTGATACCTTGCGGGTATTCGGTTTAAGGATATTTGACCGCCGTTCGCCCTTCAGTCCGGACAGAACACATATCCATCACTTTTTGCTGGACCTCGGTTTTTCGCATAAAAAAATAACGCTTACGATCGTTTTTGCAAATATCATATTTATTGTAACGGCCTTTGGATTACGAAGCCTGGGCACTACCACAGTGATGGGTATTCTATTAGCAATTGCTGTTTCCTCAATTGGCATCATTTATTTTATGCGGCAAAAAACCAAAGCCATTGTTGTTTGCAAATCTTCCGAAAAAGAACTAATTAAATCTCACAAAATACTTACACTTGTTTCGGATACCGTGGAAGTGGATTAAGCTAACAGCCAGCTATTAGCCACTACAGCTTCAAAAATGTTCTCCTAAATATATTCACTTTTCACCCCTTCACTTTTAGGAAAACCCATGCTTATGGTCAATCGCTAATACCATTAAGCTAATTCCCTAACTTTTTATACTTTTGCATCCAATACAAATTATATGACAGCTGATCTCATTACAATACTGGCAGACACGGAATCATCAATGACAAAAGCAATTGCTCACCTGGAAACTGAATTGGGAAGGATACGGGCAGGTAAGGCAAATCCTTCCATGCTGGATGGCGTGATGGTGGATTATTATGGCAATCCCACGCCGGTAAACCAGGTTGCGAATGTTACCACCATGGATGCGAGAACGATCTCTGTGCAGCCATGGGAAAAAAACATGCTGGCGGTCATTGAGCGGGGGATCATAGCTGCAAATATTGGCATCAATCCCCAAAATGATGGAAATATAATCCGTCTCTTCCTTCCGCCTCTCACCGAAGAAAGAAGAAAAGAGCTTGTAAAACGCTGTAATGGTGAGGGCGAAAATGCCAAGGTATCGATAAGGAATATACGCAGAGACTCTATTGAACAAATTAAAAAACTGCAGAAAGACGGGTTGAGCGAAGACGAATGCAAGGATGCGGAAAAAGAGGCACAGGATAAAACAGACCGGTTTATTATTCTTGTTGAAAAACATCTTGCCGGAAAAGAAAAAGAGATTATGTCAGTATAATGCACTTTTAAACGAATTATTATGCATTCTGCAAGAGAAGGCTGGTTTTTTATTTTTTCAATTCCTTTGTACACGCTTTTGATAGGAAGTGAGATACTGCTCAGTAACTGGTCCGGCAAAAAAATATATTCGTTCAAGACCACTCTTCAAAATGTTTATCTAACCATACTTAACGCAAGCCTCGATCTTTTGCTGCGCGGCCTTTTCTATGTAAGCATCCTTATGTGGATGTACCAGCACCATTTTGTACGAATAGAAAATGTGTATTTGTATTGGTTTGCTCTGTTAATACTGGAAGATCTTGCTTTTTACATCGAGCACCGCGTAGATCATTACTGCAGGTTGTTCTGGGCTGTACATGTAACGCATCATTCCTCGGAGGAATTTAATTTAACCACCGGTTTCCGTTCTTCGGTCTTTCAGCCCGTTTACCGCTTCCTTTATTTTATACCAATTGCCTTGATGGGATTTCACCCGATGGATATTGTATTCATGTATTCCATCACCCAAACCTATGGCATCCTTGTTCATACCGAATACGTAAAAAAAATGCCTCGCTGGTTTGAGGCGATTTTTGTAAGTCCCTCCCATCACCGGGTTCATCATGCAAGCAATGTCCGGTATCTTGATAAAAATATGGGTATGTGCCTTATCATCTGGGATAAAATGTTCGGTACTTTCCAGGAAGAATTAACAACCGATCCCATCAGGTATGGCCTTACCAAACCTGTCGAAAACAATAAAAATCCGGTAAACATTATTTTTCATGAATGGAAAAGTATCCGGAAGGACCTAAGCCGAAAGGTGTCCTTCGGTACCAAATTAAAATATGTGTTTATGCCACCGGGATGGAGCCATGACGGCTCTTCTAAAACAGCTGATGAATTAAGGAAAGAAATGATCGATCAATAGAGGCTGGTTCGGAAATTTGGAAATGAGCTTTTCCATATTGATAGCCTTCAACTCACACAAATCTCCACGTCAGCAAACCACCAAATTATCAAATCGTAAAATTATCTTTGCCTGTATGCAAATTTTTCCGGTTAACAATGAATCTGATGCGGCGCTTTTTTTAAAAGTTCCATTGAATATTTATAAAAATGATGTCAGTTGGATAAGGCCTTTGGATAAGGACATTAAAGATGTATTTGACAAAAATAAGAACAAAGCTTTCCGGTTTGGTAAAGTGCAACGTTGGATTTTGAAAAACAATGAAGGCAGTTTAACAGGCCGTATTGCCGCATTCACCTACTCAAAATACCGCAACAAAGACGATGATATGAAGGTGGGTTGCATTGGATTTTTTGAATGTATTGATGACAGTGCTTCAGCAGAATTATTGCTCGACAATGCCAGGCACTGGCTGATACAGGAAGGCATGGAGGCAATGGATGGACCAATAAATTTTGGTGAACGGGACCGTTGGTGGGGCTTACTCACAGATGGTTTTACAGAGCCGCTCTACTGTATGAATTATAACCCACCCTATTATAGAAAAATTTTTGAAGATTACGGTTTCAAGGTTTTTTATAACCAGGTCTGCCTTGGGATGGCGGCACAGCAACCGCTTGAAAAAAAGATCTGGGACCGGCACGATGTTATTGCTGCCGACAAAGATTTCAGTTGTAAAACCATCAGGAAAACAGCACTGGAAAAATTTGCTATGGACTTCACCACGGTTTATAATAAGGCCTGGGCCGGCCATGGTGGTTTAAAAGAAATGAAGAAAGAACAAGTAGTAATGCTTTTTAAAAAAATGAAACCAGTGATGGATGAACATCTGCTGTATTTTGCCTATTATAAATCAGACCCCATCGCCATCTTTATCAACCTGCCCGATCTGAACCAATGGTTCAAATACCTCGACGGGAAATTCGGCATCCTGCAAAAACTATATTTTGTACTGTTACAAAAATTCAAAGCAAATAAAAAATTTACAGGTATTGTTTTTGGCGTTGTGCCTGAATTCCAGGGAAAAGGTGTTGATGCATACATCATTGCAGAATCTGCCAAAGTGCTGCAAAAACCTAATGCAGATTATCTTGAATATGAAATGCAATGGATCGGCGATTTCAATCCAAAAATGATCAATATCGCAGAAAATCTCGGGCACGTAGTGAGAACACGCAACCTGGCAACCTACCGTTACATTTTTGACCGGACAAAGGAATTTAAACGTCACCCGATGTTGGGATAATTCTTAACTTGCGGGAAGAGTAATGAGGTCGGCTAAATTAACATTTTTCATCATTCAATACTCAAAATAATCTTATTTACCCATTCACCTGTTCACCAATATGGATGAAAAATTCGTCGTCTCTGCCCGTAAATACCGTCCACAGAATTTTGGTACTGTGGTGGGACAGTCGCATATCACTACCACATTAAAAAATGCCATCAATAACAACCAGCTGGCACATGCCTTTTTATTTTGCGGTCCGCGTGGTGTGGGTAAAACAACCTGTGCCCGAATTCTTGCAAAAACCATCAATTGTGAAAACCGCACAAAAGAGGGAGAAGCCTGTAACACTTGCAACAGTTGTGTAACTTTTGATAACGGCACCTCATTGAATATACATGAACTGGATGCCGCCAGTAACAATTCGGTGGATGATATCCGCACGTTGGTTGAACAGGTTCGTTTTGCGCCACAGGCAGGAAAATATAAGGTGTACATCGTGGATGAGGTTCATATGCTTAGTGCCTCGGCATTCAATGCATTTTTAAAAACCCTGGAAGACCCGCCACCTTATGCCATTTTTATTTTGGCCACAACAGAAAAACACAAGATACTTCCTACCATATTAAGCCGCTGCCAGATATTTGATTTTAAGCGCATAACCATCAACGATACCGTAGAACATTTACAGGAAATTTGCGGCAAAGAAAATATTACGGCAGAAAAAGCGGCCTTACACGTCATTGCCCAGAAAAGTGAAGGCTGTATGCGTGATGCATTGAGTATCCTGGATAAAATCGTAAGCTTTACAGGCGGGCACCTGAACTACTCCAATACACTGGAACACCTGAATATCCTGGACGAGGACTATTATTTTAAAATGCTCGATCACATGCAGCAGCAACATCTGGCTGATGCGATGCTATTATTTGACGAGATCAACCAAAAAGGTTTTGAAGCTGATACGCTTTTGGAAGGCTTTGCGGAATTTAACAGGAATTTACTGGTGAGTAAAGATGCCAAAGCTGCAATTTTACTGGAAGTTGCAGACGATTTCAAACAAAAATACCTGCAGTTTGCCCAGCAGGTTTCCACTGCATGGCTGATCGCTTCTCTTCATATTTTAAATGAAGCCATCATCAATTATAAACAGGCACGCAATAAAAGATTACATGTTGAGCTAATCTTAATAAAGCTTACCTACTTGCAACAGGCTGTTCAACTAACATCAAATGGGGAAGGACTGGAGAAAAAAAAAATAACTGATACAGCAAAAGCTGTTGCGTTCAGAGCCTTACCGGTCATCAAAATGAAAGAGCCGCCCGTTAACATACGTCAGCGGTTAACCGAAAACAAAGCAACGCTGGTTATAGAAGAAGATATAAAACCCGGAATACACTTTACCCCGGATGCCATTGTGAACACTGCCAAGGACACAGCAAAAACAACGGCGCCCGAAAAACCTGCAGGTAAATTTGGTTCTCTTGCCCGGATAAGAGAAGAAATGGCCATCCGGAATAACAAAGGCAACCAGGTGAAAGCACTAACATTCGAAAACCTCAAGGCCGCCTGGGATGTCTTCGTGGAAACGCTTGAAGCCAGGAAAAATCATTCGGCCGTAACCAATTTTAAAATGGCAAAACTGGTAGTTATTGACAACAATAGTTTTGACATCATAACAGAAAGCAATATCCATCAAAAATTTATTGACGCAGAGCGGTCGGGCTTAATTGATTACCTGCAAAAGCACTTCAACAACAGGATGCTTAAGTACCAGGTGAAAATTGAAGAACCAGCGCATCCGGGCGCAGAAAAAGAAGAAAAACCCCTAAACAGGAAACAACAATACCTCCAACTCGTTGAGCTATATCCCTACATCAAGGAATTAAAAGACAGGTTGAAACTGGAACTGGATTAGTAAGGGATTTTTATGGCTGATAAAAATAGCTGGCTGCTGCTAAGATATTCACTAATTCGTATGCTAAAATCCCGGGAAACGTAACTGTTTTTAACTTAATTTCGGGATTCAAAGTTTTATATAAAAGAAAAGATTATGGCAGAAGTAATACGCATGCCGAGGTTGAGTGATACAATGGCAGAAGGTAAGATTGTGGGCTGGAATAAAAAGGTAGGCGACAAAGTAAAAGCAGGAGATGTATTAGCCGAGGTAGAAACAGACAAAGCCACCATGGAACTGGAAAGTTATAATGAAGGAACTTTGCTATATATAGGTGTAGAAGCCGGAAATGCTGCGAAAGTAGATGGGGTATTGGCAGTGGTGGGAAAAGAAGGAGAAGATTACAAAGCGGCCCTAAGTGCGGCAGGTGCTGGTAGCAGTTCAACGGAAAATAATGAAGATAAACCTGCTGCGAAAACGGAAAAACCTGATACTGTTAACGCAAAAAAGGAAACTGTTGCGCCAGCGGCTTTACCGGAAAAAATCGTTTTGCCTGCCGGCGCGAAAGAGATACGTATGCCATTGTTGAGCGATACCATGACTGAGGGTAAGATCGTTGCCTGGAACAAAAAAGTGGGCGATACAGTAAAGGCAGACGATGTATTGGCTGAAGTAGAAACGGACAAGGCCACCATGGAAGTGGTGGGTTATGAAGAAGGCACGCTGTTATATCTTGGTGTTGAAGCTGGCAAGGCCGCTAAAATAAATGAGATTATCGCAATCGTGGGGAAACCCGGTACTGATGTTAGCGCTTATGTTGCTGCAGAAAAGTCCGGCGGTAACAATGCTGCAGAGGTTGCAGCGCCTGCCGACAGTTCCATCGCAACAGCAGCACCGGAAGATACAAAGCAAGATACTAACGATAAGGAAGAAACGATCTTCGCAGTAACTGACAGCCGGATAAAAGCATCTCCCCTTGCAAAAAAAATGGCAGAGGAAAAGGGAATTGATATCTCCAAAGTAAACGGAAGTGGAGACAATGGCAGGATCATAAAAAAAGACGTGGACGGCTACAAAGAAATGGCCACAGAAAGTAAGCAACAGTCAAACAGCGAACAGGCTTCCGCACCAGTAAAACCTGCCGTTGCGGTAGCAGCATTTGCAAATACCGGGCAGGAAGGTCATACTGATATTCCCCTAACGCAGATGCGTACGGTAATTGCTCGACGCCTCGGCGAAAGCATGTTCAGTGCACCGCATTTTTACCTTACCATGGAATTAAACATGGATAACGCCATTACAGCACGCAATGCAATGAACGAGGTAAGTCCAGTTAAAATATCTTTTAATGATATGCTGATCAAGGCGGTGGCAACAGCGCTTCGCCAGCACCCTGCCGTGAACAGCAGCTGGATGGGAGATTTCATCCGCCAGAACCACCACATACACATCGGCTCGGCCCTGGCATTGCCCGAAGGTTTGATTGTGCCGGTTATAAAATTTGCTGATCAGAAAACACTGTCACAAATTGCTGCCGATGCAAAACAATTGTACCAGAAAGCAAGAGATAAAAAACTACAACCGGTAGAATTCAGCGGCAACACTTTTACCATTTCCAACCTGGGCATGATGGATATTGAAGATTTTACAGCGATCATTAACCCCCCGGATAGCTGCATTTTAGCCGTAGGAAAAATAAAAGAAATAGTCATTCGCAAAGGAACTGACTTTGATGTAACGAGTGTGATGAAGGTAACCATGAGCTGCGATCATCGCAGCGTAGATGGCGCCGTGGGTGCAGCTTTCCTGCAAACATTAAAAAAATACATGGAGAACCCGGTACTGATGCTGGTATGACAAATTTTAAACAAATTAAAAAAAGTGTTAGATAATCTGGCACTTTTTTTTAGTTTAAAATTGCTGACATGCTGCCTTTAAAAAAGCTACGTTCTTATGAGCTGAAATTATTAACAACAGCGCATAATTTTTCTCTCCCCCACAAATATCCCGACATAAAGAAAATGCTGTCAATAATCATTTACTTTTTGCTTGCATTTAATATATCCGCACAGGAAATAACAAACGTAAAAAAGATACTGTTGACTACCCCGACGAAAAAGAAGCCACGTTTAAAGGTGGGCAAAAAACCCGGAAAAAATATTTAACCCCCAACCTGGATGCCAATGTCGGCATAAACTTAACGGCTGGAGGAAAAGTATTGGTAGCATTTAAGATTGATAAAAACGGGAATAGGACAGGACTAATATTTTCCTGCGAAAATCTGTAGAATTTGTATTGGCCGAGGAATCATGAAAAGTAATCTATAAGATGCCGAAGTGGGAAGCGGCTTTCCAAAATGGTGAAAATGTTGCTGTTTACAGGGTGCAGCCAATTTCATTTGTCGTAAATTAAATCTTATTTTTTCAATATATTTTGAAAGTTCAGAAATATATTTTAGCTTTACGGAGTAAATAGGAAATCATGAAACTATCCGAGGCAAAACAACAATTCATTAGTAGCTGGGGCGCATTCGGAACCCAATGGGGCATCAACCGAACCATGGCGCAGATACATGCCTTGTTGCTGGTTAGTCCCGATCCCATTACACAGGACGATATCATGGAGCAACTCAGCATCAGCCGTGGTAATGTAAACATGAATATACGTGACCTAATCAGTTGGAGCCTCGTAGAAAGAATCATTGTATCAGGAGAACGCAGGGAATACTTCAGTGCAGAGAAAGATATCTGGAAAGTAGCTACCCAGATCATTAAAGAAAGAAAAAAAAGGGAACTGGATCCTATGTTGAAACTATTGTCGCAACTGGAGAACGTAGACGGAGATAAAAAAGACAAAGAAACCAAGCAGTTTGTAGACATGATAGCAAGTATAAAAAAACTGGGACTGAGTGCAGATAAAATGCTGGACGTTACCATTAAGGCCGAAGAAAACTGGTTCACAGGCAGCATCCTTAAAATGTTTAAATAATTTTATTCTATCCCGCAGTTGCGGGATATTTTGTAAAAAAAACTTTCAAATTTTTCTGAAATTTTAAAATATACGATTATGAAAAAGATAAAGACAATTGATCTGTGGGGAGGCATCCTGCTCATCCTTTCTTTTTTAATTTGGTCACTAATAGGCCGCAACATGATGATTACAATAATTGGTTATGTGATTGTTGGTGGCTGGCAGGTGTCTAGTATGGCCATGCATGCTTACTACCATTGGTTCAATGAAAAAAAAGGCAGGCGCTGGATCTATGGCTGGATCACGGTTTTTAGTATTATTACCATGCCCCTTGGTTCTTACATCCTCTTACTTTTTACAGCTCCTGTTATGGCATCTTACTATGCCTGGATATGTTATAAAGAGGTATATTTAAAAATGCAACGGCCGCTGGCTTTATTAAAATAAAAATATTAATCACTATAAAAAAAAAGACATGAACGAGGTCATCATTGCTTACATCCTTTATTTATGCCTCTCAATTTTATTGACCATTTGGGTGGCCAGAACGCTTTTTAAAAACGGCAAAATATTTTTAGTAGATATTTTCCATGGCAATAAGGAACTTGCAGACAGTGTAAATAATTTATTACTTGTTGGATTTTATCTTATAAATGTTGGTTATGCAGTATATACATTACAAATCACAAGCGATATCGTTAATGTACAGGAAATGATTGAAATGCTGAGCCTCAAGATAGGCCTGATTATCCTGATTCTGGGCGGTATGCATTTTATGAATCTTTATATCTTTTTTACCTTACGAAAAAAAGCGATCGCCCAATTAAAAATCATCAACGAATAGCCAATATTCCGGTATGAAAAAGAAAAAGATTGTTATAGCCGGCGGTACTGGGTTCATAGGGAAATACCTTGCAGGTAAATTTGAGGTGATGGATTATGAAGTATTGATCATCTCCAGGAATGTAACCCATATTAATTGGGAAGATGAAAAGGGAATGATAGATGCACTTGAAAATTCAGATATGCTGATAAACCTGGCGGGGAAATCAGTGGACTGCAGGTATACTCAAAAAAATAAAAAAGAAATATTATTATCAAGAACAGGAACCACTGTGAAACTGGGTGAAGCAATACTTAGATGCAAAAATCCCCCGGTGCTATGGATAAACTCCGGCACTGCAACTATTTACAGGCATGCTGAAGACAGACCTATGACGGAAACAAAAGGAGAAATTGGAAAAGGCTTTTCCGTGGATGTAGCAACGGCCTGGGAAAAAACTTTCTTTAGTTTTAAGTTACCTAAAACAAGAATGGTAGTTCTAAGAATGGCAATCGTACTGGGAAAAAATGGGGGTGTAATAAATCCTCTTACTAATCTCGTTCGCTTTGGCCTTGGCGGTAAACAGGGAAAAGGAACACAAATGTTTAGCTGGATTCATATCGTGGACTTATACAATATTATCCGTTTTATTCAATCACAAAATCAACTTGAAGGTATTTTTAATTGTGCTGCACCAAACCCTGTTGATAATAAAACCTTCATGACTAGCTTGAGACAAAAAATGAATATCGGGATTGGATTACCTTCCGCTGAATGGTTACTAAATATAGGAGCATACTTTATTAATACCGAAACAGAGCTAATCTTAAAAAGCAGGTGGGTTACACCAGAACGGCTAATCCTTTCAGGCTTTTGCTTTGAATATCCAACTATTGACGATGCATTAACAAATATTATTGAAAAGAGAGAAGACGTTGATTTTAAACCAGCATATTAGTATCATTATTTCTTTATTAATATCCTTTAATTTTATACCATGCAAATCCGGCAAATCATATTATTCGATGGTGTATGCAACCTGTGCAACGGCGCCGTGCAATTTGTGATCAAACACGATCCACACGCAAAGTTTACATTTGCGTCATTGCAAAGTGAGACCGGTAAAAATTTGTTAGAAGCGCATAATCTTCCTACTGATCAGTTGAATTCATTTGTTTTGATTCAGGGGGAAAGGTCTTATACAAGGTCAACCGCTGCTTTAAAAGTCGTCATGCAATTAACAGGCCTTGTCAAAATACTGTATGGCTTTATTATTGTACCGGTATTTATCAGGAATGCGGTGTATCAACTGATCGCCAAAAACAGGTACAAATGGTTTGGGAAAAAAGAAGCTTGTATGATACCGTCCCCATCGTTGAAACAAAGATTTTTAAATTAATTGTATGTCTTCAAAAAAAACACTTGTATTGGGGGCTTCAGAAAATCCTCAACGGTATAGCTACCTCGCCGTACAAAAATTACTTGCGCATCAGCATCCTGTTGTTGCTATTGGTAAGAAAGAAGGAAAAGTACATGGCATTGAAATATGGAAAGATCAGAAAATAGAAAAAGAAATTGACACCGTAACACTATACCTCAACCCGGAAAATCAAAAAAAATATTATGATTATATCCTGCAACTAAATCCCAGGAGAATCATTTTTAATCCGGGAACAGAAAATGATGAGCTTGTTTCAAAGGCTGCTGCCAAAGGAATCCAAACCCTGGAAGCCTGCACGCTGGTATTACTAAGCACAGGCCAGTATTAGTTCTTAGTAAATCCACGCTTAAGGACAAAAAAATAAAAAAACTAAACCCGTTACATACTAAGGCGACCGGGAAGTCGTTTCTAAAAGAGCTACAACCCTGTACCTCTTTTAAAACCGAACCATGAAAACGTATAAAACGCTTTTAAGTTTGTTGTTGTGCCTTACTACGGCCGCAGCCTTCTCACAAAAACTAGATCAGTCCCGGCCTAAATTATTTGCAGGCTATCCTGAAACCATACAACTTTCAAAAAACATTTTACAGAATACTTTAAACGCTGCTGAGGGAGAAGAAGTAATTGTAGCGTTTACCAGTAACTTCCGCTTTAAAGGAATGGTCATCAGCAATCAGAAAAAATACGACAACCTGCAATCGGTTATCATAAAATCGCCGGCATTTGGAAATGCCGTTTTTCAGTTATCAAGAATAGTAAATGAAGATAAAACTATTTCATATGCAGGACGCATCATTAATCCAAATGCATTCGACGGATATGAAATCAAAAAAGACCAAAACAACAATTACAGTTTTATAAAATTTGAAACTGCAAAAATATTGCAGGACTGCAGTTATTGATCAGCAAAATGATTCTCTAAAATATCCGATACTAATAACCGGCCCATGCGGTATTAAACCTTACCACAATGAAAAACTATACCCTTACCCTTTTAGTGTTGGTATTATTCTGTTCAGTTAATGGTTATAGCCTGCCCAGGCTGAGTAGTTATCCTTCTGCGGCTGCAACCATTTACCTCGATTTTGACGGGCATACTGTAACGAGCGCTGGATGGAACGGCGGTGGTACAATTTTTTGTGCAGCGCCAGCACTGACAGATGCACAGGTTACAGAAATCTATAACAGGGTATCTGAGGATTACAGGCCATTTAATATTAATATAACAACAGATTCTGCAAAATTCCTCGCAGCACCGCTGGCAAAAAGAATCAGGGTTATCATTACGCCTACAAGCGCATGGAAACCTGGTGTTGGAGGCATCTCTTACATCGGTTCTTTTACCTGGGGAGATGATACTCCTGCTTTTGTTTTTTCTGACAAACTTGGACCCAACAACGCCAAATATATTGCCGAATGCTGTTCACATGAAAGCGGCCATGCGGTGGGTTTATCACACCAGTCTTCCTACGATAATAACTGCAACCTCACCGAGATATACAACTCAGGGATTGGGGCTGGCGAAACAGGATGGGCACCGGTAATGGGTAACAGCTATTACAGAAATATGACAGGATGGAATGATGGTCCTACTCCTTATGGCTGCGCCAATGTCCAGGATAATCTTACCATCATTACATCTCAAAACGGCTTTACATATCGCTTGGACGATTATGCAGAAACACTTGATAACAGCACTTATGCCGTTGGTGGAAATACTTTTGAACTGGATGGCCTTGTATCAACAAGTACCGATAAAGATGCCTTTAAATTTACCATGGCTTCCACGGGGAATTTTCACCTTAACGCCATCCCATATAGTCTTGGAAACAATAACGGGGCAAATCTTGACATTAAAATTTCTTTGTACAACGCATCAAAAACACTGATCAGGGTGTACGATCCGGCAAATACTATGGGTGTAACCATCGACAGTATCTTAAATGCAGGCACATATTACATGGTCATCGACGGCACCGGAAATTTAAATACCAGTAATTACGGAAGCCTTGGTTCGTATAAATTATTAGGCATAGCAGCGCTTCCTATTCGCAGTGTAACTCTAACGGGTAATAATTCAAAAGAGAAGCACAACCTCAATTGGAGTATTGTTGCTGACGAAGCAATTAAAAGCCAGGAGATAGAATTTTCAGAGGATGGCAGCATCTTCAAACCATTGACAGCCGTAACTGCTTCAGCTACTTCATACAGTTACGCCCCTTTTAATTCCAACATATTGTATTACAGGTTAAAGGTCGTCTCGGTGCTTAATCAAACGGTTTATTCAAATGTGATCTCCCTGAGAATCACCTGGAGAATGGCGCAGGTATTTACGGTATCCACTCACATCAGAAACCAGGTGAATATTAATGCTACAGAAAATTACCAGTACAGGTTATTTGATGCAAATGCAAGATTGGTGGCTACAGGCAGTGGTACAAAAGGATCAAATACACTTAACATCGATAATCGCTCAGCGGGCTTATACATAATCCAGTTATTCAGCAACAGCTATAAACAATCAGAAAGAATTATAAAACAGTAAGGTAGATTCATGTGTAAGTTAGGGGTCAACGTTAGGGGTTGGCCCCTTTTTTTATTTGTTGAATTCCAATAATAGTTCTCCAAAATCTGCCGCCAGGATATGTCCCAAAGCTTTCGATATGCATTGTTTGCTCATTGACGGATTCATTTATCGACATTTCCACAATTATCCGCTGTTACCAATTTAGTAATGTGCCCGCTTCCTTTTTTTTCGTAAATTTAGAAAACTACTTTTTATGCTATGGAGAAAATTCAACGGCGATGCCATCCTGCTTCCAATTAAAGACGCAGTAGAGCAAGCCATCAAAAGAGAAACAGCAGCCGGGTACAAACTAAAAGTGTGTATCGGAACAGACAGCCAGGTGAAGGGCCGTGATACTGAATTTGCTACGGTAATTGTTTTTTTAAGGGAAGGGCATGGAGGTTTCATGTTCATACACAATGAAAAAACAATAATTAAATACAGCATTAAAGAGCGAATGCTGGTGGAAGTTGCAAAAAGTATTGAGATCGCTTATGAACTGTGTAATTTATTTACACTGTACGATGTAGACATGGAAGTACATGCCGACATAAACACCAATCCCTCTTTCAAAAGCAATGAAGCACTGCGGGAAGCGATGGGTTATATTCTTGGGATGGGATTTGCCTTTAAAGCCAAACCGGAAGCTTTTGCGAGCAGCAGCTGCGCCAATAAAGTGGTCAATTAGGCTTTTTATTTTTTGTTTGCAGACAGTTACAACGACATCAACCACGTCGTTGCATTCCTATCATGATGATTTTGACACGCAAAAGTGCGGTGTAATTTTACGGATCCTGCCTTTTAACGCTGCGTAACTTTGCAGCTTTGCGACCTTTGCGTGACATCTTCCGGTTCTCGTGGATAAATCTTTGCGTGAAATCTTGTAAGCAACACCCAGGTAGGCTTTGCTTGAAATTTTGCAGGTTTCATCCCCGCTATCTCCAAACTAACAATTATTCTTTGTCTTTTTTAACTTCCTTTTCTTTTTTCCCATGTTCCTTTGGCGCAATCGTTTCATTCGTTTCATCGATGAATGCCAGTATTTTATCCTTACCGGTTTTTTTTACAGCACTCGTTACAAAGTGCTGCGGCAGGAACTGCCAGGTTTTTTTCATTGCGTTTAAAAAATCCTTTACATTTTTACTTACGATGCGCTGACTCTCCTTATCTGATTTTGTAAACACCAGGCAAAACGGAACACGCCACAGTTTCAGGTTCTCTAAAAAATCGAGGTCAATCTTTTGAGGTGAATGCCGCCCGTCTATTAGGACAAACACCGTCGTAAGATTTTCTCTTTTACGCAAATAATTTTCTATCATCTGCTCCCAGCGATTCCTGCTGCGGATGCTTACTTTGGCAAAGCCATATCCCGGCAGATCCACCAGGAACCATTTAAAAGTATTCACTTTCTTTTTACCTTCGGACTCATCCAGGCTGCTGATGATTTCAAAATGATTGATAAGCTGCGTCTTCCCCGGCGAACCGGAGGTTTTAGCAAGTTTATCATTATTACAAATCATGTTGATCAGGGAAGATTTACCAACATTACTGCGACCAATAAATGCGTATTCTGGTTTATCCGGTACCGGGCATTGTTCAAAATCCGGGCTGCTAACGATGTAGGTTGCCTTCTTAATATTCATTACAATTACTAATTAATTCACAAAAATACTCTTTATAAAATCAATGCCACCGGGCAGCGGTTTGTAAAAGCTGAAACCGCCTATCTTTGTATCCTGATATGACTGATTTCGCACATGATACGATCGTTCCTTACAAGGATTCTGAGCTTAGCAAAAAAGAACAGGTAGCGGGGATGTTTGATGACATTGCGTGCAAGTACGACTTTTTGAACCGTTTCCTCAGCGCAGGTATCGACCTGAGATGGCGGAAAAAAGCAATCGGTTATCTAAAAGATATAGCTCCAAAAAAAATACTTGACGTAGCAACTGGTACTGCTGATGTGGCCATCATGGCAGCGCATTTGCTAAACCCCGATAAAATTACCGGCATCGACATCAGTGATGGTATGCTGGAAGTGGGAAGAAAAAAGATTGAAAAGCTTCGTTTGACAGACCGGATTGAACTGTTAAATGGAGACAGCGAAGCAATAAATTTTAATGATAATACGTTTGACGCTGTGACTGTAGCTTTTGGTGTCAGGAATTTTCAGCATTTGGAAAAAGGATTGTCAGAGATTTTAAGGGTACTGAAACCTGGTGGAAAATTAGTAGTGTTGGAATTCAGTAAGCCCGGCTTACCCTTTGTAAAACCGCTTTATACGTTCTATATGAAAGTTGTTACTCCAAATATGGGGAAACTCTTTTCCAAAAACCGCCATGCATATAAATACCTGGATGAATCAATAAAAAAATTCCCTGAAGGAAAAAATTTTACACAAATTCTTGATAATATCGGTTTTAAAAAAACAATCAGCAAGTCGCTGAGCTTAGGAATATGCAGTATTTATTGCGGAATAAAATAATTCATATCATCTTAATTTCCCTGGTGCTTCCTTCCGTTGCTTTCACGCAAATGAGAGGCGACGCTGAGCTTAATCTCCCGGAGCATGATAACCAGAAATTTCACTTTGGTATCAACATTGGCGTGAACCGGGCCCATTATAGTTTCACCTTCAACCCATTATTTATAAGTGCTGCTAATGATAGTATATCAACGGTAGAAAGCATAAATAGTACCGGCATTAACCTGGCATGGCTGGTGAATATGCGTCTTAGTAATCATTTCGATATAAGGACTTATCCACTCGATCTTATTTTTACGGAAAAAGCTTTTCAATATATTTTAAGAAAGCCAGACAGGATACTGGATGAAGATAGCATTACCATAAAGAAGATACAGGGCATTACACTGGCTTTGCCGCTGCAATTAAAATTTACCAGCGACCGTATCAATAATTTTAAGGTGTACACGATGGCGGGTGGGCGGGTTGAATACGACTTTGCCGCAAACGCCGGAGACAAAAAAGCAGAAAGACTTATTAAATTGAATAAACTTGATTATGGCATTGATGCAGGAATAGGTTTCCATTTTTACTTCCCGGTATTTGTACTTACACCGGAAATAAAATTAGGATGGGGGCTTAAAAATGTGCACAGCCGGGATCCAAATCTTAAATTTTCTAACGTGATCGATAAAATCAATTCACGCACACTTACCCTCTCCTTAACAGTAGAATAAATTAACAGACACTTTAAAAAATGCCGGGCGATAAACGTCCGGAATTTTTATTTAAAGTCTCTTTCAGCGGGGAACGATAACAGCTGATGTGGAAGAATTTTCCGGCACCATATTTTAAGCTACTACTACCAGTCAAATATAGATGGTCTATTTCCTATCATCAATAATCATACACCCGCTTAAACATATTTAATCTAACTCCCCCGCTAACGAACGTCGAATTTACTGCCGCATTGGGTGTACCTGCAAGTTTTGAATTGCGTTGCTGAAGAGTAAATTCTAAGAAAAGATTTTGTTTAAGCTCATAAGAAACCTCTAGTAAAGCATTGAAAACACTTAGTTTATTTCCACTGCCCACATTATATCCATCTTCCGCAGAACGGGTTTTATAATTTTTAAATATATTCCCGCCGAAATTTAAATTAGCACTGTCCAACCCTTTATAATAATACATCATCCGGGCATTGATATACCATTTTGGATATGGCTGGTACCGGATGATACCTATCAATTCCTGGAAATTGGCTCCCAAAGGATGTGCCAGTGGCTGGTTGTAATGGGTGTAATTTGCCACGGTATCGTTGTGAGAGTAGGTAAAAGGGCGCACCCTGTTTATTTCTCCCTGCAGATCAAGATTCTTTATTCCAAATGCATCGATATATTTTGCACCCACCTGTATTGCAAACTTATTTGCCCAGTATGTCGGTTGATTTTTGATTTTCGATAAAATAAATTCATCTAATAAGAGCTGGCCATACACTTGAAATTTATGAACAATATTTGCTTTAAAATCCAGGCCTGCGACTGCATTATCAGGACTACCTACTGTGCCTTCAATATGCCTGTAAAAAATAATCGGGTTCAGGTATTGAAAATCAAAATGATTTTTTCGGCCAAAAATAACGCCTTCAAATAAACCGATGTTTAGCCATTTGGTAACGTTCATGCTAAGGTGATGCATCGCCGCATATTTCCTGCCGAGCAGGCTGTCGCCGTTCTTTGTGTATTGCGGCATCAGCTCCATAAAAATGTTCTGGTAATTAAATTTCCATATTTTAGTATTGATTTTGGCAAAAAGGTAACTATTCCCCCAGTCACTTAAAAACAAACTTCTGTAGCCGTTTCCAATAAAATTTTTATCATACCCGAACTGTATGTCGATAAATTTTGTCGCACTAAAAGTTACGTACCCCCTGGCATCAAAATAATCTTTTGCGGTACCATCTCCCTTAAACGTTTTATAAAATCCCACACCCGGAACTGCTCTTGAAGTAGCTACCTGGTTTTGAAAATAACTAGGGCCACGTTCCTGGTTGTCAATGATAGTGGATGAAAAACCAATCTTTCCGCCTATTCTTCCCCGTACTGTAAGGCCACGGCTGTTTAGGTAAAGGGTATTTTTATTATCGTTCTCCTTACCCGCACTGAACTGTAGCACCGGGTTAATAACAAGGAAAAAATCTTTATTATTTACCTCAAAAAAATTAGGCTTTGTTTTGTAAAAAGTCTTAAACCAGGGAAGCCTGCTTTTAAAGTCCTCACGCGGCACCGCTACCCATTCACTGTTATTCATCAGCAGGCTGCGCATATTGTATTCATCTATCTTTGTAAGGGTAATGTTCTTCCAGCCATTGTTTTTATTGCCACCCGCGGAGTCTTGATTCACCATTCGTGCACTATCAAGAAATGCTGCCTGCTGGATAATAAATTTCCGGCTATAGGGTTTAACGGTAGAGAAATTCAGGTCAGTATTTCGCTGTTGCTTAATTTCAAGCCGGTCAATAAAATGATAGGCCTTGTCGCCTTGCGTAAGATAAGTTGACTGCGCCGTTGCCACTCCGGGTAAAATAAAAGCAATAAGTTTGATAAAGGTTTTTATAATTTGCATCAGCATTTATAATTTATGAATCTTACATTCAAGATATGCAAAAATACCTTTTTAAAAACATAAGCGTTGTAAATGAAGGAAAAATACAATCGGTTGATGTGCTGGTGCACGGAGAACGCATTGAGAAAATCGCAGGCACTATCAATGAAAAAGGAAACGTAACAGAAATCAAAGGAGAAGGAAAACTTCTCTTTCCCGGGGTTATAGACGACCAGGTTCATTTCAGGGAACCGGGCCTCACACACAAAGCAACCATTTTTTCGGAAAGCCGGGCCGCCGTTGCCGGAGGTACCACCAGTTTTATGGAAATGCCCAATACCATACCCAATGCGCTAACGCTGGACCTGCTGGAAGATAAATATCGTATAGCTTCCAATACTTCTCTTGCTAATTATTCTTTTTTCATGGGCGTTAGTAACGACAATGCAATGGAAGCTTTAAAAGTAAATAAACACAAGAATGAGATTTGCGGGGTCAAGATTTTTATGGGCAGCAGCACGGGAAATATGCTTGTTGACAATCATTCAACCCTAAATAAAATTTTCAGCGAAAGCGAAATCCTGATTGCCACTCATTGTGAAGACGAAAGAATTATCCGCAAAAATTATGAAGCTTTAAAAAAAGAAAAACACGATCTTGCTCCGTCAGATCACCCGATAATCAGAAATGAAGAAGCTTGTTTTGAATCGTCACTTATTGCCATACAATTTGCGCAAAAACACAATAGCCGCCTGCACATTTTACACATCAGTACAGAAAAAGAATTGCAGTTATTTGGCAATATGAGGCCATTGAAAGATAAAAGAATAACTGCAGAAGTATGTGTACATTATTTGCATTTTACCGCCGATGATTATGCAACCCATGGTTACAAAATAAAGTGTAATCCGGCAATAAAATCCGCTGAAAATAAAAAAGCTTTGTGGGATGCATTGCTGGATGACAGGCTTGACGTTATTGCTACGGACCATGCCCCTCACCTGCCGGGTGAAAAGGAACCACCCTATGAACATGCGCATGCCGGCTTACCGCTTGCACAACATTCATTGTTACTAATGCTGCATTATTACAGGCTTGGTGTAATAAGTTTAGAAAAAATTGCTGAAAAAATGAGCCATGCTGTGGCAGAATGTTTCCAAATTAAAGAGCGGGGTTATATCAGGGAAGGCTATTATGCCGATCTCGTTGTTGTAAACTTAAATAAAAAACACCTCGTTACGCAGGAAAATATTTTATACAAATGCGGCTGGAGCCCGTTATTAAATTTTGAATTCCCTGCCTCGATAGAAAACACGATGGTAAATGGCGCCATGGTTTTTGCAAATGACGCCATCATTGAAACTAATCCAGGTAAAAGAATTTTATTTGACAGGATATGAATACGAAAGCTATTTATTAAAAGAAATATTGAAAGCTTTCAATCACTTCCTGATAAATATGAAGAATGTATTCAATGCAACCATTAGTATATGGAAATAGATAAAACCACCTTGGCTGATCTTTCGATCTTTAATAATGAAGAAGAATTCTCCGTCTTCCATAAACTGAACCACACGCTCACCAGTAATGGCAGGAACATGCTCCACAAATGCCTCGCAAACCCGTTAAATAATATAGCGCTCATCCAGGGAATACAGCAAACGCTACAGGTAATTATAGATAAAGAGCAACAATGGCCGATGCAGATCAGCAATGGCACGATTAAAGTGATAGAACGCTTTTATGAGAGCAGCATTGATCCGTTACCCGAAACGGTTTCTTCGTTTACCGCTTACAGTTATAAACTGTTCCATGGTCCGGATTTTTCTCTCGTAAAATATTCTACCATTCATTGTTTTGATTTCATCAAGGGTATGCAATTACTGGTAAAATTATTTCTTCGGGAAGATACACCTCCCCCAATGAAAAAGGTTTTAGAGGAAGCGCAAAAGATTACAAGGAAAGCGGAGCTTGATATTATTGATAAAAATAATAAATCGTCTGATATTTCTATACCGGAATCTTTGCAACTGGCCAGGTTTCTCCGGTACCAGTTCAAACAAAATATTTTACAATTGCTGCAGCTCCATGCACAATTAGATGCCTGGTATGGAATGGCGGTGTCTGTAAAAAAACTGCAACTCGTTTTCCCGGGATTTACTGGGTCTAAACAGCCTTTTATAGAAGTTAAAGGGCTGTCGCATATCTTACTTGAAAAACCTGCAACATATGAAGTGAACCTGAACCGGCAAACAAATTTCTTGTTTTTAACCGGCGCCAACATGGCTGGAAAAAGTACTTTCATCAAATCAGTTGGTGTTGCCGTTTTTTTAGCACATACCGGGATGGGCGTTCCTGCACAAAAAATGGAATTGAGTTTATTTGATGGTTTGTTAAGTAACATCAATGTAATGGATAACATAATGAAGGGTGAAAGTTATTTTTACAATGAAGTGCAAAGAATCAAGGCCACGATTCAAAAAGTAAACGATGGCCGTAAGTGGCTGATCCTGATTGATGAACTATTTAAAGGAACAAATGTACAGGACGCCATGAAGTGCAGCACCACTGTAATAGAAGGTTTACTAAAAATAAAGAACTCAATTTTTATTCTATCAACCCATCTCTACGAGATCGGTGAGGCATTAAAAATTCATCCTAATATTTGTTTTAATTATTTTGAGACAACCGTAACAGATGACCAGCTTAGTTTTAGTTACAGGTTAAAAGAAGGCATCAGCAATGATAAACTTGGCTACCTGATCTTAAAAAAAGAAGGCGTTGTGAAACTGCTGGAAGAATTGTAACGCTGGGTTCCCTCAAAAAACGGTGCAGTTCTCCAGGAAAAATTATATGGTAACTATTACCCTACATTGTCTTTTCCTCATCTTTTCCTGGTTAAAAAAACAGCAATCATTGGTATAACTAACCTTATTCGTATTCATGGTTGACGAAACTTTACACATGCTTGTAAAAACGTTCGGCAGCGCAGTTTATGGGGTAGAAGCGATCACCATTACCGTTGAAGTAAATGTAAATAACCAGGGACAACATTACTATATTGTTGGCCTGCCGGATAATGCTGTAAAAGAAAGTCTGCAACGGGTAGAAAGTGCCATTAAAAGCAATCATTATTACATGCCGCGTACAAAACTTGTGGTAAATCTTGCACCTGCTGACATTAAGAAAACGGGTTCGGCATTCGACCTTCCCATTGCAATCGGAACGCTCGGTGCCACTGAACAGATCAGCAATCCTGAAAGGCTCTCGGCCTATGTAATTATGGGAGAACTAAGCCTGGATGGTGCCATTAAGCCTATTAAAGGCGCATTACCAATTGCTATACAGGCAAGAAAAGATGCCTTTGAAGGTTTAATCCTTCCTGCGGCAAATGCCCGTGAAGCCGCAATGGTAACTAATCTTAAGGTGTATGGTGTTGAACATTTAAATGAAGTAATTAATTTCTTTAAAGATGAATTATCCCTTGAACCAACTTACGTTAACATCCAGGAGGAATTTGCACATGCACAAAGCGATTTTGAAATTGATTTCTGTGATGTAAAGGGGCAGGAAAATATTAAACGGGCGCTGGAGATCGCTGCGGCGGGTGGCCACAATGCCATTCTTATCGGGCCACCCGGTGCCGGTAAAACCATGCTGGCAAAACGATTGCCTACTATTTTGCCCCCACTTACCTTACAGGAGGCTTTGGAAACAACAAAGATTCACAGTGTTGCAGGTAAACTTCCGGAGAATGCAACGTTGGTGAGTAAACGCCCTTTTCGGAGCCCTCATCACACGATTTCGGATGTAGCTTTGGTTGGTGGAGGAGGTAACCCCCAGCCCGGGGAAATTTCACTGGCGCACAATGGCGTTTTATTTTTGGACGAACTCCCGGAGTTTAAAAGAGCCGTACTGGAAGTAATGCGTCAGCCCATGGAGGAAAGAAAGGTTACCATCAGCCGGGCCAAAATCGCCCTTGATTTTCCGGCCAGCTTTATGTTGATTGCAAGCATGAATCCCTGTCCATGCGGCTATTTCAATCACCCTGAAAAAGAATGCAGCTGCGGGCCCGGGATTGTACAGAAATACCTGAGCCGGATCAGTGGGCCCTTGCTCGACAGAATTGACCTGCATGTTGAAGTAACACCCGTGGCCTTCAATGAACTTAGCTCCGATCAAACTTATGAAAAAAGTGATGCAATAAGAAATCGGGTAATACTCGCAAGAAATTTACAGGCAGAACGGTACAAAGAAAATGAGGGCGTATATGCCAATGCCCAGATGAGCAGCAAAATGCTAAAAGAAGTTTGTATCGTTTCCCCAGCCGGACATCAACTTTTAAAAACTGCGATGGAAAAATTAAACCTCTCTGCCCGGGCATATGACAGGATATTAAAAGTAAGCCGCACCATTGCGGATCTCTCCGGGAATGCAGCTATCAAACCCGAACACATAGCCGAATCAATTCAATACCGAAGTCTGGACAGGGAAGGATGGGGAGGCTAAGAAAGTGGATAGACGACATTGATATTATTGTTCCTCACAGTTGTTCGTAGTTAATAATTACATTGGGTATGCCCATACCACACCTAAATAAAGATTGATATCGCCAAGCTCCGTTCAGGGTTTAAGTTATTACTATTATCGTTCTGCCTTTCCGTCATTTTTTCCGAAATTGCACCATATTTGATACATAGAAAACTTTCGATGTATTTTTGCGTCCGCCGCAGTTGCAAATCATAAAGAAATAGTAAACCAACTGTCATTATAAAAAACTTTCATGAAGATTCTTTTAAAGTATTTAAAGCCTTATAAGTGGCTGGTTGTTCTCACACTTACATTGGCTGCCATTAATATTGGTTTTTCTTTGGTTGATCCTATCTTGTTAGGAAAGATGATCAACCTTGCCAATAGTCACCAGGGAAGTGCAATCCCACCTGCACGCAATTTCGACTGGAACAGGTTTTTCAATTCTTTTTCCTGGCAGGAACCGGGCGTATGGTTTCTACTTACCTGTTCCATTTCTGTGGCGATGGTAAGCCGGATCGCAAAAAATTTCCAGGACTATTTTTTGAATGTAATCATACAAAAATTTGGCGCAAAGGTTTTTACCGATGGCTTGCAACATGCTATGAAACTGCCTTACCAGCAGTTTGAAGACCAACGCAGCGGTGAAACACTTTCTATCCTCACCAAAGTGCGGACAGATGTGGAAAAATTCATGATCAATTTCATCAACATCCTTTTTGGCGTGCTCATCGGAGTGGTATTTGTTTTTGTTTATGCCGCCATTTTCATTCACTGGAGTATCCCCGTAGCCTATGTAGGCGGAATTTTTTTTCTTACCCTTGTAACAAATTTTTTAAGTAAGAAAATAAAGATCATCCAAAAAAATATTGTCGGTGAAACGACAGCGTTAGCCGGCTCTACAACAGAATCCCTCAGAAACATTGAACTGGTAAAGAGCCTTGGACTTACCAAACAGGAAGTAAACCGCCTGAACAAGAATACGTACAAAATTTTAGGTCTTGAACTTAAAAAAGTGAAGCGTATCCGTAGCATTAGTTTTGTACAGGGCACCATGGTAAACACGTTGCGGCAGGTAATTCTTTTTATATTAATGTGGCTGATCTTTGGTGGAAGCATGAATGCCGGACAGCTTGTTACGATGCAGATCTTCTCCTTTTTTGTTTTTGGCCCGCTCCAGGAAATTGGAAACATTCTTCTTTCCTATCGTGAAGCAGAAGCATCTTTAAATAATTTTGACAGCCTCATGAAAAAGGCACCGGAACAGGAACCTGCTAATCCAAAAGCCCTGGGGCCAATCAAAACCCTTGCATTTGAACGTGTGGCATTTCAACATCAAACCGCTTCACACAAAGCCATCGATGACATCAGCTTTAATGTTGAAGTAGGTGAAACCATCGCATTTGTAGGACCAAGCGGAAGTGGCAAATCTACCCTGATGAAATTACTGGTAGGCCTTTACCGTCCGCTTCAAGGTAAAATTCGTTATAATAACCTGGACGAGACAGAAATTCACTTTGACGACTTGCGCAACCAGATTGGTTTTGTAACACAGGACACCAATCTTTTCAGTGGCACGATAAGAGAAAACCTAATGTTCGTAAATCCGGCTGCTACTGAAGCTGACCTAAACAGTGCTTTGAGAAAAGCCTCCTGCACCGGGTTATTGGAACGTGCAGAAAAAGGCGTTGATACCATGATTGGCGAAGGTGGATTAAAATTATCCGGCGGAGAAAAACAACGCATCTCCATTGCCCGGGCTTTGTTGCGCAAACCCCACCTGCTCATCTTTGATGAAGCCACATCTGCGCTGGATTCGTTAACTGAAGAAGAAATCACCAACACCATCAAAGATATCTCTTCACAAAAAGAACAGGTTACCATTTTAATAGCACATAGGTTAAGTACCATCATGCATTCCGACCGGATCTACGTATTGGAAAAAGGTGAAGTGGTAGAAACAGGCACCCACGATTCGCTGGTTGCAGAAAAAGGTTTGTATTATGCCATGTGGCGCCAGCAAATCGGCGAAAGAAAACCGATGGATATGGCAGTGAAGGCGTAAATCGTGAGGCCTGAATATTTTGGAGGGTGACATTGAAGGACTGAAGACAGCAAATAGAAATCCCTGATTCATAATCCCTTCGCTTAACTTTGCAGCATGGATAAGGAAAAGCGTCCCACGCCTAATTATTTATGGAGTATCCTCTCTATGAAATGTCCCCGGTGCAGAAGAGGTTCGATGTTTAAGGATGGGAACCCCTACAAAAAGATCACGCTGACCCATATTTTTGACATGTACGATGCCTGCCCGGTATGCGCTCAAAAATATGAGCTGGAACTTGGGTTCTGGTACGGTACCGCCTATGTTAGCTATGCCCTTGCCGTGGCAATTTCGGTAAGTACATTTGTTGCCTGGCTGGTGCTCATCGGGGTTTCTACCGAAGATAACAGGATTTTCTGGTGGCTGGGTTTCAATGCCGTGGTGCTGGTGGTTTTGCAACCCTGGATCATGCGCCTGAGCAGGGTGATCTACATGCGGTTTTTTATTAGCTACGATAAGGATTATGAAGCGTCGAAACCGCAAAAATTTGGATAAAAACGAGTTGACATCTCCCCTTCTAGATGTCAACCCATGGCTAACAATGCTATTTCTTCAGCCGCATACTCAAGGGCACATTTACTTTCAAACTAATATTCCTTCCCATATTGTAAACACCAGTTCTTCCGCTTGCTGTATTTTCTGCGGCATATTTTAACCTGCTTAAATGATTTTGATAAGCCAGGTCTGCTATATTGTTTACGGAAAAATTAACCGTGAAGAGTGCTTGCGCTTTTTTGTTGGTAATAGCCGCACCAATCCCTGCATTCAGTAATGTATAACCCTTGGTTGCCGTTTCCGTATTAAAGGCGGTAAATGCTTTGCCTTGCCGGAAAGTATTATCCAATTCAAATTTTAAATAAAAATGTTCAGCCCTGTTGGTTAGCTTTTTAAAATCTGCTCTTACTTCTGTAAGTAATTTTGGAGCCGGAATAAAAGGTAAATTCTTTGTGCCTTCAATGGATTCCTTTAACCTGCCCGAAACAAAAGAAAAACTATTTTGAAGGTGAAGCCAGTCCAGCGGATGCGGGTGTATATCCAGTGTTACTTCCATTCCTGCAAGATAAGCCTGCCGCTGATCGAATTTAAAAGCAGTGAGTTCCTGGCCGCCTGCATTTACAGTTGAATCAACTCCTGATAAGGCCTGCAATTTCCTGTAAAAAATAAAATTGCTGAAATGATTATAGTAACCGGCAAGGTTAAACGAAAAATGCTCATTGTTATATTCTACTGATGCATCTGCCTGGGTACTGATCTCACTTTTCAACTCTTTCTCTCCATACTCATACCGAATCGTTCCTTCATGTGATCCGTTTGAAGCAAGTTCGGGTATGCTGGGTGCCCGGAATGCACGGGCAAGATTTAATTTCAGGTTAACGGTTTTGCTAAGTTCGTAAGTGGAACCAATACTTCCGGAAAAATTGGAAAAGGTTTTTTTGAAAGCCTGACCCTTTACCAAACCGGCATCGATCAGATTTTTCACATCTACTTTCCTGGAATCAAAGCGCAGGCCACCGCTTACCGTTAGTTTCCTTATTTCCTTTTGAAAAAAGCCATAGCCACCAATGTCATGTAGCCGGTAATCAGGGATGAGCTGTTGCACACCCTTGTTGCTATTTTGCTGGTTCATTCCATTTATGCCCACAGAAGTGCGCCAGCCATTCACCTGCTTAAAATGCAACTGTGTGGTGTAAGTAATTGTTTTCAAATCAAAGAATAATGCCCGTTCGTTCAGGTTATCGGGGTTACCAAACTCTTCCCGCTGATTGTGCTGCCAGGCAACGTTGGTTGCTAAACGCTGCTGGCCAAGTTTGAAGCTGTTATCGGTAGCTATTTTAAAATGCTGAATGTGCTGGTAAGGAATTTTCGGTGCAGTTGCTTCAAAATCCGCTGTCGTTGCCCGATCTGAGCCTCCACCGGCAACAGGTTTGATAAAAAAACCTGCACTATCACGCTCGCCCTCAATCAATCCAGCCTTTAGATCAAAATTACTTACCAGTAAATGAGTATAGCCCCATCCACCATTATACCCTATATACCCGCCGGCATTGTGTTCGTTAAATTTTGAATTGAATACCCGGCCATCATACTTGTTTTTATAATCCTCCGCGGCTTTTGATGTGCCGTACACATTCCAGTTAAGCCCATTTGCATTGCCGGCAACGTTGCCATAAAAACTTCTCAACCTGTTATTGCTTTGGTAATTTGATCCGGCATTTACCTTCAGCATATTTGTCTGTACAGGCACATTGCTGATGATGTTGATAACGCCCGCCATCGCATCGCTGCCATAAACCAGGGAGGCGGGCCCTTTAAGTATCTCGATCTTATTTACACTGGCCTCATCAATCTCAATCCCATGTTCATCTCCCCATTGCTGGCCCTCCTGTCGTACACCGTCGTTGATGGTAAGCACCCGGTTATATCCCAGGCCGCGAATCAATGGTTTTGAGATAGCGGGGCCCGTGGACAAAGAAGAGACACCGGCTTTTCTTGTAATGGCTTCAATGATGTTGCTGGAAGATGTTTGCTGTAATTCTTCCTTCCGCATTACGGAAACCTGGAAAGGCGCCTTCTTTAATTGTGTTGCATTGGTTACCCCCGTAACAATCACAGCATTATTTTCAATGATGGATTCTACAAGTAAAAAATCTTTTTTGGTATCGCCGCTGATAATAATATTTTCCGCAATGGTTGCGTAGCCCACATGGGAAATCTCTATCAAATGAGTTCCCTCACTAATATTCGACATACTGAACGCTCCTTTTGAATCGGTATTGCTGCCTGATTTTATGTCAGCAATATAAACTGAAACTCCTTCCAGCAAACGGCCGGTTTTGCTGTCCTTTATAAACCCGCTAAAACTTCCTTTAAGAAAAATAGTGCCGGCATGCAGATTATGTAAAGATGCCAGTACCAATACATATAAGAAAACTGTTTTTTTCATAACTATAAAAACACTATTGGATGAGAAATAAAATTAGTTTGGATCTGTAAACAGACTTTAATAACGGCAACCCGTGTACTATAGAAATTATATCTACAGAATAAAAATCACATTGGAACCTAAAGCCTCCTGCAACATAAGACTACAGTAGTAACCGTGCCGGGAATGCGGATATATGTTTTAAACAGCAGGAGGACCACGGGGCCCTGTGTATAGACGGGCAACCGGTAATAAGGAAGGTGGGAAGAATTTATTGGAAGAACAAAAATTATCAGTCACCCGAAAATCTACAGCAGCTTCGGTTTCTGTAAAAGGCGATGTGGCAACAATACTGTTACAATCACAACTAAATGCTCCGGTATTAAACTGGAGGCTGCCATCCACTTTTTTGGAAGCTATGTCACTATGATCTGCTGAAATATTGTGAAGAACCTGCTTTGGAGTAATACTCAGGTGAAATGTACTTAAAACAAATACGCTGATAATTTTTTTTATGATAATATGTCTTCGGGTATTT
>JACMPR010000022.1 GCA_014377385.1 Ferruginibacter sp. | reverse complement strand
TTATAATCAATGTTCAGGCTGTAATACTGGTGCAGGTCGTAATCTGCAAATGGATTTGCGGCTACGATCTCATCTATATGGTCAAGCCCAACAGCGGTGGCTTTATTAAAAGCCGCAACAAAATCATTTGGTAATTTTTTATTGGACACCCAGGCTGCAAACAAAAATGGGAGTCCGGTCATTTGTTGCCAGGCTGACGCGAGATCGTAAATATATTTTGTCTTGTTCCTTTGCGTTAGTGCCCGGTCTCCAATTACAAGCCCGGCAGCCCTACCCTGTATCTTATCTTCGTAACCTACCGTTGATGGCACCAGCTCAGGTGAAATTTTCCAGTATTTTTTTAATAATACCTGGAGTAACGCCACAGAAGTCCGACTTTGGTAATCCAAAAAGACCGACTCAATTTCATCGATCGGCACATCGCTAAACAAGCAGACACTCGCTACTTCATTTGTTGCACCAATGCCATAGTCTGAAATAATATAGTATTCCTTTAACTGCGGAATAACAGCTACGGGTATCAGCCCGATATCCACGATGTCATGCTCCAACATGGCTGCAACATTTGCAGGATAGTCAAATAATAACTCCAGTTCGCCGGACATCTGCCCTTTTTCAAACCCATAAGTAAGGGGTTTCGTGTTGAGATAGCTAACCGCTGCAACCCTGATTTTTCTGTCCAACTGCTTTAGATTAATTTCGCAGCAAATTTACTCAAATCCAGTTTAATACCATGCAACTATCTCCACTAACGGCCCTTTCCCCTATCGATGGCAGGTATCATAACACAACAAGGCAACTTTCTGACTATTTCTCAGAGTTTGCATTGATAAAATACCGGTTGCATGTGGAAGTTGAATACTTTATTCAGCTTGCAGATAAGAAATTTTTTAAGCTGGATATAAAAACGAGGAATGGATTAAGATTGATCGTGGATCAGTTTACTATTGAGGATGCAGAAGTAATCAAAGCAACAGAAAAGATAACAAACCATGATGTAAAGGCTGTAGAATACTTTTTAAAGAGTAAACTGGCGCTACTGGGTGGAGACCGTTTAAAGGAATGGATTCATTTTGGATTGACCTCGCAGGATATCAACAACACTGCTGTTCCTTTACTTTGGAAAGATGCAATTGAACTGGAATATCTGCCGGCGGTATTAAACCTCCAACAAAACCTGTTTAGGCTCGCTACGCAGTGGAAGAACGTGCCCATGCTCGCAAGGACTCACGGGCAGCCAGCTTCGCCTACCCGCCTCGGTAAGGAACTAATGGTGTTTGTGGAACGGATAGAAAACCAGGTTCAGTTATTCAGCTATATTCCATTTACTGCAAAATTTGGAGGTGCCACCGGGAATTTTAATGCTCACCATATCGCCTATCCGAAATACAACTGGCCAAAATTTGCTGATGAATTCATTGAGAATAAATTAGGATTACAACGACAGCAATACACTACCCAGATAGAACATTATGATGTACTGGCAGCACATTTCGATGCCATCAAACGGATCAATTCGATTTTCACCGATCTCTCCCGGGATATTTGGTCGTACATCAGCATGGATTATTTTAAACAGCAAACAAAAAAGGGTGAAATTGGCAGCAGCGCCATGCCACATAAAGTGAACCCCATTGATTTTGAAAACGGGGAGGGCAACCTGGGAATTGCAAACGCTCTCTGGGAGTATCTTTCTGCCAAACTTCCGGTATCGAGGCTGCAACGGGACCTGACAGATAGCACCGTATTACGAAATATCGGCGTACCCATGGCGCATACGATACTGGCAATAAAATCCATTGAAAAAGGGCTGAGCAAATTAATATTGAACGAAGCCAGGTTAAAAACTGACCTGGAAAATAATTGGGCTGTTGTTGCAGAGGCGATTCAAACTATTTTACGCCGGGAAAATTATCCGAATCCTTACGAAGCGTTAAAAGAATTGACAAGAGGGAAGCATGGGATTGATAAAAAAACGATGCACGATTTTATAAATGGGTTAAAAGTTTCTTTAAGGTTAAAGGCAGAGTTAAAAAAAATAACACCCTATAACTATACCGGGTTGTGATCAAAAGCGTCTCCGCCAATTTGTAACTTTTAAGAGATTAAATCTTCGTTGGGAATTAAATTTCCCGAATTGCCAGTAGACTGTGAAGTGCAACTACAAAAAACTGCCAATCGGTGGCCTCGACAAGTAGGTTTGCCAACTACATTTTCTCGTTTATAAAATTGGTCATCCATTCACCTACTTATGTATCTCACTCGTAAAATGAAACTCCACATCCGGGTTATTGGTTCGTTCAGTATTTAAAAACCATTCACTTAGTGCCAGGTAAACGAGGTGGCCATCTTTGTCTTCTGCCACATTCGCCTGTTTGTATTTTACAAAATCCGCTAACTTTTTTTGATCTTTACTTGTTAACCAGCAGGCTTTGTAAAAGGGCAGGCTGTTCATTTGTACGGAGGCGCCATATTCATGGAGCAGCCGGTATTGTATCACTTCAAACTGTAATTCCCCTACACAACCAATAATCTTTTTATTGCCGCCGAATTGGGTGAATAATTGTGCCACCCCCTCGTCGGTAAGTTGCGATAAGCCTTTTTCGAGCTGCTTGGTTTTCATCGGATCCTTATTGATCACTTCTTTAAAGATCTCCGGCGAAAAACTCGGTATGCCGGTAAAGTAAAAATTCTCCCCTTCTGTAAGGGTGTCGCCAATTTTAAAATTACCTGTGTCAAATAAGCCGACCACGTCGCCGGGAAATGCTTCTTCGATCACATCTTTTTGCCGGGCAAGAAAACTATACGGGTTGTTGAAACGGACATCCTTGTCCTGGCGTACATGATGATAGTAAGTATTCCGGGCAAACCTGCCACTACAAACCCGTAGGAAAGCAATCCTGTCGCGGTGCTTGGGATCGAGGTTGGCATGTATCTTAAAAATAAACCCGCTGAATTTATCTTCCTGCGGCTCTACGTCACGGTTAGTTGTATGCCTGGGCCTCGGCGTGGGTGCGATGCGGATAAAAGTATCCAGCATTTCCTTCACCCCAAAGTTATTTACGGCGCTCCCAAAAAATACCGGGGCAGTTTTACCGGTCAGGTAATCGTTGATATTTAATTCACCATATACACCATCAATAAGTTCTACATCTTCTCTTAACGTATCTGCATCCTTCTTCCCTATTTTTGCGTCCAGGGCTTCCGTATTAAGGTTTTTGAATTCCAGTACATCTTCGTCATTTGCTTTGGTACCCGCGGTAAATAAAACAAGGCTTTTTTTATGCAGGTCGTACACACCTTTAAATTCTTTACCGCTGTTAATAGGAACAGTCATAGGATGCAACTGTATCTTTAATTCATTTTCGATTTCTTCCAGCAGGTCGAACCGGTTTTTTCCGTCGCGGTCCATTTTATTTATGAATACGATCACCGGTGTATTGCGCATAGCAATCACTTCCATCAGCCGGCGGGTTTGTGCTTCTACCCCATTCACACTATCAATAACCAATACCACACTATCAACTGCCGTAAGGGTACGGTAAGTATCTTCTGCAAAATCCTTGTGGCCCGGAGTATCCAGCAGGTTTACCAGGTGCCCATCGTATTCGAATGTCATCACGCTCGTAGCCACACTAATCCCACGCTGCCGTTCAATTTCCATAAAATCACTGGTAGCGTGTTTTTTTATCTTATTACTTTTTACAGCCCCGGCTGTTTGAATAGCGCCTCCAAATAACAGGAATTTTTCTGTAAGCGTCGTCTTGCCCGCATCCGGGTGGGAAATGATGGCAAAAGTTTTACGCTTGTTTATTTCATTGTTGTATTTCATAAAGGGCGCAAAGATAAGATAGAATGCATGATCTGTGATGTATGGTATATGAGCGATAAGGTTTGACTTGCCTCAACGTTACCGCAAGCATAATAATAAACGGTCATGCCATTAACTGATGTTTTAATAAGATTTTTTACTCATAAACTACTTCGATTTGGCCTGCTTGCACAAAACTGCCTTTCAGCCGTCAGCTGCTTAGTGCCAATAGCTAAATGGTTATGGTTGTCAAACGCAACTTTCTTTCCTTTATCTGCCATCGCTATTAAAATCGCAGACCGTGTGACTTTTTTTTTCCGGTTTTCAATTTAGTCACAACCCTGTGACTTTTTTATTCGTGTTTTCATTTTAGTCACAGGTGTTGTGCTTTTTTTACGCTTTTAGTTTTGGAAACTGCGCCTCAACTAATATGATCTTCCTGCATTTCAAAAACAAACATATACCTGAAAAAAAATATTGGTATCAATTATGGATACAAATGGACACAAATGGATACAAATGGATACAAATGGACACAAAAGGATAGAAAAGGACAAGAAAAATAATAGAGGATAAAGGCTAAAAAAGAACGCTGGCCTTTATGGAGGACAAATAAGGTTGTGAGAGGCGATTCTTACCCGGAGCTAATATATAGCATACATTTAATAGTCTTCCTACAGTTCTATCCCGATTTTTTTCATTAAGATAGAGGCATTCAGACTTTCACACACACCCGGTTTTAATTTGTAATCAAAAAACAACTCCTCTTTTTCAACCTGTGCATCAAAATGAAAATTCAAAATACTGGCAGGAAATTCATTTTTAATATCTGCCAGCGCCAGGTCATGGGTTGCGATGATACCGGCAGAACGTTGCTTAATCAACTGCCTGATCAACGCCACGGAACCGGTATGCCGGTCAAGGGAATTGGTGCCTCGGAGTATTTCATCGAGTAGAATAAATACCTCTTCCTCATTGTTTACCTTATCAATAACGGTTTTAAGTTTTTTTAATTCAGCATAAAAAGTAGACGTGCTTTCTTCCAGGTTATCGGCGATGCGCATGCTCGTAATGAGTTGAACCGGGGAAATACTAAAGGTATGTGCACAAACCGGTGCGCCCGCCATAGCCAGTACTACGTTCACCCCAACACTGCGGAGGTAGGTACTCTTGCCAGCCATATTGCTTCCCGTTACCAGCATCAGTTCGGCACGTGCATCAATCTTAATAAAATTATTAACTCTTTTGGTTTCATTGATGAGCGGGTGACCCAACTCATTTGCTTCAATAAAAAAATAACCGGACTTCAGCACTGGAAAACACCAGCTGGGGTTATTAAAATGAATGGTTGCAAAACTATTGAGGGCCTCAATGGCACCCAGGGCGTGGAACCAGTTTGCTACATCCGCAGCGTGTTGTTGTTTCCATTTTTCCAGGTCGAGTACCTGTTGCAGGTTCCAGAGCAACAATAAATTGAGTGGCGCCGATAACACGATATTATAGCGCAAATCGAGCCGGTCGAGAATCTTTTTTAACTGAGTGGTGTACACGGAGGCTTTGCCTGACCTTGAAATGTATTGTTGCTTCAACTGGTTCAGAAGATCGGCATCGAAAGATTCATTTTCGATAAGGGCTATACTTTGCGACAAGCCTTCCATTTCATTGACCATCTTTGAAAGACTGTCGTGCAATGGCGACACAAGCTTATTTACCTGGTAAGCGATGGCCGCAAAGATCAGAAGTGAGAGATACATGATCCCGATGCTGATCCATCCTGAAAGTGCAGCAATGACAATACTTGTACTGATAAACGGCAACACAATTCTTAACCATTTCCAATGTTTGAACTGCAGGAATAGCGTTGGTTCGTGTAGCCATTGCTCTAACCTTACAACCGTACCGGACTTGATACTATTTTCATTACCGTACGCCTGTAGCTCCTGCCTCCAGGATATTTTTGCAGAAATTTCTTTTACCGCCGCCTGCCTAGACAGTATATCCTGGGCGTCCGCAGGTTCCAATAGCCACTGCGACAATTGAGCAGCACCCATATCCGAACTGGTGCGGTTTAAAAACTGGAAAAGTGAGGCATGCCCAAAGATATCAATATCCGCAGCATAAAAATGTTCTTTGGGCAGGTAGCCGCGGCCGTCAGCAAAATGATGGTATGCCCCTTCCAAAGCCAATAATTCTTCCTCATTCACAGAAACCAGGTATCCCAAATGTTTTATGGCGGCCTTATTTGCAAGGTCATGATAAACAAGCCGGATAAATACTGCAGTTAATAATACCACTGCTGAAAAAACGTACAGCATCCCGATTGACCATAAGAAATAGAATGCCGCAATAATAGCTGCAATCGAACCAAATCTTACAACACCCAGGACCAATTTCTTTTTTTGAAGGATCTTTTGTTGCGCTCTAAAGTCCTCCAGTCTGCGTGTGTATACCATTTTTGGATCCATCAAAAATTTGAATTATTTAACGCAAAAATAAAGGGAATGAATTACAGTGCAGGCATTTCAAATTCATCAGCCAGGCAAACGCCTGAAAGTGCTGCATATTTTATTACTAAGAATTATCGGCGAATGCGCTTTTATGGTATTATTCTTCTCCGCACCATTACCTTTTTTGTATAACTAACATAGAAGGGAATTTACAAAGGCTGTTACAGGAGTGCATTTTAGTTGTATTATTGGAACATTGTGATTTATTAAGTGTAATTTTGTAATGGTTTGAAAGATGTATTCATTTGATATATCATTGATCCACATACCCCGGGGCTGACCGGTTTTGACAGCATAGCTCTTTGTAAGTGTAAGCATGTAGTGCGTTGGATAATTAGCACTTAAATCTGAATATTCAAACTTTTAAATGGCAATACTCAGTATGCCATGGCTGCCTAATTATTAATTAGGTCGTCATTAGGGCCGTTGAATGGGCATTCCTGTTGCCAAATTCCTCCGCCGACTCAAACAGAAAACGGGATGCTTTAGCCGAATGAAGTGACGGCTGCTTAAGATCATTCTTCTAAGGAAACAATTGGTTTGTTATGCCCCGGTTGTTTCCCGACAAACAATGCATAAATAAACATGTAGAAAGCTTATGACGAATATGTTTGGACCAGGGTTCGATTCCCTGCAGCTCCACTTTTCAATCTTCAAAATGAATTAAAAGGCTATAAACTAAATGTTTATGGCTTTTTTGTTTATACCCACATCATCAATTTATTCAATATTTCTCATAACAATCGAGCGTAAATCGAGAGTCATTTCATTCGAATATGCCGACTCTCGATTTGCTTAAAAATCGTTGGTTT
>JACMPR010000021.1 GCA_014377385.1 Ferruginibacter sp. | reverse complement strand
TTACCATATTAAACTCGGTGGGTAACAGGTTTTTGGTATTTTCAAAAGTAAGACTCACCTCGGCAAGGCCGGATGCAGAGCGGCTTTTGGAGCCGTTAAATACCAGACTCTCCAGGTTTTCGCTCCGGAGATTGCTGATTTTATGTTCGCCAATTACCCAGCGGATACTGTCGATAATATTGCTTTTACCGCAACCATTGGGGCCAATTACCCCGGTAATGCCTTCATCAAACTGCAGTACGGTTTTATCTGCAAAACTTTTAAATCCTTTGATTTCTAAACTCTTTAATCGCACTTTTCAATATTTTTGAAGAAGGGCAAACCTACGTGAAAATGACAATTTTATTTCCGCTGTTGAAAAGTTAAAATGCACATTTTTCCACTGTGTTCAATAGGTTCACCGCCCACATGTATAAATGATTTATTCGGGCAGTAAATATAAAGGAATGGCATTACAAGTGAAGTTGAACATTTACACAGGGCACAGTGGTTATCCACAGGTTTTTAACATGGAGGATGACGTTCTTTAGCAAGATTATTTTATTTATTATTAGAAGTGGCGCATTTGTAAATGTAACAGACACCGTAAATATTGGCATTAATGGTTAATTTCGGCGCTCAATAAAGGAATCATTGATGCAGAGAATATCATTGGCCATACACGGCGGAGCTGGAACCATACTCAAAACAGACATAACGCCGGAATTGGAAAAAGCCTATCTGCAAGGGCTGCAAGATGCACTGACAGCAGGTTATGCATTGCTGGAACAAGGTGGCTCAGCCACCGATGCCGTTACATTAACCGTGGAAATATTGGAAAATAATATTTTGTTCAATGCAGGATGTGGTGCTGTATTTACAAAAGACGGCACACACGAGATGGATGCGGCAATCATGAGCGGAAAGGATTTATCTGCGGGTGCAGTAGCAGGCGTAAGTAACATACGCAACCCAGTTGCGCTGGCCACTGCAATAATGCGTAATAGCGATCACGTTTTTTTGAGCGGAAAAGGCGCCTATGATTTTGCAATGAATCAGGGAATTGCTACAGCTCCGGAAGACTATTTCTTTTCTCAGTTCCGATACGACCAATGGATGCAGATACGCAATAGCGATACCTATGCACTGGATCATAGCAAAGAATCGGAATTGATAGTTGAAGTGAAAGATAAAAAATTTGGAACGGTAGGCGCTGCCGCCTGCGATGGAGAGGGAAATATAGCTGCTGCAACCAGCACGGGCGGCATGACGAATAAAAAGTATGGAAGAATTGGAGATACGCCCATGATAGGTGCCGGTACCTATGCCAACAACAACACCTGCGCAATTAGCTGCACCGGTCATGGCGAACTGTTTATACGAGCTGTTGCCGCCTATGATGTAAGTTGCCTGATGGAATATAAAGGCCTGAGCCTGGAAGCTGCCATGAATGAAGTAGTAAACAATAAACTGGTAAAAATTCTTGGCGAAGGCGGAATGGTTGGCGTTGATGCAGCTGGAAATGTAGCCTTGATATTTAACAGCGAAGGAATGTACCGGGGCGCCAAAAGCAGCGATGGAACCAGTTTTGTAAGGATTTATAAAGAGGAGTAGTCGGTTAATAATTGATAATTGAATAATTGATAATTTTTTAGTTTTACCTATTGGTAATTGAACGGGCATTGGGTGATTTTGTATTTTTGTGTATCAGTATTTCCGTAACCCTGTTATGAAATAGTGCTATAAAAAAAATTGACGAAAACAGGATTTTATTTATGAAAAAAATTGCAGTAATTGTTGCCGGTGGTAATGGCACAAGAATGAACACTCCCATACCAAAGCAGTTTTTATTATTGAATGGTAAACCCATTTTATATTATACGCTGCATACTTTTTTAGAAGCTTACAACGATCTAACTATTATACTGGTATTGCCAGAAGAATACATTGCAGCCGGCCAGGAAATAATAGACGCTTTTTTTAATTACAACCGAATTCAAATTACTACCGGGGGAAGAACAAGGTTTCATTCTGTTCAAAATGGACTTGACCTGGTAAAGGAAGAAAGCATCATTTTTGTGCATGATGGGGTAAGATGTTTGCTAAGCAAATCTTTGATAAAACGATGTTATGAAGCTGCGTTGGAAAACGGGGCAACAATACCGGTTATTAATTCGAAGGATAGTATAAGATTGGTGAGAGGTGACAGCAATGAGGCTATCGACAGGAGCATGATTAAACTGGTACAAACGCCACAAACCTTTCACAGCAAGATTTTGCTGCCTGCTTACAATATAGATTTTAAAGATAAATTTACGGATGAAGCTACGGTTGTAGAAGCGTTCGGCATCCCTGTTCAGTTGATTGAAGGTGAAGAAGATAATATTAAAATTACTACACCCCGTGACTTACTAATTGCTGAGCAATTATTGAAGTCACACTAATTAAACCAAGGTTTAAAAATTGTTGAAAGTGCTTGCAAAATAGATACCGGATTGCAACCAAAGTAGGTTGAGTTTGTCAACCACCTACTGCTTATGATCTAAGTAAAACTCCATAGATATATACCGTTTTTAAGAGTGGCTTCCGAAAAAGCCAAGACAGTCCTACAAAGATGGACAGGGTTGCAACAGGTAAGCCAAAAAACAATCCCCTCCAAAAATTGAAGGGGATTGTTTAAATATCGAAAGTCTATTGTATTAATAACCTCCCATGCCGCCCATATCCGGAGCACCACCATGCGCATGCGCCGCTTCTTCTTTTGGCCTGTCTGCTATCACACATTCTGTGGTTAACAACATACCAGCAATTGAAGCTGCATTTTCCAAAGCAACACGACTAACTTTAGTTGGATCGATTACACCAGCCTTAAACAGGTTTTCGTAAACTTCAGTTCTTGCATTAAAACCGAAATCGCCT
>JACMPR010000165.1 GCA_014377385.1 Ferruginibacter sp. | reverse complement strand
TAAAGTAAAAAAAATAATGACTAAAAAAGCTATAGCAGGGCAAACCATTGAAAAAAGGGCTGATACAAAAAATATGGCAGGTATGCCGTTAAAAAAGGCAGGTTTAAAAAAGGTTACTGCTAAAAATGTTGTTGATTCTTACCTGACCACACGCATTTTGAAAAAGGCATCTTCAACCGGTTTTACAGAAGCAGCCAGAAAAACAATGGAAGTAATGGGATACAACGTGGTAGCAAGAAATGGTTGGATCATGAAAATATTTAGCGATGGCTCCACCCAAAATATTTCCGAAATAAAGAAGAAAAAATAATAGCTATTGCCACCTACCAATAACTAACAACTCCGGCTACGTGTATTTGCCGGCCCTAACGGATCTGGGAAAAGTACCGTGATTCAGTATGTAAGGAATTACAAGGTCAACAAAAAGAACATTGATTTTGGGTACTATATCAATGCTGATGATATAGCTTCTCAATTGGCAACAGATAAATTTTATTTTAATAGTTTTGATATTTTTGCATCCAATAAAGAATTTAAAACTACAGTCCTCGCTTCTGGTTTAATCAATGATGACTTCACAAAAGAAGATTTTGATAATTCATATCTCCTCCGCGCCAATAAGCTTACTTTAAAAATAGCTGGTGCCATCGAAAGGGTATCCCAAATTATAGCAGACTTTCTTCGTAAAAAAATGTTGCAGGAAAGGAAACGGTTTTCTTTTGAAACTGTTTTTTCGCATAATTCAAAACTCGAGATTATGCGTCTTGCAAAAGAACAAGGCTACAAAGTGTACCTCTATTTTGTTTCTACAGAATCACCGGAGATCAACAAATTCAGAGTCAAGAGTCGTGTAGCGCAAGGAGGTCATAGTGTGCCGGGAGATAAGATTGAAAGCAGATACTACCGCTCTTTGGAATTATTATATGAGGCAACAAAGATTGCATACCAGGTTTACTTTTTTGATAATTCAGAAAACAATAAAGATTCCAGGTTATTTGCACATTTCAAGATTGAAAAAGGGAGGCAAAAATGGAACAATGATTATGATGAAAGCAGCCTGCCTGTCTGGTTTGTTGAATATTTTCTTGATAAATCTAACGAAGTATAAATAATGACCGAAGGCACACACGTACACCTTTAGCGCAGCGGGTTTTCAGGATTTGGTGACCACAGCTAGATTAAAAGCAGGTGTCAAAAGCCGCTTTAACTTTGCCTTAAATGAAGAAGTGATAGCATTGCAAGAAGACAACACTATTAGCTAAGGCAGCATAAGAAACTCGGGAACAATGAATTATCTATTCTTACCAACTGTGTCATTTGAATGTTTCATTCTTAGTTATTTCCTCATCATTAATAGTAATCCTTCCAACTGATTCAAGCCCATCGTAAATCCACCCTGGAAGCCCATTTCGATCATTTTTTCGTGGCGGGTAAGCGATTCGAAGGTAATGGTGGTGCTTACTTTTTTGGTGCCGTTTCGTTAGCTGAAATGGAGATCCCGATAATAACCTGGCTGTTCGGGTTTTCATCTTTGTCTGCAAAGGCATTTAGATAAAATGAAGTTGGTTTATGGG
>JACMPR010000020.1 GCA_014377385.1 Ferruginibacter sp. | reverse complement strand
ATTATGATAATCCCAATAAAACCTGTTGAATATGAGTGAAGAAAAAAATGAACATAGCAACGCGGAGAATCCATCAATTTTTACGGGATTAAAACTTGGCCCCTTGAAAAAAACGGCTGCGGGTATTCCGGCAGTGCTATCAAGCTTCAGGCATATATTTGACGAGGCAGGAATTTTACGAGGCCTCAAGGCGCTCAATAAACTTAACCAAAAAGGAGGCTTCGACTGCCCCAGCTGCGCCTGGCCCGACCCGGACGACGAGCGCAGTGGCATTGCCGAATATTGCGAAAATGGGGCGAAGGCCGTTGCAGATGAAGCGACAGCTAAACAATTGGATGCGCACTTTTTCGCATCAAATTCCGTAACAGAACTCGCAAACTTATCTGACTACGACATCGGCAGACACGGCCGCGTTGCAGCTCCCATGTACCTTCCAAAAGGAGCAACACATTACCAACCTGTTTCCTGGGATGCTGCATTCGCCAAAATTGCGGCTTCTTTAAATGCGCTGTCTTCACCCAATGAAGCCATCTTTTACACTTCAGGCAGAACAAGTAACGAAGCTGCATTTCTGTACCAGTTATTCGTAAGGGAATACGGCACCAACAACCTGCCGGATTGCAGCAATATGTGCCATGAAAGCAGCAGCATTGCGCTGGGAGAATCACTGGGTGTTGGAAAGGGTTCTGTAAAACTGGAGGACTTTTATGAAGCGGAAGTGATCCTGATCCTCGGACAAAATCCTGGCACCAATCATCCAAGAATGCTTACCGCTCTGCAAAAGGCAAAAGCAAATGGTGCGGTCATTATCTCCATTAATCCATTACCGGAAACCGGCCTGATGGGATTTGACAACCCTCAAAAACTCAAGGGCGTATTAGGGATAGACAGTGCCCTTACAGATATTTTTTTGCAGGTAAAACTCAATGGCGACATGGCTTTGCTGCAGGCGATAGAAATATTACTTGCGGCCGAAGAAGCCAAAGCACCAGGAACAGTGTTCGACAAACAATTCATAGAACAACATACGGAGGAGGCAGACAACTTTTTTAACCACCTTGCAAAGCAAAACCTTGATGCACTCGTACTGGCATCAGGTGTAGAACTTCCACAGATACGGGAAACTGCAGCTATTCTTGCAACTAAAAATAAGATCATTGCGTGTTGGGCGATGGGGCTGACGCAACACACAAATGCTGTAGATACCATAAAAGAGATTGTAAACCTGCTGTTGCTCAAAGGAAGTATTGGTAAACCCGGCGCCGGCACCTGTCCTGTTCGGGGGCATAGCAATGTGCAGGGCGACCGAACCATGGGCATTTTTGAAAAACCGTCGCAAGCTTTGCTCCGATCGATAGAAAATAATTTTGATTTTACCCCGCCAAAAGAACATGGCTACGATGTGGTGGACGCTATTAAGGCGATGCATAACGGTAACGCAAAGCTGTTTTTTGCCATGGGAGGAAATTTTCTCTCTGCAACGCCCGACACGTTGTATTCTGCTACAGCTCTGCGTAACTGTTTGCTTACAGTGCATGTTTCTACAAAACTTAACCGCAGCCATTTGGTACATGGCGCCGAGGCCTTGATACTGCCAACCCTCGGCCGCAGCGATAGGGATACCATGAACGGGGAGGACCAGTTTGTTTCCTGTGAAAATTCAATGAGTGTCGTTCAGCAATCAAAAGGTATACTTAAACCAGTGTCAGAAAAGTTGTTAAGCGAGCCCGTTATTGTGTGTAAACTTGCTAAGGCCACTTTAGGAAATAAAAGTAAAGTGAACTGGGATAAATACCTGGAACACTACGATCATATCCGCAATGATATTGAGAAAACAATCCCGGGATTTTCAAATTACAACCGTCGAGTACGCATTCCCGGTGGTTTTTATCTGCCCAACTGCAACAGGGAAGGAAAATTTGATACCAGTACCCAAAAAGCACAATTTAATATAGCAGTCTTTAAACCAACCCCGGTTGCGGCAGATGAACTTATGATGATGACCATAAGAAGCCACGACCAGTTCAACACTACTATCTATGGGCTCAATGACCGTTACCGCGGTATATATAATGAGCGAAGGATCATTATGATGAACCAACTGGATATGAATAAAAGGCTGTTAAAAAATAGAGATGTGGTTGACCTGTTCAACAATGTTGATGGGATCGAAAGAGTTGCACATAAGTTTATCGTGGTGCCGTACCCGATACCTGAAGGATGTACCGCAACTTATTTCCCTGAAACAAATGTTTTGGTGCCGATCAGCAGCGTCGCCATCAAAAGCAATACGCCGGTTTCCAAGCTGGTAGTAATAAAAGTGGTTAGGCACATTGAATAACCAAATCATCACATTTGCTGGTCGGCAGACTTATCCTTGACGTGCAGCAAACTGTATATCAGTACCGATAACGAAAGTAAGGCGATAACGAAGGCTAACATAATATGCTGAATTAATTGAAATGTTGAATCTGCATAAATACATATGGATTTACTGAAAAGGCTTTCTCCCCTCTTTCTTTAAATTCGCCAAATAGCAGGTCAAGAAAGGAATCTGCCTCACTCACAGCCCAAAGCGTTAATGACCGGTTATTACCCCACTCGCATATTTCGGGCAGCGTTTCCCAAATTAAACCGTTCCAGCATGCCTCTTCCAGCAACTCCCTTTCCGATAATTTTCTTTCATTTCCATGCTCGTCTTTTTTGTCCAGGTGCCTGGAAGAGAACCGGGTTTTTATGAAAAGTAAAATTTCCTGTTGTGTATAAGTTTGTTTCATATAAAGAGAATTTTAGCCTCTTAAACAAGATCTTCTATATACGAAAAAGCGGTAAGGCAGTTTTTTTGATTCGTATAAATCGTTCGCTTCTGATTGTAGAAAACGAACATGTATAGAAATATATTGCATAGGTTGTCGGCTATTTCGGGGGAGGCTTCACCGACAACCGTTAAGTTGCATTCATCACACTGAGGGTTATAAAGTACGCATCAATGGCAGGTAGCGTAAAGGTAATAGCGTATATTTAGGTAGTGAAAAAAGCAGGTCTGCATATCACAACTCACACAGGACGCAGCGTGATTTTCTTGCTGCTGATTGTTTTAAACAGCCTTACCCTTCCAGCGCAACCTGTACCTGTAAGAACTGACATGAGAAAGGTTGATAGTTTCGTACTTACGGTGAAATATGAAAACGATTATATAAAGCTTGCCAGGGATCTTACCGGCCCATTTCTGCTGGATATAGACAAGGTGAGAGCTATCTTTAAATGGATAACAAACAATATTTCTTACGATTTCCGTTTCTTCAACAGTGGAAAAGACATCCAACAGCCCGAGTGTAGCGATAAATATGATTGTGCCGGGATAACCCGGGCATGGGAAAATGATTACTTAAAAAAAATCTTAAAAAGCAGGAAGGCCGTGTGTGATGGTTACGCCAGGCTCTTTCAAAAGTTGTGCGAGCTCAATCACGTACAAACAGAAATTATACCGGGCTATGCAAGAACGAAACCATACCAGATTGGTAATAAAATAACTGCAAATCACGCCTGGAATGCTGTTTTCATTGATACAGCCTGGTTTTTCCTGGATGCAACATGGGCGGCGGGTTATTGCGTGGAAAATGATGACGGCAAGCTGATAAAGTTCGTAAAAGAATACGAGGATTATTACTGGATAAATGTATTTCAGCGGATAAGCCGCAACCATTATCCTAAAAATGGTTATTGGGGTGACCAGTACCGCCTGTCACAGGAAGATTTTTTTAACCAGCCCCATTACTATTCTGCGGAAGTACTGAGTAATATTTCAAACGAACAGCCTGTTACCGGGATGCTTACCGTTAAGAAAGACGATACACTGCATTTTAGTTTCGAGTATCAAAAGGATATTCGGTACATACAGGTAAATTCAAACAATTTTAGAAACCCTTCTCTTTGGACCACCATCGCGGTATCAAAACGCAAAACGAAGCTTGTCAGGGATACCTGGGCAGAAAAGAAGCAGGTTTATGTTCAATTTAAAAGAATCGGGAATCATTATAGTTTCGATTATGTAGTAAAAGACAACTCGCTTTATTATGTAGACCTGCTTTTTGATTACAAAAAGGCGTTGCGATACAAGATTATCCTCAGGAAATAATACCTGTTGTTCATCCTGGGCTCAGGTAAAATATTTTATGTGGGTATAATTCTTTTTGGGGAAATTGACCAAAATTTTTTTTGCGACAGGCCTTTTCAAAGTCATTCTCTTACAGGCATATACCATCTTCGGGTATGCGTATAATAAAACTTTTTTTGAAGAAAATTAGTTATTTATGCTGCTGTAATAATTTATCTACTAAACCCTGGTTAGATTTATAGACGCAGAATAAGTTTCCGTAAAAATGTGGCAAATCTGTTACCAGGTTACTGAACTCATCCACGATCGTATAATTTTTTTCTTTAAGCAATTTAAATAATACCTCGTGGTTTTCAGTCACTTCTATCATCATGGTTGGCCGCAATATATCCAGGATATGATCCATCCCTTTGATGGCCATGTATTCTGCACCCTCAATATCTATCTTAACAAAATCAAGCTTTTTGATATTTCGCTCTTTGATAAAATCATCCAGGCGGATGGTTTCTACCTCCACTGCATTTTTTCGTAATTCTGTAAAGGTTTTCGAGTGTATCTTTTTAGTAACCCTGTAATCTTTTACCAGGGAATTACTTTGACCAGTAATGTTTTCTAGATAGAAAGTAGCTTTGCCATTTTCATCAGACACAGCTTTTTCTACCAACTCGATATTTTTTACTTTTGAATTCCCAACATTCACTCTTGTGTATGGAAGGTTATTTGCACCAGGTTCAAAAACATATAGCTTACCTGCAGGCCCTGCCAATTTAGAATAATAAACACTTATGTAACCGATGTGAGCGCCCAACTCTATTACTGTATCACCTTCTTTAATAATTGTTTTAAAAATATCCATCTGAACCTTCTCACGGTTTTTACCATGATACCAATAACCTTTGTGAATAAAGGCATCCAGCTTGAATTTCGTACCAGTGTAATGGTGCTTAATGTGGATATTACCCAGGTTGAGCTTTTTCAAAAAAGGAATAATAACACTTCTAAGCTTCTTGTTGCGGTATAATTTCATTTTAATTTGATTAAGACGTTGTTTCAGGAAGTTATCCAACTTCTACTACTTAAATAGTTCATTTGGGCTGCAAATATAAATGAATTGGCCAACTTGCGACCACTTCGGTTAATATAGCAGAGACAGGTCTTTCGAGGTCAATTAATCTCAGTTTAAAGCAAAAAAATGTGGCAGCAAGCAGCCGGCTGAAGACGATAAGCCGCAATACTGCTTTGATTCAGAAAACGTTTCCGAACTATTTTATAAAATAATCAGGTACCGGGTAAGCGGAACCTTAAAGTTTTGTGTCTTGTTGAGGATAGGTTTTATAAATAGAAAAAATTAAAAGAATGAAAAAATTAAAATTGGCCACTCTCCTGTGTGCTGCTGTGATAATTGCCGGCACCGGTTGTTTAAAAGACAAAGGTTTTGATAACAACAGTTATGGGATCAATGATCCTGATGCTTCACCAAAAGGGGTAGGATTTACCCGCGGCATTAAATTAAAAAATACAGCGGGTATAAATGTCGCTGATACTCCGCAAACCATTAAAGGAATATTAACTATTTCCCTGCTTGCCGGTAAGCCTGCCCAAGAAGACATTCATATTAAATTAGCTCTGGATCCTACAATTCTTTCAGAGTACAACGCAGCCAACGGAACAATCATCGAAGAATTCAATCCGGCACTCTATGATCTTGGCTCAACTGATGTGATCCTTCCCAAGGGACAACAATTACTTGATATAAGCATCAGGGTGCCCAGCACCCTTGCACTTGACCCGTTAAAAACTTACGGTATCGGCCTCAGGATCGTTGCAGTTGATCCGGGCTACACAATTTCAGGAAATCAAAACAGGATATTGGTTGAAGTGGGTCTGAAAAACAGGTACGATGGTGTGTACAACCTAAAAGGCTACCACAACCGGGATCCATACACTTTCCCTTATGATACTGAAGAATATATGATCACGGCAGGACCAGCTTCTGTTGCATTTTACTGGCCGCAAAAGAATGATTTCGGCCACCCGATAGGGGTAGCTCCGGGCGTAACTAACTGGTACGGAAACACGATTGCACCGGTAGTGGTTTTTGATCCTTTAACTGATCTCGTAACCGATGTTTTTAATGCCGGCGGCGCAACCCCAATTACTATGTTTACGGGTGCCGGCGCAGGTATAAGCAGGTATGAGCCTTCAACAAAAACGATTTACGTATCATGGAACTACAATGCGAATCCTTTGCGTGCTTTTTTTGATACATTGGTTTATGCGGGTCCAAGACCGTAATTTTTGTAAGTGTACATGCCGGGGATAATACAAATTCGGGCAGGAGAGCTACAAACATATACTGTTTGTGGCTCTCCTACTGCCCGCTATTTTATTCACAATGAGCTTACCTTTAGTAGTCTTGTTAGTTTAAAACAAATAACAGCATCACAAAAATGCATGAATTAATAAACACACAGAGATAATTGACAGAAAGCGAGCTGATACAAGGCTGTAAAGATAAAAGACAGGATTGCCAGAAACTTTTATTTGACCGATACGCAGGAAAAATGATGTCGGTGTGTACCCGCTATGCAAAAGACAGGCAACAGGCGCAGGATATTTTACAGGAAGGCTTCATTAAAGTATTTAGTTATGTAAAGCAATATCGTGCCGAGGGTAGCTTTGAAGGATGGCTGAGAAGGGTATTTGTTAGTGTAGCTGCGAGGGAGATCAGCAAAAATAAAATAATGTTCAGCGACATTGACTTAGGAAATCTAAAGGAGCATAGTATAGAGCCGGAAGTTGTTTCAAAAATGTCGGAAGATGAAATCCATGCCATGATACGAAGTTTGCCCGAGGGGTATCGCATGGTTTTTAACCTCAATGTAATTGAAGGCTATACCCACGAGGAAATCGCAAAGATGCTTGGCATACAATCATCTACTTCAAGAGTGCAGTTGATGAAAGCAAAAAAATACCTGCAGTCCCTGTTCAAAAAAAAATATAATTCAGTAAAAGTATGAACGATGTCTACGATATTATAAAGCAAAAGGCAAATGGTCATGAGGATATTGTGCCGCCGGATGCCTGGGATAACATAAAAAGGAAAAACAACAAAAGATATATTGGTTTCTTTTTGTGGTTGGCGGGCATACTGCTGGTTGTCCTGATGCTGGCTGGATATTTCAACCCCAAAGAGTTCAGCCGCAACGAAACAATTCAGCATGCTGACAAGCCAGTCAATGTTGTTACTCCAACGAAAGAGGTGCTGGCAAATAGCAAAAGTTCTTTTACAATTGAAACAAAAGAAACTGAAAGGAAAAAAGCCCTTGCCTCACCTGATAAGGCTAATGAACCCGTCATTAATAAAATTAGCGCTAATGATAACAGTTATTTACAAAGTTCCCAGGATGTAACGTTTTCTCCTTCGGCCCGAATTACTGCGAACGAAGTACAAAAGGGTTTAAGGAAGATAAAAACGGATACTGACCTGATATTCGATAAAACTAATGCACTTATCAGCCGCAGAAGTAAATCACTAAATAAACAAAGAGCAAGGTCAAAAATCAGCATTACAGCAGCCGAAACGGAAGGATTAGCGGAATCGGTGAATATGAATCAAGATGGCCAACGATTAACTTCTGACGATAAAATTTCCAGTACTACAACCGGTGCAGATTTAGTTACTATTGGCAATGAAAATATAGTTCGACAAGAAAAAAGTGATTGGGTAAAAAATGAACCTGCTGTAAATGACCTGCCTGTTGACATGGTTTTTAAAAAAACGATCGTTCCAGTGCCTGCAGAAATGAAAAAAGACACAGTTATTGTAAAAAAATCTGCCGGTAAAAAGCCTTGGTTTATTGATTTGACGATATCTCCGGTATTTGCTTTTCAACAATATGATCATTCCGTTTCTTTTAATCGTATCCTACTCTTAAATGCTGATAAATCCGCATTTAAAGGCAATATCGGCCGGTCCTATATTCCGCCTTCCCTTGCATTTTCTGTCGGGTTAAGAAAAGTAATCAATAGAAAGATCAGTGTAAAATTGGGTATACAGTACCTTCAGTTGAATGAAAAAATCCGCGTGGCTGGACTACAAACCTACACCCAGGTCAACATCAGCGATAATCAGATAAATTACAACGATGATGGAGTGTTGGTAGCTGATACTAACACGGTCGTTTTAGAAACCAGGAGAGATTTTAACGCGGTAAACCGCTACATATTTTTGAGTGTGCCGGTTGCATTTCAATACAATATTTTTCAAATGCCGTCCTGGTCACTCGGAGTTGAAGCAGGGGTGAATGTAAATATTATTAGCAGGTACAAAAATCATATCAATCGTAACCCTGATGCACCGCTGGTAAATATTTCGCAATCAGCGGCACTTAAAACAAAGGTTGCATATACAATATTCGCCGGTGTACGATTGGGAACATTGCTTACCAAAAGAATGGAGCTCTTTGCAACCCCATCATTGAGTTATTGCCCGGTTCAGCAATACATTAAAAATACGCTGGTCAACAAAAAGATTCACCTTGCCGGAATTGGTTTCGGAATTTCCTACCAAATAAGATAAACCCTTCTTAAATTTCACACTCTATATTCCTGCTGGTTTGTATTTTACAGACCAGTATTTTTTATTAGGGTGGGCTTGTACCTCACAGCGCGGCACGTCAGCATTGGAAGGAGAAGTTAGCGATCTATGCGTTGGCGATATGTTCTACAGATACTTTTCTTTCAAAAACAATTGCGCTTACAAGATTCCACCTGCAAAAGAACTCTATCGACGACCATTCATACCAATGCCTGGCGTTTTATCAAAAAAAAAACTATCTTACTCATTCCAAAATCAACTATAT
>JACMPR010000164.1 GCA_014377385.1 Ferruginibacter sp. | reverse complement strand
CCAGTTGAATATCCTAAAACAGGAGATGCACCCTCGCCGGTAAAGTTGGGCGTTGTTACACTTTCAAATGGCGCCGTTCGCTGGATGAGAATTGAGGGTGATCCACAGCAGAATTATTTGCCTCGTATGGAGTGGAGTGGTTCCAGTGAATTGATCGTGCAGCAGCTTGACAGGAAGCAACAGGAAAGTAAGCTTATTTATTGCAATACTGCAGATGGCAACAGCCGTACCTTCTGGGCAGAAAGTGACGACGCATGGGTAGACCTAAATGCATCGGAGCCGGGCGGCGATCCCTCGGGATGGTCATGGGTAAATAAGGGACAGGATTTTTTATGGGTAAGTGAAAAAGACGGCTGGCGTCATATTTACCGCATCAGCCGGGATGGAAAAACAGTAACCTTGCTGACAAAGGGTAATTACGACATTGGTGAAATAAAAGGAGTAGATGAAACAAACAATTATATATACTTTTCTGCCTCACCTGCTAATGCTACACAGATGTATTTATACAGGGCACGTATCAATAATCCTGGTAAACAATTCAGGGAAGAAGCCGACCTGGTAAGTAATGCCAAATTAAAGGGAACAAATGAGTATACTATTTCTCCCACTGCCAGGATCGCAAGTCATACCTTTAGTAACCACAACACGCCCCAGGTAACTGAGTGGATATCCCTGCCCGACGGCAGGCCGCTGAACCCGGCAAAAAGTATCGCCAATAATATTAAGACGAATCCAGCCATCAATGTAGAATACCTGCAGATCACTACAGAAGACAATATCATACTGGATGCCTGGATGAACAAGCCCAAAAATTTTGACCCGAATAAAAAATATCCTGTTGTATTTTATGTGTATGGTGAGCCGGCTGCAACAACAACAGCGGATGTTTTTGGCAACCATGATAATTTTTTGTACGATGCTGACATGAGTACGGATGGGTATATACAGGTTGCCCTGGATAACCGTGGAACTCCTGCCTTAAAAGGTGCAGCCTGGCGCAAATCTATTTACCGGAAAAATGGAAGTGTCAATATCAGGGATATGGCCATGGGCGCAAAGAAGATCCTGGAAAATAATTTTATAGATAAGGATCGGGTTGCCGTGTGGGGCTGGAGCGGTGGCGGTTCATCTACACTTAACCTGATGTTTCAATACCCTGATATTTTTAAAACAGGCATTGCCATTGCTGCAGTGAGTAATATGTTGTATTACGATAATATTTATACAGAAAGATACATGGGATTACCACAGGAAAATATGGCTGATTATGTGAAAGGTTCTGCAATTTCGCACGTTCAGGGCCTGAAAGGAAACCTCTTACTTGTACATGGCTCAGGAGACGATAATGTGCATTACAGTAATGCAGAAGCGCTTGTTAATGAGCTCGTGAAATACAACAAGCAATTCCAGTTCATGGAATATCCAAATCGTACGCACAATATCAACGAAGGCCCGGGTACTTCGCAGCATTTATCCGCTTTGTATTCAAATTTCCTGAGAAAAAACTGCGTGCCGGGAGCGAAGTAAAAGATCATTGGGTAGAAAAAATATTTAGCAAATATAGCTTCGCCGGATGTGCGAAAAGAATCGAAAAGTTGCCTGATTACAAAGGAACTTTTTTAAAATGTGAAACGGCGTTGAGTAAAACCAATAAACGTATCTCTTATCAAACCAAATTGGGATTTTCCAGAGTTAACAACCGGGCAGCTTCTGCAGCGGAACTACTGTAAATAAAAACTGTTACTGGTAATAATTTATCATCATAATTTTCACCTTCCTTATTCTACGGTTATATCACCCGTTACCCTTAGTCGCTTGCCAGGTTGTACTTTGAGTTTTCCCCCTTGTTTGATTTTAATATTGCCATAATAAATACATTCCCCGCTAGCGATAGGATCAATGTATACTTCTATACCCGGCGGGATAACCGCAGGCGCAACAACATTAGGTGTCCAGTTCGCCGGGTTGTTCCAGTCTCCATTGCCTGTAAAAGTGAATATAAATTGACTTGAACTTACAATAAATTTCGGCGTATTAAAATCTGTTATCGAATTTCGCTGAATAGTAAAAGTGGTGGTGCCATTGCAGTTAGCTTCCGTAACGGCATCAAAGAATGGTGTGCAGCTTGCCGGTGCGGGACAGGAAGTATAATGTGAAATGTAACATTTCGTGCGGTCAAATCCGGGCTGTTCATCTCCGGCATTCCATTGCAGTGTCAGGGAGAGGTTTTCTCCGGTTTGAGTCGAATCTCCGATAATCCAGGTACGGTCAACATTACCGTTGGTAACAGGTACGGCTGACTGCACACCGGTCGTAACACCTGCTTTAATATTATCCGGGTTACCTGCATTGCTGATGTTTACCGGTGTATAAGTATTGCTGCTTACTCCGATTGGGAAATTAACCGGCGATGCGGATACAAAACGGGACAGCCTGCCGGTATCGTTGGTGACAATAAAGTTTGCAGCATCTGCAAGGAGAGATGCTGTGCCCATATTTAGATTAAAACTTTCCAGCGTAAGGTTGCTGTTGGCAGTCAGGCTGATTGCGGCGGTACTCGCATTTGTTCCAAGTGATAACTGTTTGTTAGTCAGGATTAGCGGCGCCGTCAGCAATCCTGGAGATGTTAGCAATGACGTAGTACTGCCCGTAAATTCCAGGCTGCCCGGTCCAAGCAAGCTTCCTTGATTTTCAAGGTCCCCGTTTTCAATTGTAAAACGTGCACCGGCACCAAGGGTCATGACAGCATTTTGCTGAACTGCAGTTTCCCGTAAAGAAAGGCAGGGGCCCAATATACTCACATTGGAAGCATCCGGAACGGTAATGCCCGACATAAATGTAAATCCTTCTGTATTGAGATGAATACTTACGGTGCCCCCGATGATTCCTACCACGGTGGCATTTGAGTTTCCGATTACCGGCAGGTCCTGGAAAGGAGCGGTTGTAAAGAATTTTCCGCAGCCAGGTGCCTGTGTAAGTACAGCATTGCCCTTCACGCCTGCCGCAAAAGTTTTGGTACCGCTGCCTGTCCACGTTACCGGCGTGTTGATCTCTAACAGTCCATAGATAGCCGTATTGTCGTTGCCACCCAGTGATGCAGCCGGTATCTTTGTTAAGCGAAGGGTTGGATATGTGGAATTATCTGAGAAATAGTTTGCACCGTTCGTTACAAAAGCGGTATTGCAATTCCATTCAAATATGGCTGCATCATTCCAGGAAATGGCAACTGACTGATCCGCCGCAAAACTTTCAAAGCCCGTAGCAACT
>JACMPR010000163.1 GCA_014377385.1 Ferruginibacter sp. | reverse complement strand
CGGCCATGACTTTGTTTGCTTTTGTTGGTGTAGTTGTAACGTCTGCATCCGCCATCATCTACGGAAGCCCGGAATGGGACCCCGTCCAACTTGCAGGAAAGTTTGAAAGTAAAATTGTGGTAACTTTTGCTATGATTGGGATTATAATCTCCACTTTGGCTACCAATATTGCAGCAAATATTGTGAGTCCCGCAAACGATTTTTCCAACCTCTCTCCAAAGAAGATCAGCTTTCGCACGGGAGGATACATCACAGGTGTAATTGGTATACTTATATTTCCATGGAAATTAATGGCAGATCCTCACGGTTATATTTTTACCTGGCTCATTGCATACTCAAGTTTGCTTGGACCGGTAGGCGGTATCATGATCGTGGATTATTTTTTCATTAGAAAAAAGCAACTGCTTTTGAACGATCTTTACGACACAAATGGTTCGTATACATATACGAAGGGATTTAATCCGGCCGCAGTGATCGCATTGATCCTTGGCATCCTGCCCAATGTACCCGGATTTTTGTTGCAGGTAAAACTGGTATCCGAAACCACTTTCCCGGTATGGATTTCATCATTATATCATTACGCCTGGTTTGTGGGATTTGCAGTAAGCGCCCTTTTATATTATTTCCTGATGAAATATAATTCGCGGGTTAAGCAGCGCCTGGTCTAAAAGACATACTGAGCAGTTGGGTCGGAAGTGATCATATATAAGAATTTACAAAAGGGTAAAAATATCAATGATAACCGGCGTTAAAAAAGTTTTTCTCACTGCACCTTACAGTAAAGATAATGTAGGGGGAAAGTAATGATTTTGTAAAGAGGTCTAATTTATATTAAGCAAATGAGTGTACTAATTAAAAACGGCCGTATTATTACAGCAACAGATGATTACGTTGCTGATATTTTTATCCAGGGGGAAAGTATTTCCGCCATCGGTAAAAATTTAAGTGTAAAAGCGGACAAAGAAATAGATGCGTCCGGTAAAATTGTGTTTCCTGGTGGAATAGATCCCCATGTGCATCTTGACATGCCATTTATGGGAACCTATTCCAGCGATAATTACGAAACCGGAACCAGGGCTGCATTATACGGCGGTACCACGATGGTTATCGATTTCATTTTACAAAAGCAAGGCAATTCTTTGCACGCCGCCCTGGCAGAATGGCAATCACGGGCTGATAAAAATTGCGTGGGAGACTATAGCTTTCACATGGCTATTACAGATTTCAACGAGGATACAAAAAAGGAAATTCAGGCCTTCATTGAAGTAGAAGGTATTACCTCTTTCAAAACATTTATGGCGTATAAAGGTGCCCTGATGATTGACGACCGACAGATGATTGGATTAATGGAAGAGGTGAAAAAACATGGAGGTCTTATCAATGTACATGCAACCAATGGCGATATGATCGATTACCTCACGCAAAAGCATAGGGGCGAAGGAAACTTAACACCATTATATCATTATCTATCTCAACGGGAAGTAACAGAAGCAGAAGCAAGTGAACGTTTCGTTGATATGACAAATTTTACAGGTTGCCCGGGATATATTGTTCACCTGACTTGCGAAGGTGCACTTAACGCGGTTAGGAATGCTACCAAAAGAAATCAGAAAGTATTTGTTGAGACCTGCATACAGTATTTAATACTGGATGCTTCCTTATACGAACAAAATTTTGAAGGTGCCAAATGGGTGATGAGCCCGCCATTAAGAGAAAAAAAAGACCAGGAAACATTGTGGGCAGGTATTAACCAGGGATTGGTACAGGTAGTGGCAACCGATCATTGCCCTTTTATGTGGGAACAGAAATTGATGGGTAAAGATGATTTTTCAAAAATACCCAACGGCCACCCGGCTGTCGAAAACAGGATGGAGTTATTGTACAGTGAAGGCGTACACAAAGAAAAAATATCTTTGAACAAATATGTAGAAGTGGCCTGTACAAATCCAGCAAAAATTTTCGGAATGTTCCCTCAAAAAGGAACGATTGCAGTGGGTAGTGATGCCGATATCGTAATCTTTGATCCCAATGAAAAACATATCTTATCAGCAGTATCGCATCACATGAATGTTGATTACAGCGGATATGAAGGATGGGAAGTAACCGGTAAAGTAAAAACGGTTTTGTTGCGTGGACAAATAGCAATAGATAACAATGAATGTTTGCTTGATAAGGGATACGGAAAATTTATCAGGCGTAATAAAGTTTCACAGGTAATTTAAATTGCCAAAAACACGCAAAGACAGAAAGTTGAAATAAGTCTTTGTGCTGCGTGCCGCCTTTGAGTTTTCATGGCGGAAATAAATAATAAGCGAATAACCCATTAAACAGATCATTTACAACTCATAATTTTAAACGCTCTTAATGCCAAGAATTATTAAATCGGGACTTATACAACTTAGTCTGCCTAAAACAGAAGGCGAAGGAACCATTGCAGAGATAATGGAAGCCATGGTACAAAAACACCTTCCATTGATTGAAGAGGCAGGTGATAAAGGCGTGCAGATATTGTGCTTCCAGGAAATTTTTAATACACCTTATTTTTGCCCTGGCCAGGACAAATCATGGTATGATTCTGCAGAAACTGTTCCCGGTCCAACGACTGAACGAATGGCTGTCTATGCAAAAAAATACAATATGGTGATCATCGTTCCGGTTTATGAAAAGGAATCGGCCGGAGTCTTATACAATACTGCCGCTGTGATAGATGCGGACGGAACTTATTTAGGCAAGTATAGAAAAAATCATATACCCCATACCGGTGGCTTTTGGGAAAAATTTTTCTTCAAGCCTGGAAACCTGGGCTATCCCGTATTTCAAACAAAGTACGCAAAAGTGGGCGTGTACATATGCTATGATCGCCATTTCCCCGATGGGGCAAGATGCCTGGGTTTAAATGGCGCAGAGATCGTTTACAATCCATCAGCTACCACCGTAGGACAATCGCAGTATTTATGGAAATTGGAACAGCCTGCACATGCGGTAGCCAACGGATATTTTATGGGATGCATTAATCGGGTTGGCACAGAAGCGCCCTGGAACCTGGGTAAATTCTACGGCACTTCTTATTTTGTAAATCCAATGGGTCAAATTTTTGCCTGCGCTTCTGAAGATAAGGATGAATTATTAAT
>JACMPR010000162.1 GCA_014377385.1 Ferruginibacter sp. | reverse complement strand
TTGGGCAGATCCTAATCATGTATTTAATGCCTTTCCCTTTGCGGGCCATGGTGCAAACCTGCCCCTTGCTTTTGTAAGTTTAATGACCTTTATCCTCATTGCCAGCTCAGTAACAATGGTGCTTGCCGTTCATGAAGGCCATAAAATGAACCGCAAAGGAGTGGAAAAGTACATGATATTAACCATCCTGGGGGGACTGGCGTTTCTTAGCTGCCAGGCATGGGAATGGACGCATTTATTGACCGGTGAACACGTTTCTTTGTTGGGCGATGGCACATTGAACACGTTGCCAACTACGGTTAAGGCAAATCCCTGGGGAACTGAATTAAGCCACGAAGCCATGCTGGCGGCGCTGCAAAAACACCGCACGATCAGTTGGTTACCATTGCATCTACATTACATCACGCTGGTGCTGAAGCCAATAATACTTCCGCATTATCCAATCCCGAGCTGATCAGCCAGATAAGTGCAGCAGGTTTGCATGCAACTAACCCCGGACCGATCGCGTTTGGAGGTTATTTCTTCGGCATTACCGGCTTTCACGGCTTTCACGTATTTAGCGGTGTTGTAATTAATATCGTTATGTACCTTAAAACAAAATTGGGTCATTTTGATCAGCGTGGTCATTATGAGATGATTGAAAAAGCAGGACTATACTGGCATTTTGTAGATCTTGTGTGGGTTTTCGTATTCCTTTGTTTTTACCTTATCTAACCGTAAGAAATTCTAATAATCAACAACTATTTTATGAGTCAACACGTTATTTCACCTGAAATCAGTTTTGCACCGGAACACGCCGACGGCACAAAAGCCATCTGGAGAACTTTCTGGCTGTTATCTGTTCTTACTATTATCGAGCTTGGTCTTGGGTTGGCCATTTACAATATTCACAAAGGGGAACATCCTAATACAGCATTGGTACTTGCCTTTAAAGGACTCGTTTGCATTTTAACCCTTGCTAAAGCATACTACATTGTTTCTGTTTTTATGCACCTTGGAAGTGAAGTGAGAAATATGATCATGACAATCGTTGTTCCGCTGTGTTTATTTATTTGGTTTATTATCGCTTTTTTATGGGATGGTAGTGCCTGGAAAAATCTCAGGAATACAAATGCCGGAAGTAAACAGGATACGCATGAAGTTGTAACTCCTCCTACCAAACAGGGTGCGAAAGATTAGTCTTTATTATTAGCTTTTAAAATAATTAAACCATCGTTCGCATTAGCAACGGTGGTTTTTTGTATATATAAATCCCGCGTCAAATTTTGCAACGAATTGCCGGAATGGAGAATAATCAGTAATTAATAAACTTACAAGCTTTGAAGAAATCGATTTTGTCGCTCATGCTCGCCATCCTGTTGCCATTAACAGGTTACCTGTTGGTAAAATATTACAGTAAAGATGCGGTTCATATACCAGGCCATTATTTTTACGACAATTTAAAAACAAATGACAAAGCCGGAAAAATTACTACAGACACGCTTTGGCATAAAGTAAAAAATATTTCCTTCACCAACCAGCTCGGAAAGCAGGTTTCATTAGACGATCTGAAGGGAAAGATCCTGGTCATTGATTTTTTCTTTACCCGTTGCCCTTCCATTTGCCCGGGGCTTGCAAAAAATATGAAAAAATTGCAGGATTCGTTTGTGAAGAATGCTGACATTGTACAATTTATTTCAATCAGCGTAGATCCTGAACACGATAGCGTTGCACAACTTAGAAAATTTGCCGACAAATTCAACGTAAATCACGACAGTTGGTGGTTTGTCACCGGTAATAAAAAGGAGATTTATGATTTTGCTTTGAATGAAATAAAAGCGAGTGTTGCAGACAGTAATGTTGATACAGCCTTTATTCATACCGAAAACTTTTTCCTACTGGACAGCAATCGCATCGTACGCGGTTGGTACAATGGATTTGATACGGTTAAGCAGGAGCAACTCGTCAGGGATATTCCAACGCTTATGCTGGAGCGGGATAAAAAAAGCCCATCTATTTTTCGTGAATTCATACCATACCTGCCGGTAATTTTTGTGGGTATCGGCCTGCTGATATTTGTCATGGCCCTCCTTAAAAGAATTAAAAAAAGAGAGTAATGTTATTAGAACCATCGTTAAAAAAGAACGACTTAAAAGCAAAAGTATTTATCTACACCGTCTCCGTCATCGTGTTCGTTGCCGTAGCAGTATTAACCAAGGTAAAATTAGAGCTGCAACTTCCATTTAATGTGCACGTGTTTGCACTTGCCAATGCAGTAATTAATTCCATGGTAGCGTTACTGTTGCTCGCTGGTTTGGTAACAGTGAAGAATAAGAATTATATGCTGCATAAAAAGATTATGCTTACAGCAATTTTTCTTTCCGTATTATTTTTAGTGAGTTACATTGCTCATCATTTACTTGCCGGCGATACAAAGTTTGGCGACATTAATCATGATGGAATATTAAGCCACGAAGAAAAACTTTCAGCGGGTTTCACAAGAATGATCTATTACGTTATACTGTTAACGCATATTCCATTGGCAGGAATTATTTTACCCTTTATATTATTTACGGCATACAGGGCCCTTACCGGAGAATATGAAAAACACAGAAAGCTGGTACGCATTACCTGGCCAGTCTGGTTTTATGTTGCAGTAACCGGCGTATTGGTTTATTGGATGATACATCCATACTATGGATAGACGAGGAAGGGAGTGAATGATAATAATTTATTTTAAATTGCTTCGGGAAAGCTTTACATGTTGGGATCTTATTCATTTAAAGTTTGGCTTTAATTGTCGAAATTGCCAATCAAAACCTCAACCCAACTCAACCACGATTTTTTCCGGCGTCAGGTACTTAATTATAACGCGAATCGTACTTCCTACTAAAAGTACCTGTTCTTCAATCCTTTTGGCGAGCGGTTCATCAATTGTAAGTTTCGCTTCTATCTTTCCATGTATAAGCTGCAGGTAAATGCCGAAAGGTGTTATTTTATGTACGACTGCGTCGATGATGGCTTTCTTTTTAAAATGCTGTATGGCTTCCTGGAATTCAGGAATATAATTGTGGTTATAGAGACTCGCAGCAATTTTTTCAGGTTTTGCTATATTCTCTAATTTGAAAGTAACGGGACGGTGTATCTCTTTTTCGGTAGGGGCCGTTTCATAGGCAGAAATCTTTAACGGAAAAAAAAGATAAGTATCTATTTCTTTGATAAAGTATTCATGGTCTGTGATCTTTATGTAACCCAAAAATTTATTTTCTGTTTCAGCTTTGTTTATTAAAATCTCGAGGGCTGTGTTGTATTGATATTGGATACTGTCTGCATACAGGATTCTTCCATTGGACCCCGTTTTTTTTATTTGAAATTTTACATGGTCGCCCACCAGGAACCTATGTGGCTTTTTAATAATCTTTTGTATAACCAGCTTAGCTTGTGCCTTATCATCAATATCGGCCTGGATTGTTTTCTTTTTTCCATTTTCCTCATATTCAATAACCGCCCTGTTTTTTTCATGATGAATAAAGGTGATCTTTCCGGCAATTAATTTTTCACTCATGTTAGTAAAGTTATGTTTTTAGAGTTGACATCTCTTAAAAGTCGAGGGCAATGGAAGGATCCCAGAATTTTTTTTTAAAGTCAACCACGGTATCCTCTTTTACATGCACCCCATCTTTCTTTAATAATTCTTCCATCATGGTTGCGGTTGAAAAATGGTGCCGGCCGCTGAGCATTCCATTCCGGTTGACAACCCTCTGCGCAGGTACTTCGGGTTTGGCATTGTGGGCTGCGTTCATAGCCCAGCCAACCATCCGGGCACTTAATTTGGTGCCAAGATAGGCTGCAATAGCGCCATAGGATGTTACGTAGCCTTTGGGAATCTGCCTGACTACTGCGTACACGTCTTCAAAAAAACTGTATTCTTTTACGCCAGTAACCGCGGCTCTTTTTAAGGGAGTTTTTTTTGTAGCAATGTTTTTACTTTTCCTCATCACTTTTTACGGATAATAATTCGCTGCGTTTTGGTTCGGGAACGGCTTCATATTGGTAAGGGCAATGCCGGCATCCGTTGCCGCAGCAATATCCTTTCTTCAGGTGGTATTTTTCAGTTAACACCACAAACCCCTGCTCATTAAAATAGAAGTCTTCGTCCAAAACCAGGGCATCATCCATTTGTATTTTATTTATGCTTACAACGAAGTTTCCGTTTGTTTCAACAAATCCTGCAATTCATCGTCTTTGAGAGGTATGATTTCCGGAAGTCGGAATTTTAGATAAAATATCTTTTTGCTTTGTGCTATATCCAGGCTTTCGTAATGCGTCT